>NZ_CP060388.1:1510937-1813125 GCF_014280435.1 Sphingobium sp. KCTC 72723 | reverse complement strand
CTGCCGCCGGTGCGGCCCGAAGCGATAGATGAGGCCAAAGATCAGGCTGGCGAGCAGCCCCGCGCTGACCCAGGTCACGGCCTTGATCGCGAACAGCGCGCCCGGTCCCCACGATACCAGCCAGTTTTGGACCAGCCCAATGATCGTCGCGGTAAAAACGCCCGCGACCATCACCAATACGGCGGAAAAGGTGATGCCCATCGACACACGGGTCGAGGACAGGAAGCTGCGCCCTTCGCGCGATCCATAGACGATATTGAGCGCCTCCATGATCGCCGACGCCGCCCGCGTGGCACCATAGACCGCCAGCGCCAGCGCAACCGCCAGGCCAAATCCGACCGCAGGCTTCGCCTCACTGACCACGCCCAGCAACTGGTCATTGATCAAGGTTGCAGCGTCGGCAGGCACCACCGAAATGATCGCCTGCATATGCCGCGACACCATTTGCGGATCGCCGAACAGGCCATAGGTCAGCGCGACGGCGGCCAGCAGCGGCGCGATCGACAGGAACGCATAATAAGCAACGCCCGCAGACAACAGCCCGACATGATTGCTGCCCAGCGCCGCCCATACGCGCTTCAATATCTCCCACCACGCCCGTGGCGGAATCTTCCATGGCGCATTCACATGCACCTGCTGCGCGACACGATCGGTCATTGGAGTCCCCTGCTATCCACAGGGCAATCGCATGAGCGGGGAGGGCGGTTCCCTGTGCCGCGCAGAAAGCTGATCGCGTTCCCCGGCACGTGCCGGGGAACGCGATCGGATCACGCCGCCAGGAACATGTCCGGGTCCAGCGCCATCAGCGCGTCGGCCCCACCCTCTATCTTGCGGCGCAGCGACCCGGCGTCGGGCATGATCCGTTCGGCAAAGAAGCGCGCCGTCACCAGCTTGGCCTCCAGAAACTTCGCGTCCCCTTCGCCTGCGTCGATCAGGCGGGTGGCCGCGCTCGCCATCCGCAACCACATCAGGCCGGTGGCGACGATGCCCAATATGTGCATATAATGATGCGCGCCGGCGCCTGCATGATCGGGGTTCTTCATCGCATTCTGCATCAGCCACATGGTCGCCGCGCCTAGTTGCCCGCTCGCCTTTTCCAACGCTTCGGCCAGTGGAGCCAGCTTCTCATTGCCCTTGGCGTCGGCCACTTCACTCGCCACGACCTTCAAAAACGCCTGCAACGCGCGCCCGCCGTTCATCGGCAGCTTGCGGCCGACCAGATCCATCGCCTGCACGCCATTGGTGCCTTCGTAAATCTGGGCGATGCGCGCGTCACGCACATACTGCTCCACGCCATTTTCCCAGATATAGCCATGGCCGCCAAACACCTGCTGGCACGCGACCGCCACGTCGAAGCCCTTGTCGGTGCCATAGCCCTTGATGACCGGGGTCAGCAGCGACAGCATGTCGTCGGCGCTCTGCCGTTCCTCTTCGGTCGCGGCATGGTGCGACAGGTCCGCCTGCAACGCGCCCCACAGGATCAGCGCGCGCAGCCCTTCGGTGATGGCCTTGGCCTCCATCAGCATCCGCCGCACATCGGGATGGACGAACAGCGTGTCGGCCTTTTCATTGGGTTCCTTGGGACCAGTCAGCGCGCGGCCTTGCCGCCGGTCGCGGGCATAATGAACCGCATTCTGGAACGCGATCTCGCCCTGACCCAGACCTTGCAGGCCCACGCCCAGCCGCGCCGCGTTCATCATGATGAACATCGCGGCCAGCCCCTTATTCTCCTCACCCACGATCCATCCGGTCGCGCCGTCATAATTCATGACGCAGGTGGCATTGCCATGAATGCCCATCTTATGTTCGATCGACCCGCAGGATACGGCGTTCCGTGTCCCCAGCGACCCGTCATCGCCCACCATGAACTTTGGCACCACGAACAGCGAAATGCCCTTGCTGCTATCGGGCGCGCCGGGCGTCTTGGCCAGGACGAGGTGGATGATATTTTCCGCCAGGTCATGCTCGCCCGCCGAAATGAAGATCTTGGTCCCGGTAATCGCAAAGCTGCCATCGGCGTTCGGCACTGCCTTGGTCTTGATGAGGCCCAGGTCCGTGCCGCAATGCGGTTCGGTCAGGTTCATCGTGCCGGTCCATTTGCCCGCCACCATGTTGGGGATGTAGCGTTGTTGCAGCTCGTCGCTGCCCTTGGCGATCAGCGCGGCGACTGCGCCAGCGGTCAGGCCATGATACATTTCGAACGCCTGATTGGCCGACAGCACATATTCGTCCACCGCCGTCGCCAGCACGGATGGCAAGCCCTGTCCGCCAAATTCCACCGGGCCATGGATCGTCGTCCACCCGCCATCGACAAACTGGTCGAACGCCGCCTTGAAGCCGGTCGGCGTTGTCACGCTGCCGTCCTGGTGCCGGGTGCAGCCTTCCTTGTCGCCCACAGCGTTCAGCGGGAACAGCACTTCGGCCGCCATCTTGCCCCCTTCGGTCAGGATCGCGTCGACCAGATCGGGGGTCGCATTCTCGAAACCGGGCAGGTTGGCGTAACGGTCCAGCCCGACCACATGGTCCAGCACGAAACGGGTGTCGCGAACGGGGGCGGTGTAGCTGGGCATGGTCTTCTCCTGCGATGTTTTTTAATTGAGTAGGGGTAGGGGCTTATTTCTGCTCGATGGTTTCGACGAAGGCCGCCAGTTCGGCGATGGCCGCGTCGATATCGTCCTTCTGCCGGGTCAGCAGCGCAATGCGTGCGCGGCACTTGTCCACTGTCACCCGCCGCTGCGCCTCATGCGCTTCGTCCGCGTCATACAGGTCGATCATCTCGCGAATTTCGGTCAGGCTGAACCCCACGCGCTTGCCGCGTAAAATCCACGCCAGCCGCGCCCGGTCGCGCCGCGAATAGATGCGCGACAGGCCGTGGCGTTCCGGCGCGATCAACCCTTCATCCTCGTAAAAGCGCAGGGCGCGGGCAGTGACTCCGAACTCCTCGCTCAAATCGGTGATGGTATAGGTTTCCCGTTCGCTATGGTCGGGCAATTCGATCCCGGCGATGCTGCTGCGCTTGTCCATGTAGGGCGATGTAGCAACGCTTTACGTTTACGTCAAGGTGAATGGTCGCGCGCCATGGGCCTTTTGCCCCAATGGACAGGGGGGCAGCTCGCCGCTAGGGCGCTGGGTCATGACGGGGGCGATCCGACATTCCAGCACCGCGCGCGGCCTGCTTGCCGCCATGGCGCTGCTCGTCCTCGCCATCCAGCTGATCGCGCCCGCCGGTTTCATGCCGGTCCGCACGGCAAAGGGCGTGGTGGTCACACTCTGCACCGGGCAGGGCGCTGTCAATGTCGTCGTCCCGCGCGAACAGGCACCGGGCAAGGGCGATCCTGACGATGGCATGACCGGGCAACAACATTGCCCCTTCGCCGCGTCGATCCAGCCGCTGGTCCCGCCGCTCGTCGCCGCCGACCTGACCCTGCCCGCATGGCAGTTGGCCTTCGGTCCCATCGCCTTCGCGCTCAAGACCGGCCTGATCGCCCGCATGGCCGCACCGCCCCCGCCTTCGTCCGGGCCGCCAATTGCCTACTGATTCCCAAACGCTCCCCGACTATCGCATATGAAGCTATCCCCACCTTCATCGTCATCCTGAACTCGTTTCAGGATCCATCTCTCGTCACAAGCAGCTGCTTTTGGGGCGAGATGGATGCTGAAACAAGTTCAGCATGACGCAGTAAAATGAGGTGTGTTTCACACGCGATAGCACTCACCAATCGGGGAACATCACAAAATCAAAATATATCAGTAGGTTAAATCCATCATGCGTCCCATCCAGACCATGCGCAGCCTGTCGCTGTGCGCCCTTGCCCTGTCGCCCATCCCCGCCCTCGCGGACGACCCCCCCGACCAGAACCGCATCATCGTCACCGCCACCGCCTTGGCGGATGAAGCCACCGCCCGCGTCCAGCGCACCCCCGGCGGTGTCAGCCTCATCCCCGCCACCGATTTCGAAAACCGCCTCACCGTCTCGCTGCGCGATGCGCTGGCCTTTTCGCCCGGCGTCTACACCCAGCCGCGCTTCGGGCAGGAAGTGCGGATTTCCATTCGCGGATCCGGCCTGTCGCGCGGCTTCCATATGCGCGGGCTGACCCTGTTGCAGGATGGCGTCCCCATCAACATGGCCGACGATAATGGCGATTTTCAGGAACTCGACCCGCAGGTTTTCCAACATATCGAAGTCTATCGCGGGGCCAACGCGCTGCGCTATGGCGGCTCCACGCTGGGCGGCGCGATCAACGCCGTAACGCCCACCGGGCGCAGCGCGCCGGGCATCGACCTGCGCCTCGACGGCGGCAGCTTCGATACGCTGCGCGCCAAGGCAGCCTATGGCCATGCCGATGCGGGCGGCGACGTCTTCGTCGCGATCACCGCCGACCAGTCCGACAGCGAACGCGCCCATGGCAACCGCAAATCCCTGCGCTTCAACGGCAATGTCGGTATCCGCATCACCGACCGCATCGAAACCCGCTTCACTGCCAGCGCCCAGTCGATCCGCCAGAAACTCGCCGGGGCGCTGAGCGAGCGCGACGTGCGCAATAACCCGGCCAAGGGTAATTTCGCAGGCGGTCAGGCCCGCAATATCGATTCGATCCGCCTGCAAAATCGCACCACGATCGACCTTGGCACCGGGCAGGCCAGCTTCGGCCTGTTCTACGCTGCCAAAGCGCTCGACCATCCGATTTTTCAGCTGATCGACCAGAAGGCGCAGGTCTGGGGCGGGTTCGCCAGCCTTGATCTGGCGAGCGATCTCTACGGACTGCCGGTCGAACTGACGCTGGGCAGTCAGGCCCGCTTTGGCAGCGGCGCGTCACGGCAATTCGTCAATATCGGCGGCAATCCGGGCGCGCCGACCGCGTACCAGATTCCCACCGCACAAACGATCAACAGCTATGGCGAAGCCCGCATCGCGCCCTTGCCCGGCCTGTGGCTGATCGCGGGCGGCATCCACACCCATGGCGAACGCCGCATCGACAACCGCTTCGCCCCGGCGCGCAGCGGCAAAGACAGCTTCGACGCCTTCGCCCCCAAATTCGGCCTGCTCTACCAGCCCACCGACGCGATCCAATTCTACGCCAATTACAGCCGCTCGGTAGAATTGCCGGGCTTCAGCGAACTCAGCCAGACGCCGACGGGCGGCGCGCCCGGTTTCACCCCCGTCCGCCCGCAACGGGCATGGACCGCCGAAATCGGCACACGCGGCCACGCCGGCATCGCCCGCTGGGACATCAGCCTCTACCGCGCCGACATAGACGGCGAAATGCTGCAATATAGCGTGCTGGCGGGCGTCATCCCCGCCGCCACCTTCAACGCGGACAAGACTCGGCATCAGGGGGTGGAGGCGGGCCTCGACCTGACCCTCACTCCATGGGCCACCCTGCGGCAGGTCTATCAATTTAGCGATTTCCGGTTCCGCAATGACATCCAGTTCGGCGACAACCGCCTGCCCGTGGTGCCGCGTCACTTCTACCGCGCGGAACTGCGCCTCGGCACCGACCGGCTCAGCATCGCGCCCGCCATCGAATGGCTGCCGCAGGGGGCATGGGTCGATTATGCCAACACAAAGCGGGTGGGCGACTATGCGCTGCTCAACCTTGGCGCACAGGCGCAATTGCGCGATGGCCTCACCCTGTTCCTGGACGCGCGCAACCTGACCGCCAAGCGCGCGATCGGCGACATCAGCGCGCTGGTCCGCTACACGCCCGACACTGTGGCAACGGCAGCGGACGAAGGCAGCGCCGCTTTCTATCCGGTCGAACGCCGCGCCATCTATGGCGGCGTGCGGGCGCGCTTTTGATGAACGGGGGACGGACCATGGCCGACACGGCTTTCTATCGGGCGATCTGGCGCTGGCATTTCTATGCCGGGCTGATCGTCCTGCCGGTGCTGGCGCTGATGGCGATCACCGGCGCGCTCTACCTCTATAAGCCGGAGGTGGAAGCGATGCTCTATCCGGTGCATGTCACCTCCACGCCGGGCGCGCCGCTCGCCCCTTCGCGCCTGATCGCAGCGGTCGAACGCGCCAGCGGCCAGCACGCGATCCAATTGCTCCATCCCGCCTCCGCGCAGGAAAGCTGGCGCGTCACGACCAAGCCGAGAAATGGCGCACCCATCGTCCACTTCGTTGACGCCAAAGACGCACGCCTGCTCGGCACGATGCAGGGCGGCGGCGTGATGACGATCGTCAAAGACCTGCACAGCCTCGCCCTGACCGGCGCGATCGGCAACCGGCTGGTGGAGGTGGTAGCGGGCTGGGCGATCATCCTGTGCGTCACCGGCGTCTACCTCCGCTGGCCCCGGCGCGGCAGCCCCGCGCTGGCGATCCGGGGCAAAGCGACGGGCCGCCTGTTCTGGCGCGACCTGCACGGCACGCTGGGCTTCCTGTCGGCGGGCGTCATCCTGTTCCTGGCCGTTACGGGTATGCCATGGACCGATGTCTGGGGCGGCGGCCTGCGCGCCGTCGTCGCGGCGAACCAGTGGGGCCGCCCGAAAATGGCGACCATCCCCATGCCCGCCCCGGCGCAGGATGCTTTGCCCTGGACCCTGCGCGAAGGCGGCGCAGCACGGGGACCGGCATCGCGCGCGCCGGGAGACATCGGCGTCGATGCCGTCGCCCGCATCGCGGCGGAACGGGGCATCAGGAATGGCTATCAACTCATCCTGCCCGCCGCGTCGGGCGCACCCTATCTGGTCGCCACGCTCGTCACCCGCGCCGACGATGCCCGCGCCATCATGATCGACGCGTCCAGCGGCGCGGTGGTGCAGGACATCGACTGGCGCATGTTCGGTCCCGGCGCGCGCGCGGTGGAATGGGGCATCGCCACCCATCAGGGCCAGCAATATGGGGAGGTCAACCGGCTGCTGATGCTGGCGGGCTGCATCTGCCTGCTGGCCCTGTGCCTCACCGCGCCGCTGCTGTGGTGGAAACGGCGCAGGGACGGGCGCCTCGCCCCGCTGCCACCATCGACCCCGCGCGCCCGGCGGATCGTCGCGGCATTGATGATCGGCCTTGGCCTATTGTTTCCGCTCACTGGCCTGTCGATGCTCGCCGCGCTGGCGGGGGAATGGATGCTCGCGCGGCTTCGTCCCGCCTGACGGTGCTTCCGTTTGGGGGGCAGAGCGACTATGGGCGCTGCATGATCCGCCTTTCCGGCCTTACCCTGCCCCTCGACCATCCTGCCAAGGCGATAGCAGCCGCCATCTGCGCCCGCCTTGGCATCGCGCCCGATGACCTGCGCAGCCACAGCCTGGTGCGGCGCGGCAATGACGCCCGCCGCCGCAGCGCGATCCTGCTGGTCTATACGTTCGACGTCGATGTTGCCGACGAACCCGCTGTCCTTGCCCGCTTCGCCGGTGACAAGGATGTCCGCCCGACCCCCGACACGGCCTACCGCTTCGTCACCCATGCGCCTGACGGCTGGAGCGGCAAGCGCCCGATCGTCATCGGCGCGGGACCATGCGGCCTGTTCGCGGGCCTTATCCTCGCGCAAATGGGCTTCCGCCCCATAATCCTCGACCGGGGCAAAGCCGTGCGTGAACGCACCAAGGACACCTGGGGGCTATGGCGTCGCGCCGAGCTTAACCCCGATTCCAACGTCCAGTTCGGCGAAGGCGGGGCAGGCACCTTCTCCGACGGCAAACTTTATTGCCGGGTGAAAGACCCCCGTTTTCTGGGCCGCAAAGTGCTGGAGGAATTTGTCGCCGCCGGAGCGCCCGACGATATATTGTGGGAAGCGCACCCCCATATCGGCACCTTCCGCCTCGTCACCATGGTCGAATCCATGCGTCGTCAGATCGAGGCGCTGGGCGGCGAATATCGCTGGCAGCATCGCGTCGATGATCTGGTGCTGGAATGGCAGGGCGACGGCACGCAGGCGCTGCGCGGCGTGGTGTTGCAGGACGGCTCCGTTATCGAAAGCGACCATGTCGTCCTGGCCGTCGGCCACAGCGCCCGGCCGACCTTCGAAATGCTCCATGGCCGGGGCGTCCATATCGAAGCCAAGCCCTTTTCCATCGGCGTGCGCATCGAACATCCGCAAAGCTGGGTGGACAAGGCCCGTTACGGCACATGCGCGGGTCACCCGGACCTTGGCGCAGCCGCCTATACGCTGGCCCATCATTGCGTCAATGGCCGCACCGTCTACAGCTTTTGCATGTGTCCGGGCGGCCGCGTCGTCGCCGCAACCTCGGAAGAAGGGCGCGTCGTCACCAATGGCATGAGCCAATATAGCCGCGCCGAATTTAACGCCAATTCCGGGCTCGTCGTCGGCATCGACCCGGCCCGCGACTATCCTGACGGACCGCTCGCGGGCATCGATTTTCAGCGCCATTGGGAATCGCAGGCCTATCTCGCGGGCGGTTCCTCCTACTGGGCGCCGGGGCAGACGGTCGGCGATTTCCTCGCCCGCCGCGCCTCCACGACGCTGGGCGAAGTCGTCCCCTCCTACAAGCCGGGCGTCACCCCCACCGACCTGTCGGCCTGCTTACCCGATTTCGTGATAGAGGCGATCCACGAAGCGCTACCCGTGTTCGGCCGCCAGATCGACCGTTATGATCATCCCGACGCGGTCATGACCGGCGTGGAAACCCGCACATCGTCCCCCATCCGCATCACCCGCGGCAAGGATTTCCAGAGCCTCTCCGTCACTGGCCTCTATCCGGCGGGGGAGGGGGCAGGCTATGCTGGCGGCATCCTGTCCGCCGCGATCGACGGCATCAAGGTCGCCGAAGCACTGGCGCAGGCTATGATGCGCTAGAGTCTGCTACAGACTGGCAAAACCGTGCGCGCCCTATATGCTCTGTCCCTACGCTCATTATGGGACAGGCAGGCATGACTAACGATGTTCGAGTGGCTCTTGATCGTTTCCAGACCTTTATCGGTCGTTTTAGCCAGGATGCTATCATCGACCAGGCCAGCGGCTTCACCGCCGGCGACGCGGCCCTGCTGATCGGCGAGATAGAAATGGCCGACGCCCAGCGCCGCATGGAAGAACATTTCCCGCATGACGATGCGTGAATGCCATGCGGCCCTGACCCGCTTGCCTGCCGGATTGGGTTAGCGGAACCTAAGACCCGCCCTTCATGTTAAACCCATGAAGGAGTGCGGAAATGTATAAGCAGGACAATCAAGGCGAACCGGAAATCCACGTCTCGCGCGAAGAAGCGCGGTCGGGTTCCCCCACCAAGGTCAACCGCAACATATTGGGCATCAGCCTGCCGCTGGTCATCGTCGCCCTGGCGCTGGTGATTGCTGGTGGCTTTTGGATAACCAGCCAATCCGGCGCTGACGATGTCAACACGACTAACAGCGCTGTCGCCAATAATCAGGCTGCACCGGCCAACTGACGGATATGCCGGACAGGCAAGTGGCAGATTACCGCCGCGCGCCTGCTAAAGCACATGGGATGGCGTTGAACAAGCACTCATTGCGCGGAAAAATGTGGATGCCCGACAAGGACTCGAACCTTGATTGACGGAGTCAGAGTCCGCTCTCTTACCATTAGAGGATCGGGCATCAATCCTGGCGGGTCAACCGCTTGGGAAGCCGCCAATAGGCTGGGTTTTGATGAGGGTCAAGCTGGTTTTTGGCAGATCGCGTCACCCCAAAAGAAAAACCCGCCGGGACGCAATGGGCGTCTGGCGGGTTTTTACGTCGCTCCTTGAACAGGAGCGATAAGCCTGCGCGCGGTCCCCGACGGGGTGCCGCGCACAGGCTTTCATAGGGTTCAGTCCAGATCCTGCGTGGTGAAATCCTCACCCTGCACGGCGGCCAGCGGATCGTCGCCGATCGCGGCTTCCGGTCCCTGACGCAGCTCTGCGGCATGTTCGGCAGCAGCCGACTTTGGTGCGATCAGATCGACCTGCGCCGTTGCCCGCATCGCTGCCCGCAGCGCCGCGTCGCGCGACGAAGCGGCCACGCGCAGACGGTTCATGCCCGCGCCCGTGCCTGCCGGGATCAAACGCCCGACGATGACATTTTCCTTCAGACCGACCAGCGTGTCCTTCTTGCCCTGAACCGCCGCTTCCGTGAGGACGCGCGTGGTTTCCTGGAAAGAAGCGGCCGAGATGAACGAGCGCGTCTGGAGCGAGGCCTTGGTGATGCCCAGCAGGACAGGCTTACCGGCGGCAGGCGCGAAGCCCGGCGCCAGCTTGGCGTTGATCTCGTCCATTTCCTCACGGTCGACCTGCTCGCCCACCAGCAAGGTGGTGTCGCCGGACTCGATGATCTCGACCTTTTGCAGCATCTGACGAACGATCGTTTCGATGTGCTTGTCGTTGATCTTCACGCCCTGCAAGCGATAGACTTCCTGAATTTCCGCGACCAGATATTCGGCCAGCGGCTCGATACCCAGCACTTCCAGAATGTCGTGCGGATCAGGCGAACCACCGATCAGATTATCGCCGCGCTTGACGAAATCGCCTTCCTGAACGTCGATCACCTTGCTCTTGGGGATCAGATATTCGACCGGCTCGCCGCCGTCTTCAGGGTTGATCGCGATCTTGCGCTTGGCCTTATAGTCCTTGAGGAACTGGACGCGGCCGGACACCTTGGCGATGATGGCGTTGTCCTTGGGCTTGCGTGCTTCGAACAGCTCGGCCACGCGCGGCAGACCGCCCGTGATGTCGCGGGTCTTGGCGGCTTCGCGGCTGACACGGGCCAGAACGTCACCGGCCTGCACCTGCTGACCATCCTCGACCGACAGCATCGCACCCACGGCCAGCATATAGCGGGCCGCTTCGCCCGAACCATCGTCCAGCAGGGTCAGGCGCGGACGCAGATCCTCCTTGGTGCGCGATGCGCCACGATGTTCGGTCACGACACGCTGGGAAATGCCCGTCGCTTCGTCGGTCTGTTCGGCCAGCGTCTTGCTGTCGATCAGGTCGACATATTTAACGATACCCGGACGTTCCGTGATCACCGGCATGGTGAACGGATCCCATTCGGCAATCCGGTCGCCCTGCTTGACGGGCGCACCATCGGCAAACAGCACGGTTGCACCATAAGGCAGACGATGGACCGCACGTTCGCGGCCTTCGCTGTCGATGATCGCCAGCTCGCCATTGCGGGCGAGCGACAGGCGACGACCACGGCTGTCCGTGATGGTCGGCATGTCACGCAGTTCCAGCGTGCCGTCGGCAATCGCCTCCAGGCTGGACGTTTCGTTCAGCTGCGCCGCGCCGCCGATGTGGAATGTCCGCATCGTCAGCTGCGTGCCAGGCTCACCGATCGACTGCGCCGCAATGACGCCGACCGCTTCACCGATGTTCACTGGCGTACCACGGGCCAGATCGCGGCCGTAGCACTTACCGCACACGCCCATCTTGCTTTCGCAGATCAGCGGGCTGCGGATCTTGACGGCCTGCGTGCCGATCGCCTCGATCTTGGCGATCATCGGTTCGTCCAGCAACGTGCCGATCGGAATGACGATGCTGCCATCCTTGGTATCGACAATGTCCTGCGCCGTGGTGCGGCCCAGGATGCGTTCGCCCAGCGAAGCGATGGTCGAACCGCCCTGGACGATGGCCTTCATTTCCAGCGCGCGGTCAGTGCCGCAATCTTCCTCGACGATCGTGCAATCCTGCGACACGTCGACCAGACGGCGGGTCAGATAACCCGAATTTGCCGTCTTGAGCGCGGTATCGGCCAGACCCTTGCGGGCGCCGTGGGTGGAGTTGAAATATTCAAGGACAGTCAGGCCTTCCTTGAAGTTCGAGATGATCGGCGTTTCGATGATCTCGCCCGAAGGCTTGGCCATCAGACCGCGCATACCCGCCAGCTGCTTCATCTGCGCCTGGCTACCACGCGCACCCGAATGCGCCATCATGTAGATCGAGTTGATCTGCGCCAGACGGCCGGTCTTTTCGTCCCTGGGCTGGGCGCGAATCTCGTCCATCATCGCGTTGGCGACACGATCGCCGCAACCCGACCAGGCGTCGATCACCTTATTGTATTTTTCCTGCTGGGTGATCAGGCCGTCCTGATATTGCTGCTCATAATCGGCCACCAGCGCCTTGGTTTCATCGACCAGCGTCACCTTGCTGTCGGGGATGACCATGTCGTCCTTGCCGAACGAAATGCCCGCCTGGAAAGCATGACGGAAGCCAAGGCTCATGATCGCGTCGGCGAACAGAACGGTGTCCTTCTGGCCAGTGTGACGATAGACTTCGTCGATCACGTCGCCCACGTCCTTCTTGGTCAGCAGGCGGTTGACGACGTCGAAAGGCACCTTGTGGTTGTGCGGCAGGCATTCGCCCAGCAACATGCGACCCGGCGTGGTTTCGTAACGCTTGAGGTAGCTGTTGCCCGCCTCGTCGGTCTGCGGCACCCGGCTGATGACCTTGGTGTGCAGCGTCACCGACTTGGTGAACAGCGCCTGATGCACTTCCTGCATGTCGCTCAGCAACATGCCTTCGCCCGGCTCGCCTTCGCGTTCCATCGACAGATAATAGATGCCCAGCACCATGTCCTGCGACGGCACGATGATCGGCTTGCCGTTCGCGGGCGACAGGATGTTGTTGGTCGACATCATCAGCACGCGCGCTTCCAGCTGGGCCTCAAGGCTCAGCGGAACGTGAACGGCCATCTGATCGCCATCGAAGTCGGCGTTGAAGGCCGAGCAGACTAGCGGGTGAAGCTGGATCGCCTTGCCCTCGATCAGCACGGGTTCGAACGCCTGGATGCCCAGACGGTGAAGCGTGGGCGCGCGGTTCAACATGACCGGATGCTCGCGGATCACTTCGTCCAGAATGTCCCAGACTTCCTTGCGTTCCTTCTCGACCCACTTCTTCGCCTGCTTCAGGGTCATGGACAGACCCTTGGCATCCAGACGGGCGTAAATGAACGGCTTGAACAGTTCGAGCGCCATCTTCTTGGGCAAGCCGCACTGGTGCAGCTTCAGTTCCGGCCCGGTCACGATGACCGAACGACCCGAATAATCGACGCGCTTGCCGAGCAAGTTCTGGCGGAAGCGGCCCTGCTTGCCCTTGAGCATGTCGGACAGCGACTTCAATGGACGCTTGTTCGCGCCGGTGATGACGCGGCCACGACGACCATTGTCGAACAGGGCGTCGACGGCTTCCTGCAACATGCGCTTTTCGTTGCGGACGATGATGTCCGGCGCGCGCAGTTCCATCAGCCGCTTCAAACGGTTGTTACGGTTGATGACGCGGCGATACAGATCGTTCAGATCCGACGTCGCGAAACGACCACCGTCCAGCGGCACCAGCGGGCGCAGTTCTGGCGGGATGACCGGCACGACGTCCAGGATCATCCATTCGGGGCGGTTGCCCGAATCGATGAACGATTCCACGACCTTCAAACGCTTGATGATCTTCTTGGGCTTCAGCTCCGACTTGGTCGTCGCCAGTTCCTCAAGCAGGATCAGCTTCTCGCCCTCAAGGTCGAGATCCATCAGCATCTGCTTGACCGCTTCGGCACCGATCCCGGCGGAAAAAGCGTCCTCGCCATATTCGTCCTGCGCGTCGAGCAGTTCGTCTTCATTGAGAAGCTGATACTTCTCCAGCGGGGTCAGGCCCGGCTCGATGACGATATAGCTTTCGAAATACAGCACGCGCTCCAGCTGCTTCAACTGCATGTCGAGCAGCAGGCCGATGCGCGAAGGCAGCGATTTCAGGAACCAGATATGCGCGACCGGTGCGGCCAGTTCGATATGGCCCATGCGCTCGCGGCGCACCTTGCTCACCGTGACTTCGACACCGCATTTTTCGCAGACGATGCCCTTGTATTTCATCCGCTTATACTTGCCGCACAGGCATTCATAATCCTTGATCGGACCAAAGATGCGCGCGCAGAACAGGCCGTCACGTTCCGGCTTGAACGTGCGATAGTTGATGGTTTCGGGCTTCTTGATCTCGCCGAACGACCAGGACCGGATGCGCTCTGGCGAGGCAAGGCCGATCTGGATCTGGTCGAATGTTTCGGTCTTGGCGACCGGATTGGCGAAGTTGGTCAGTTCATTCATTATTGCATTCCCTCATGAGGGCAAAATTCTTGGGGCGAACAAGGGGGGAGGGGGCGCCGCTGCAAGGCAGCGCCCGCCAGTCCCTTATTCCGCCGCAGCCGCGAAGCCGCCGTCTTCCTCTGGAATTTCGTCCAGCGAAGCGAGTTCGACGTTCAGGCCGAGCGAGCGCATTTCCTTGACCAGCACGTTGAAGCTTTCGGGGATGCCTGCTTCGAACGTGTCGTCACCCTTGACGATCGCTTCATACACTTTGGTACGACCGACCACGTCATCGGACTTCACCGTCAGCATTTCCTGCAAGGTGTAGGCTGCGCCATAGGCCTGGAGCGCCCAGACCTCCATTTCCCCGAAGCGCTGGCCACCAAACTGCGCCTTACCACCCAGCGGCTGCTGCGTGACGAGCGAGTAGGGACCGATCGAACGGGCATGGATCTTGTCGTCGACAAGGTGATGCAGCTTCAACATGTAGATGATGCCGACCGTGACCTTACGGTCGAACCGATCGCCGGTGCGGCCGTCATACAGGTCCGACTGACCCGACGTGGCAAGCCCCGCCAGCGACAGCATGGCCGACACATCGGCTTCACGCGCACCGTCGAACACCGGCGTCGCCATCGGGATGCCCCGCTGGAGATGTTCGGCCAGATCGATGATCTGTTCCGGCGTGCGGCCTTCGATCTGGTCCGCATAGCGCGGGCCATAGGATGTCAGCAGCCGTTCCTTGACCGCATCGGGCATGTCGCCCGGCGCAGGGTTGGGATTGGCTTCACGCCAGTCTTCCAGAGCGTGCTTCAACTGTTCGCCCAGGCCGCGCGCGGCCCAGCCCAGATGCGTCTCGAAAATCTGACCCACGTTCATGCGCGACGGCACGCCCAACGGGTTCAGCACGATGTCGACATGGGTGCCATCTTCCAGGAACGGCATGTCCTCGATCGGCAGGATGCGCGAAATCACACCCTTGTTACCGTGACGACCGGCCATCTTGTCGCCCGGTTGCAGCTTGCGCTTCACCGCCACGAACACCTTGACCATCTTCAGCACGCCCGGCGGCAGCTCGTCGCCGCGTTGCAGCTTGTCGACGCGATCCTCGAACTTGTCGACGATCACCTTGACCGCTTCGTCATACTGCGCCTTGACGGCTTCGATACCGGCCTGGCGCTGATCGTCGGCGACGGCGAACTTCCACCATTCATGGCGCTCGACTTCACCCAGCAGGGCTTCGTCGATTTCCACGCCCTTGCGCACGCCCTTGGGCGCGGCAGTCGCGGTCTGGCCCGTCAGCATTTCAGCCAGACGGTTGAAGGTCGCACGGTTCAGAATGCCGCGTTCGTCCTCGCGATCCTTGGCGAGACGGTCGATTTCCTCCCGCTCGATCGCCATGGCGCGCTCGTCCTTGTCGATGCCGTGGCGGTTGAACACGCGCACTTCAACGACGGTCCCGGCAACGCCCGGCGGCAGGCGCAGCGACGTGTCACGCACGTCGGACGCCTTTTCACCGAAGATCGCGCGGAGCAGCTTTTCTTCCGGCGTCATTGGCGATTCACCCTTGGGGGTGATCTTGCCGCACAGGATGTCGCCCGGCTCCACTTCCGCGCCGATATACACGATGCCCGCCTCGTCGAGGTTGCGCAGCGCTTCTTCACCGACATTGGGAATATCGCGGGTGATGTCTTCCGGCCCCAGCTTGGTATCGCGGGCCATGACTTCAAATTCCTCGATATGGATCGAGGTAAAGACGTCATCCTTCACGATGCGTTCGGAAATGAGGATACTATCCTCATAATTATAGCCGTTCCAGGGCATGAACGCGACGAGGGTATTGCGACCCAGCGCCAGTTCACCAAACTCGGTCGAAGGACCATCGGCAATCACGTCGCCAGCTTCGATCAGGTCGCCGACCTTCACCAGCGGACGCTGGTTGATGCAGGTGTCCTGGTTGGAACGCTGGAACTTCTGGAGCGTGTAGATGTCGACGCCCGACTGGCCGGGTTCGATGTCCCCGGTCGCGCGGATGACGATACGGGTCGCATCGACCTGATCGACGATGCCCGCGCGCTTGGACGCGACAGCTGCGCCGGAGTCACGGGCGACCGTGCCTTCCATGCCGGTGCCGACGAACGGTGCTTCGGCCTGAACCAGCGGCACCGCCTGGCGCTGCATGTTCGATCCCATCAGCGCGCGGTTGGCGTCATCATTTTCCAGGAATGGAATGAGCGATGCGGCAACCGAAACGAGCTGCTTGGGGCTGACGTCCATCAAAGTGATGTGGTCACGCGGCGCCATCAGGAATTCGCCGGCTTCACGCGAGGAAATCAGATCCTCGACGAAATGGCCGTCGGCATTCACTTCGGCGTTGGCCTGCGCGATCGTGTGCTTGGCTTCTTCCATGGCGGAAAGATAGACGACCTCGTCCGTCACCTTATGGTCGATGACCTTGCGGTAGGGCGTTTCGATGAAGCCATATTTGTTCACCCGGCTGAACGTGGCCAGCGAGTTGATCAGGCCGATGTTCGGGCCTTCTGGCGTTTCGATCGGGCAGATACGGCCATAATGGGTCGGGTGAACGTCGCGGACTTCAAAGCCAGCCCGTTCGCGCGTCAGACCGCCCGGACCAAGCGCCGACACGCGGCGCTTGTGGGTGACTTCCGACAGCGGGTTGGTCTGATCCATGAACTGCGACAGCTGCGAGGAGCCGAAGAATTCACGCACGGCGGCCACGGCGGGCTTGGCGTTGATCAGGTCGTTGGGCATCACGGTCGATACGTCGACGCTCGACATACGCTCCTTGACGGCGCGCTCCATGCGCAGCAGCCCGACGCGATACTGGTTTTCCAGCAACTCGCCGACCGAACGGACGCGACGGTTGCCCAGGTTATCGATATCGTCGATTTCGCCCTTGCCGTCCTTCAGGTTCACCAGTTCCTTGACCACGGCGAGGATGTCCTCGACGCGCAGGGTGGTGACCGTATCTTCGGCGTCCAGGTCGAGGCGCATGTTCAGCTTCACGCGGCCGACCGCAGACAGGTCGTAGCGTTCTGGATCGAAGAACAGGCCCGCAAACAGAGATTCCGCCGTTTCCTTCGTTGGCGGCTCGCCGGGGCGCATGACGCGATAGATATCGCTCAGTGCCTGGTCGCGTTCCTCGGCCTTGTCGGCCTTCAACGTGTTGCGGATCCAGGGGCCGGTGCCGACATGGTCGATGTCGAGCAGTTCGAGACGGTCGATGCCCGCCTTGTCCAGCTTTTCCAGATTTTCCGGCGACACTTCGTCGCCTGCTTCGATGTAGATTTCGCCGGTGCTGTCGTTGACCAGGTCATAGGCGCTGTAGCGGCCATAGACTTCCTCGGTCGGGATCAGCAGGGTTTTGAGGCCATCCTTTTCCGCCTTGTTGGCGGCGCGGGGGCTGATCTTGTGACCGGCGGCGAACACGACTTCGCCCGACGCAGCGTCGACGATGTCGAAAGCCGGCTTCAGGTTACGCCATGCTTCGGCGAGATAGGGAATGACCCAGCCGCCTTCGCCACGGACGAACACGACCTTGTTGTAGAACTCGCTCAGAATTTCTTCGGCGGTCAGGCCCAGCGCATAGAGCAGCGCCGTGACCGGCAGCTTGCGCTTGCGGTCGATACGGACGTTGACGATGTCCTTGGCGTCGAATTCGAAGTCGAGCCACGAACCGCGATAGGGAATGACGCGCGCGGCGAACAGATATTTGCCCGACGAATGGGTCTTGCCCCGGTCATGGTCGAACAGGACGCCCGGCGAACGGTGCATCTGGCTGACGATGACGCGCTCGGTGCCGTTGACGATGAAGGTGCCGTTGCCCGTCATCAGGGGCATGTCGCCCATGTAGACGTCCTGCTCCTTGATATCCAGAACCGAACGGGTTTCGGTGTCCTGGTCCACTTCGAACACGATCAGGCGCAATGTAACGCGCATCGGCGCGGCATAGGTGATGCCCCGCTGGCGGCATTCCTCGGTATCGTATTTCGGGTCTTCCAGCACATATTGGACGAAGTCCATTTCGGCGGTGCCAGCGAAATCGCGGATCGGGAACACGCTGCGCAGCGTCTTTTCCAGGCCGGAAACATAGCCGATCGACGGGTCGGAACGGAGGAACTGTTCATAGCTCTCGCGCTGAACTTCGATCAGGTTCGGCATCTGCACCACTTCGTGGATGTCGCCGAACACCTTGCGGATGCGCTTCTTCGCGCCGGTGTTGCTGATCGTGGGGTAAGCTTTGGTCGCCATGCGTGTCCTGCCTGTCGTCTGTTCGTCGTGTTTTCTCGCATCCCAGCGGAAATTCAGTCGCAGCGCACATGGGGCAGGGGTGATTCGCACCCTCGCGTCCACGCAAAAAAGTGCGGGTCGGGACTGTCCGATCCGCACTGGCAGCGTCTTGTGACTCGCCGGTTTCGTTCAATACTGCCCTGGGCCACGCGCTAACCGGCCCTGGTCCCCGAACGATCCGGGAGACGGCCGAACCGTCACCACATGGGTAACGGGACGACCGGATTGCAACCCATATAGCCATGATGCTCTTGTTTGTGAAGGGGTGTCTGGCAAACAGTCCCCGCTCCGCCCGTCATCGGCACCGCGCCACTCACCGCGATCCCGCTACTGCCCAGAAATGCCCGCCGCGTCACCATATCGCACCTTCATACAATATGTAATAACATTACCCAATCGAACGATTGGTACAGATCCGCTACAGGCTTTGCTATTGTCCATCTCGCTGTCGCTTTATGGCGCGTCGGTTGGCGCGACCGGCGCGATCTTCACCGTTTCGAACCGATCCTTGCGCCGCACCCCGGCCAGCCCGCCGCTGCTCGCCGGAACCGCCGCTACAGGCACCCGCTGGCGCATACATTCCGCCTTCACCGCGCGCGGCGTCTGCGCGCAATTCCACAAGGTGCGCTGCAATCCAACGCCCGCAATATGGATATAGCCAAAACTCATCGCTTCGATCTGCGCGGCGCTCGGCGGCCATCCGCCCGGCGCGGTCCCGGCTTTCCAGGCCATGACACGGCATAGCGGTCGCCCTGCGCATATAGTGTGGGCCAACGTCACCCAGCTATCGGCTGTCGTTCCGCGCCCCAGTTCAAACAGAAAGGTCACGCCCCCCGGCTCAATGCCAATCAGTCGGCTGCCCGCCACGGTCCTGCCCACCATATTGCTACCGATCGCCATGGCAGGCCGCGCCGCAATGTCGGCCGATGCCGCAACGGCCGCAGCCACCGCCGCCGTTCTTGCCAACGGCGCTTCGCCAACGGAGCGATGCGCCGCCGACAGCAGCGCGATGCGCGGGATCAGCGGCTCGCCGCTCCCGCTCCCCCGGCCAAAGGCAGGCGGCGTCCCCCACCACCCGCGCCAGCGGAAGAACAGGTGGGTGCCGACCGCTGAAATCTTGTCCAGGCTGCTGCTCCAATAGGGTACGACCCAGTCGGTATGATAATGGGTGGCATAGCCGACCGGTGCATAGACTTTGCCCGCCAGCGCCGCGCGCGCAATTTCCCGCGCCCGCGCCCACGCCGCCGCGCCTGGCGTGCGCGCCAACGCCCCGTCGCAGCTGAAGGTGAATTGACACCCCGTGCGCCGTTCCTGCCCCTGAAACACCACCCCGCACACTGTCTTGGGAAAGGCCGGATGCCGCACCCGGTTCAGCACCACCTGCGCGACGGCCTGCTCGCCGACGGCATCGTCGCCCGCCTCGTAAATCTGTGCCGCGGCCAGGCAATCGACCGCGCGCGCCAGATCCGTCTCCCCACCTGCAAAAACAAAAGGCCGCGCCGCCGGATTGGCCAGCGGTGAAAAGGGAATGGCCTGATTGACCGCCAGCGCCTTGTCGCGCGGCAGGGCATAGACCACGACCGGATCGACCGCTGGCGGCGGCGCGCCAGCTTTCTGCGCGCGTATCGCGACGGCGCCGGGACGTGGCGCATGGACGGGCCGTCGCTGCGTCTCCCACCCGGCGACCAGCGCGGGCAGGCCAACGAACAGCAGCAGCCAGACCAGCCACATGACCGGACGCGGCGACAGTCTTTCCTTCACACCGGGCAAAGCGTCATTCCGGCAGAAAGTCCGGCACTGACAGATAGCGCTCGCCAGTATCGTAATTGAAACCCAGCACCCGGCTGCCTTCGGGCAGTTCCTTCAGCTTGGCGTCGATCGCCGCCAGCGTCGCGCCGGACGAAATGCCCACCAGCATCCCTTCCTCCCGCGCCGCGCGCCGGGCATATTCCTTGGCATCGGCCGGATCGACCTGAATCACCCCGTCCAGCAACTGGGTATGCAGATTGGCCGGAATGAAGCCTGCGCCAATGCCTTGAATCGGGTGCGGACCGGGCTGGCCGCCGCTGATGACTGGCGACAGGGTCGGTTCGACCGCGAAAATCCTGATGCTCGGCCATTGCGCCTTCAAAACCTGCGCCACGCCGGTAATATGGCCGCCAGTGCCAACCCCGGTGATCAGCGCGTCGATCGGCATGTCGATAAAATCGGCGATGATCTCTTCCGCCGTCGTGCGGACATGCACGTCGATATTGGCGGGGTTTTCGAACTGCTGCGGCATCCAGCTATTGGGCGTCTGCGCCACCAGTTCCAGCGCGCGTTCGATCGCGCCCTTCATCCCCTTTTCACGCGGGGTCAGGTCGAAACTGGCGCCATAGGCCAGCATCAGCCGCCGCCGCTCGATCGACATGCTTTCGGGCATGACCAGGACCAGCTTATAGCCCTTGACCGCCGCCACCATGGCCAGCCCGACGCCGGTATTGCCCGACGTCGGCTCGATGATCGTGCCACCCGGTTGCAGGTCGCCCGAAGCCTCCGCCGCCTCGATCATGGCCAGTGCGATCCGGTCCTTGATCGACCCGCCGGGGTTCGACCGTTCCGACTTGATCCACACTTCGCTACCCGCCGGCGCATCGGCGAACAGGCGGCTCAGCCGAATGTGCGGCGTGTGGCCGATGGTTTGAAGAATATTGGCAACTTTCATGAGGCCTTCTCCTGAATTTTATCCGCTGGGGATATGTCGGGTGGATCGAACGTGCGCGCAAGGCGCAATTCGGGAAAGAGTTTCGCCCATAGCAAGGTGATGACGATCGCGCCGATGCCGCCGCCAATGACGGCCGCCACCGGCCCGACCAGCGCGGCCAGGAATCCGCTCTCCGCCTCGCCCAGTTCGTTGGACGCTGAAATGGTCAGTTGCGACAGGCTGGACACCCGCCCGCGCATCGCGTCGGGGGTGTGAAGCTGGACCAGCGATTGGCGCACGAATACCGAAATCATGTCCGCCGCGCCCAGCACGATCAGCGCGCCGATGCCCACCTCCATCGCGATGCCGCGCGGCAGAAACGCGGTGCAGCCAAAGATGATCGTCGCGATCCCGAACAGGATGACCGCGCCCAGCATCTTCAACCCCACCTCGCTTTTCATCGGTCGGAACGAAAACCACAAAGCCGTCGCCCCCGCGCCAATCCCCGGCGCAGCGGCCAGATGCCCCAGACCCGCAGACCCGACATGCAATATGTCGCGCGCATAAACGGGCAGCAGCGCCGTGGCCCCGGCCAGCAGCACCGCAAACAGGTCCAGTGTGATCGTCGCCAGCACCAGCCGGTTGGTCCGCACATAGGTCAGTCCATCGATCATCTGACGGATCGGGTGGCGCGTCAGGTCACGCGGCGGCTGCGGCACCGGGCCGATCAGCATCATGCTGCCCAGCGCCAGTGCGAACAGCCCCGACGCCAGCGCGTAGGCACCCCATGGCGTCGCGGCATAGGCATAGCCGCCCAGCGCCGGACCCACAATCGACCCGGCCTGCCACACCACGCCGGAAATCGCGATGGCGTTGGGCAAGACTTCGCGCGGCACCAGATTGGGCGCCAGCGCGCCATAGGCCGGGCCATTGAAGGCGCGGGCAATACCGACGATGACGGCAATGCCGAATATCAACGGCAACCCGACCCAGCCTTCATAAGTGGCGAACGCCAGCACCCCGGCGGCGATCGCCAGCAGCGTCAAAGTCATCCGGGTGATGATCCGTCGATCATAATGGTCCGCAACCCACCCCGTTACCGGAGTCAGCAGGAACAGCGGCAGAAACTGCGCCAGTCCGATCAGCCCCAGCTGCGCCGAAGCCCCCGCCGTGGTCATCGTTTCGCGCGCGATATTATAGGCCTGCCACCCCAGCACGATCATCATGCTATATTGCGCCAGCACGGTCATCAGCCGCCCGACCAGATAGGCCCGGAAATAAGCGAAGCGTAACGGGTGGCGGGGAGGGGGCGAGGTCATGCGAACCGCTCTAGCCATCCTTCAACGCAACAGGC
The DNA here is from genome assembly GCF_014280435.1 of Sphingobium sp. KCTC 72723. Classification (NCBI taxonomy): domain Bacteria; kingdom Pseudomonadati; phylum Pseudomonadota; class Alphaproteobacteria; order Sphingomonadales; family Sphingobiaceae; genus Sphingobium; species Sphingobium sp. KCTC 72723. The sequence continues at coordinate 1,790,813 of NZ_CP060388.1, read as the reverse complement.
AACCATAGCGCTAGACAAAGTGCGCAGCATTTCTTGATGATGACATGGCTGCCCTTCGTGCATCCAGAGCGATCCAATATGGGCCAAGCAACATCCGGCAATGGGATGGCACGGGCAAAGCCCACGCGCTCTATCGCCGTAACAACACCCCACTCACCGACCCGTTCCGCACGGAACAGACGAACGGCGTGCCGCTCCGTTCACCGCCAGCCCCGACCACGCCTTCCACTTCCCATCCGCTCGCCATGCTGCCGACCATCGCCTTGCCGATCAGCTGCGCGCCCGGCCCCGCCTGCTGGCGCGCTTCGCTGACGCACGCATTGCGGGCGGCAGCGGCGCTGTTGATCGGGCCATAGCCGGGACTGGCATAGGGCTGACGGCGGGCATCGCGCGCGGCCTGTCGGTCCTGCACGATCTCGCTGGCAATCGCGGCCCCGACGATGTCGCGCGGTGGGATAATCGTTTGAGCATGAATCGGTGCCGTCATCAACATCGCACCCATCGTCCATCTCGCTGTCTTTTTCATGCCCCAACCGCCTCCTAACCCGCTGCTGCAAAAAGGCTATTTGAACAAGCTGCCCAATATCCCGCGCACCAGTTTCCCGGCGATTCCGCCGCCCGACGATTTGCGGCTGGAGCCGAACACTGCCTTGCCCAATTCATTGGCGACCTGCCGTCCGACTGAGGAGGCGGCGGACCGCGCGGCGGATTCGACCGCTTTGCCGACAGCCGATGGCTTGGCCGCTTCGCGCGCGGCCACGGCGTCCTGCCGCGCCTGTTCCTTCAACTGCGCCTCGCGTTGCTTGGCTTCGACCTTGGCCTGTACCGCAGCGGCCTTGTCCGCCTCCAGCTTCGCCTTGTCGGCCTGTGCCGCCGCCGCTGCCGCATCTCCGCGCGCGGCCAAAATCTCTTCCGCCGACTCCCGGTCGATAGCCTCGTCATATTTGCCCGCCACCGGGGAAATCGACTGGATGATCGCCCGTTCCTTTGCATCTACCGGGCCGAGCCGCGACCGGGGCGGGGCGATCAGCGTGCGCTGGACGATGCCGGGCGACCCGTCCTCCTGCAACAGCGACACCAAAGCCTCGCCGACCTTCAATTCCGTGATCGCCGTCTCGACGTCCAGATCGGGGTTGATGCGGAACGTATCCGCCGCCGCCTTGATCGCCTTCTGGTCGCGCGGGGTGAAGGCGCGCAGCGCATGTTGCACCCGGTTGCCCAACTGTCCCGCCACATCCTCTGGAATGTCGATCGGGTTCTGCGTTACGAAATAGACGCCCACCCCCTTCGACCGGATCAGCCGCACGACCTGCTCGATCTTGTCGCTCAGCGCCTTGGGTGCCTCATCGAACAGCAGGTGCGCCTCGTCGAAGAAGAACACCAAAACCGGCTTGTCGGGATCCCCCACTTCGGGCAGCGTCTCGAACAGTTCGGCCAGCAACCACAGCAGGAAGGTCGCATAGAGTTTGGGGCTTTGCATCAGTCTGTCGGCAGCCAGCACGTTGATGTAACCGCGCCCTTTCTCATCTACCTTCAAAAAGTCATGGATGTCGAGCGCGGGTTCGCCAAAGAAATGCGCGCCACCCTGGCTTTCGAGTTGCAGCAACTGCCGCTGGATCGCGCCGACGCTGGCCTTGGTCACATTGCCGTAGCGCGCCGACAGGCTGTCGGCATTTTCCGCACACCATGCCAGCATCGCCTGCAAATCGCCCAGGTCCAGCAGCAGCAGCCCTTCCTCATCGGCATATTTGAAAGCGATGGTCAGCACGCCTTCCTGCGTCTCATTCAACCCCATCAACCGCGCGAGCAGCAACGGTCCCATCTCGCTGACGGTCGTGCGGATCGGGTGTCCCTGCTGCCCGTAAAGATCCCAGAAGATCGCCGGATTATCGGCATAGCTATAGTCGGTAATGCCGATCTCGGCCGCCCGCGCGACCAGCTTGTCGGCGTTCTTGGCAGTGGGCGATCCTGCCATGGCGATGCCTGACAGATCGCCCTTCACGTCGGACAGGAACACCGGCACACCCAGCGCGGAAAAGCTTTCGGCAATGCCCTGCAACGTCACTGTCTTGCCGGTGCCGGTCGCGCCCGCGATCAACCCGTGGCGATTGGCGCGGCGCAGGTTCAGCAACTGCCGCACGCCGCCATCCTTGTCCGGCGCGCCCAGCCCGATGAAAATGCCTTCGCTCATTGCCCTCATGCTCCACAAAAAGATCGGGCCGCGCCCGCTGGACTGCTCCATCCCTTGTAAGAGGGAGAGGGGCAGTCCGGCAAGCGCGGCCCGTAACGATCTGTGTCGATCCGGCTTATTTGTCGCGCAGGCGCACCGGCAGGAAGATCGGCTGCTGCCCACGACGCAGCACCTGGAGCAGGATGGCGTTGCGGTTCTGGCCCGACACGGCCTTGACCTGCGCATCCAGTTCCGCCTGGCTGGTGACCGGGCGATTGTTCGCGGTGATGATCACGTCGCCGCGCCGCAGCCCCTTCGTCCCCGCATCGGTCGACGCATCGACTGCGGTGATGACGACGCCGCGCGTATCGGCGGCAACGCCCAGCTGGCGGATGATCGTCGGCGTCAGCGGAATCGCCGAAATACCCAGCGACTGCTGCGCAGCCTGACCCGGATTCTGGTTTTCCTGCTGGCTGAAATCCTCATCCTGCTGTTGGGCGAAGCTGTTCAACTCATCCTCGGACGGGCGTTCGCCCACGATCGCCGTCACGCTCTGGCGCTGGCCGTTGCGCAGCAGGACGATGGGAACGCGCGACCCGATCGGCTGCGACGCGACGATGGACGACAGATTCTGGTCGGGGCTGACTTCCTGACCGGCCACGCTGACGATGACGTCGCCTGCCTTGATCCCGGCCTTCTCCGCACCCTTGCCCGGCTCGACGCCCTGAACGAATTCGCCACGATTCTTGGCCAGACCCAGCGAGTCGGCCAGATCCTCGCCCAGCGGGCTGATCTGCACGCCCAGGTAACCGCGCTTGATTGCCTCACCCTTGCGCAGCGTATCGACGATCGGCGCGGCCTGTTCCGACGGAATGGCAAAGCCGATGCCGACATTGCCGCCCGACGGCGACAATATCTGGCTGTTGATGCCAATCACATTGCCGCGCATGTCGAACATAGGGCCACCGGAGTTGCCCTGGTTGATCGACGCATCGGTCTGGATGAACTTGTCATAAGTGCCGCCGGTGCCGCGATGCAGCGCGGAAATAATCCCCGCCGTCACCGTGCCCGAAAGCGCAAAGGGATTGCCGATCGCCACGACCCAGTCGCCCACGCGCGACTTGCTGCTGTCGCCAAACTTGACGAAGGGCAGGGGCTTCTTCGCCTCGATCTTCAACACCGCCAGATCGGTCGCCGGATCGCGCCCGACCAGCTTGGCGGTATATTCTTCCTTGTTGGTCATGGTCACGGTGATCGAATCCACCGTCGCCCCTTCGGCCCCGGCCGACACCACATGATTGTTGGTGACGATGTAACCGTCGGCCGAAATCAGGAAGCCCGAACCCAGCGACTGCGCCTGCCGTGTCTGCGGACGCCCGCCCGGCTGCTGCTGCCCCTGGCCGAACAGGTCGCCGAACGGCGTCCCGGCGAAGGGATTCTGCACCGCGACCCGCTGCTTGGTGGAAATGTTGACGACGGCCGGTTGCAGCTTTTCAACCATGTCGGCCAGGCTGGCGGGCGCGCCTGCGGGCGCTGCCGCCTGCAATCCTTCATTCTGGGCTGTCTGCGCGCCGACATTGGGCGACGTGATGGCGATGGCGGTGCCGCCCAGCAACAGGGCGCCGGTAATGGCATAAGCGTAACGCACTCGTGACGGTCCTCTCATGATCTTCAGGAAGGGGGATAAGAAGGCGGGACTTTTCGGGACAGTCCTCAAATGCGCCGCCTTCCCTTAACCCTCATTGAATGGCGCTGGTTCCGTAATGAACCAGATGCACTTTAACGCCGCCCCTGGAACTGCCGCAGAAACTCGTTGTTGGGCGACAGGATGATGTTCGTCTGACCCGTCCGGTCGGGCGAGAAGGTGTAGCGATAGCTCTGCATACCCCGATAGAAATCATAGAAATCGGGGTCTTTGCCGAAACTCTCGGCATAGATACGCGCGGCGTTGGCGTCCGCTTCGGCGCGGATGATCTGCGCCTGCTTGGCGCCCTGCGCACGGATGGTCAGCGCTTCCTGCTCACGCGCCGTCCGCATCCGGGTGAAGGCGCTTTCCAGCGGCGTGCCATCGGGCAGGTCGGCCCGCTTGATCCGCACGTCCACGATTTCCGCACCATATTGGCGCGCGACCCGGTCGAGGCCAGCCTCGATATTCTGCATCACCTGACCACGTTCGGGCGACAGCAGCGCCGCGAAGGGCCGCTTGCCCAGCTCGTTGCGCAATGCCGAACCCAGGATCGGGCGCAGCGCGTCGGACACCCGTTCCTCGCTGCCCGCCGCAATATACATACGCAGCGGGTCGATGATGCGGTAACGGGCAAAGGCATCGACCTGCAAACGCAGCTGGTCGGTGGACAGCACCTGCTGGCGCTCCATCTCGACCGACAGGACACGCTTGTCGATCCACACGATCTGGTCGATGAACGGCCAGCGCAGGATGACACCCGCGCCGGTCTTGCCGAACTGTTCATTGGCGCGATAGCGGTTGATGATCGCCTTGGGATCGCCAAAGCGCACGATCACGCCCTGCCGGGTTTCCGGCACGATGGTCACGATTGAACCGACCACGATCAACAATGCCAGCACGGCCAGCGCAATTGCCACGGGTTGACGCATGAATGCGGGCATCACTGGCCTCCCGTCGCATTGGCAGCGGGGGCAGGGGTTGCCGCCTGCTGCGCCCGGCGCTTGATTTCGGGGAGCGGCAGGTAGGGCGTCACATTGCCGCCCTCCACGATGGTCTTGTCGACGTTCGACAACACGCCCTCCATGGTTTCATAATACATGCGGCGGCGCGTCACGTCGGGCGACAGGCGATATTGTTCATACACCTTGTCGAACGCAGCGGCCTCACCCTGCGCCTTGGCCGTCACCTGCTGGGCGGCGGCACGCGCTTCGTTCAGGTAAGTCTGCGCGGTCTGCTGCGCTGCCGAAACGGCCTTGAACGCATCGTTCACGGCAGTTGGCGGATCAGCCTGCTTGATGGCGATACCCTGAATACGGATGCCCGAACGATAACCGTCGAGAATTTCCTGCATCTTCAATTCGACCTGCTGCTCGATCGCGGTGCGCCCCGCGCCCAGCGCATCGTCCAGGCTGACACTGGCCAGCACCGCGCGCATCGCGCTTTCGGCGACTTCGCGCACGGCGGCGTCCGGGTCCGACAACTGGAACAGATAGAGTTCCGGGTTGCGGATATTCCACCGCACCGAATAAGCGAGATCAATGATATTCTGGTCGCCGGTCAGCACCAGATTTTCGCTTTCCGCATTGGCCGACCCGATGTCGATGGTGCGGATTTCCTCCACGTCCACGGTCGTGACCGCTTCGAACGGGGCGGGCAGGGTCAGGCTGATGCCCGGCGTCAGCGTGCGGCTGTAACTGCCAAGGAAGGTCACGACGCCGCGCTCCTGCGGGCCGACGCGGTGGAAACTGGTCAACACCAGCCACAAAATGATCAGGATCGCGATCGCAGCGGGCCATAGCGCCTTGCCGCTGGGGCGCGGCGGCATTGCGCCGAAACCGCCGCCATTGCCGCCGCCCTGACCGAAACTCTCCCGGCCCTTGCGCAGCAATTCGTCGATCGCCGACGGACCTTTCTGCCCGCCCGGACGGGACGGCTGGGTCCACGGATTGCGCGGGCCGCCATCGCCGCCCGATCCTTTCCCGCCGGAACCGTCATTGCCTTCCGGCCCGTCGCCTTTGCTGCCCCACGGGCCTTGCGCCATGCTGATGATGCCAGGCATCCACCCGAATATTCTCTTCATACCATCCTCTATAGGAAGGCTCGCGCGCGAAAAACAGTGCCAATGCCCGCGATTATTTCCTACAGGGCGTCGCCATGACCGATATCGCCGATTTTACCGCCCGCCTGACCGCTCTGACCGATGGCCGCGCCAGCGCCCCGCGCGTCAAGGACGGCGTGATGACTCTTGCGCTCGACGTGGGCGGGCTTGGTCCCGATCAGCGCGATGCGATCCTCGCCGCGATCCGCGAAGGCGGGCTGACCGTGCCGGGCGTCACCGACGTGCGCATCGCCCAGACGTCGGAGCGGCGCGCGCTGCGCATTATCGCGGTGGCATCTGGCAAAGGCGGCGTGGGCAAATCCACGTTATCGGCCAATCTCGCCGTGGCGCTGCACCGGCTGGGGCTGCGCGTCGGCCTTGTCGACGCCGATATCTACGGCCCGTCGCAGGCCCGGCTGATGGGGAGCGAGGATCAAAAGCCGCAAGCGCGTGAGAAAAAGTTGATCACCGTCACTGGCACGCTGGGTATCCCGATGCTGTCGATGGCGCATCTGGTCGAACCGGGCAAGGCGCTGGCATGGCGCGGGCCGATGGTCGGTAACGCCCTGTCGCAACTGATCGACGCCGACTGGGGCGAAACGGAATTGCTGGTCGTGGACATGCCGCCCGGCACCGGCGACATTCAATTGACCATGGTGCAAAAGCACAAGCCCGCCGGCGCCGTGATCGTCTCCACGCCGCAGGATCTCGCCCTGATCGACGCGACCCGCGCGGTCAGCCTGTTCGCGCAGGCGGGCGTGCCGATGATCGGGCTGGTGGAAAATATGGCAGGCTTCAGCTGCCCCCATTGCGGCGAAATTTCCGACCCGTTCGGGCAGGGCGGGGCGGAAGCGGCGGCGGGCGACATGGCCATGCCCTTCCTGGGCCGCATCCCGCTCGCCATCGACATCCGCCGCCAGTCCGACGCGGGCGATCCCCCGGCAGCGGGCGAGGGCATCCATGCCGAAGCCTTCCGCGCGATCGCGCAAAAGGTCGCCGACTGGCTGGTCATTACGCGATAGAGTGACGGGAACGTCCTGCCCGCTGCTGCGTCATAGGCATGAAGGAGAAGCCCCATGCCCCTCAATGCCCCGCAGGATATCGCCGACCTGCTGAACGCAACCCGCACCATTGCGCTGGTCGGCATATCCGACCGGCCCGGTCGCGCCAGCTACTCTGTCATGGCCTTCCTTCAGCATCATGGCTATCGCGTGCTGCCCGTCAATCCGCAGATCGCGGGGGAGCATGTTCATGGCGAGTTCGTCTGGGGCCGCCTGTCCGACATTGGCGTGGCCGTAGACATGGTGGACATCTTCCGCCGCAGCGAGGCAGCGGGGGATGCGGTGGACGAAGCCATCGCCATCGGCGCGAAATCAGTCTGGATGCAGCTTGGCGTCATCAACGAAGCCGCTGCCGCGCGTGCGGAGGCAGCTGGCCTTAAAGTCGTGATGGACCGCTGCCCCGCCATCGAAATCCCGCGCCTCGGCATCGCGCCAATTCCCGCCGAATAACGCTAGGCAGCGGACAGGCGCGCCTCTATCAGGCTGGCATGGCGCGCTTCCCGCGAAAAAAAACCGATCGGACCAAAGGCATCGACCGGCGCACGCTGCTGGTCGGCGGCGGCGCTGCGGCGGGCCTGCTGATCGCCTGGGGCGCATGGCCGCGTCGCTATGCGCCCGACCTCAACGCCGCGCCCGGCGAAACCATTGTCAACGCATTCCTGAAGATCGACCAGACTGGCCAGGTCATCGTCATCGTCCCGCAAACCGAAACGGGGCAGGGGATCACGACTGTCCTGCCGCAGATTTTGGCGGACGAACTGGGCGCCGACTGGCGCACCGTCGCGGTGCAAAGCGCGCCGATCAGTCCGCTCTATGCCAACACGATGCTGGCGCGCACATGGCTGGCAAGCGACTGGACTCGCCTGATCGGGGATGCAGGCGACTGGGCGATCGGCCAATATGCCACGCGCAACGCGCTGATGCTGACCGGCGGCGGCACGTCGGTCCCGATGTTCCATGATGCCTATCGCGATGCCGGGGCCGCCGCGCGGGTGCTGCTGTGTCAGGCAGCGGCTGCGCGCTGGAACATTCCATGGGAAAGCTGCGACATACAGGATGGCATCATCACCGACGGCGCGGACCGGCGGATGAAGCTGGGCGATGTCGTCGCTGACGCCGCCCGCTTCGCCCTGCCCGACATTCTCCCGCTGCGCCAGGGGCCGGGGCAGGGGATGGACGGTCGCCTGTCGGGGCAGGATCTGCCCCGGCTCGATACCCCGTCCAAAATCGACGGCAGCCATAATTTCGCCGCCGACATTCGCCTGCCCGACATGCTGTTCGCTTCCATCCGGCAGGGGCCGATCGGCGACGCCTTGCTCGCCGGGCTGGATGAACGCGCGGCCAGCAGCGTCACTGGCTTCCTCAAACTGGTGCGCACCGACCGCTGGGTCGCCGCCGTCGCCAGCAACTGGTGGGCCGCGAACAAGGCGCTGGATCTCGCCGATCCCATATTCACCCTGCACGGAACCCCGGTGGATAGCGGCATGATCGACGCCACACTGGAATCCGCCTTCGCCAGCAGCGCGGGTCGCCGCCTCTATGCGCAGGGCGACCTGCTCCCGGTGTTTGAAGGCGCAACTATATTGGCCAGTGAATATCAGGTCGATGCAGGGCTGCACCTCGCCCTCGAACCGCTTTGCGCCACCGCGCGCGTCACCGAAGATGGCGCGGAAGTCTGGATGGCGACACAAGCCCCCGGCCTTGCCCGCGCCGCCATCGCCGATGCGCTGGGCTTCCCGGAAAGCGCCGTCACGCTCTATCCGCTCCACGCCGGTGGCTCCTTCGGGCGTAAGATGGACTGGGACGCCGGGGTGCAGGCCGCATTGATCGCGCGCGACATTGGCCGCCCGGTGCAACTCCTCTGGTCGCGGCTGGAAGATGTCATTCAGGACCGCCCCGGCGCACCTGCCCATGCCCGCATGGCCGCCAAACTCGGCCGCAACGGCGCGATCGAAGGCTGGCTGGCCAAGGTCGCTGCCCCCTGCGCCATGACGCAAACATGGGCGCGCATCGCCGACGGCGCGCTGCCGCACGCAGCAGCGGCGGATGCAGCGGACAAGGCGACCCGGCTGGCCGTGGCGGGCATGGTCCCGCCCTATGCGATTCCCCACTGGGCGGTCGATCATTACCCCTGCGACGTAGGCCTGCCGCTGGGCTTCACGCGCGGCAACGCTCATATGCACGGCGCGTTCTTCACCGAATCCTTCATGGACGAACTCGCCCATCTCGCGCGCATGGATGCCATGTCCTTCCGCATCCAGATGCTGGGCGGCAATCCGCGCCTTGCCCATTGCCTGTCCACCGCCGCCGCCATGGGTGGGTGGCAAGGCGGCATAGCGGGTAGCGGGCAGGGCATCGCCACCCATATGATGGACGGTGCCTATGCCGCCATCCTGGTCGAAGCGTCGATGCGCGGCGACCGGCTGAGCGTCAATCGCATCGTCGCGGCGGTGGATGTGGGGGATCAGGTCAACCCCGACATCGCCCGGCAACAGATTGAGGGCGGGCTGATCTATGGCCTGGCATACGCGATGGGCGCGTCCGTCCCCTATGCGCGCGGCCTGCCGACCCGCGCGATCCTTGGCCGCATGAACCTGCCCCGCCTGTCCGACATCGGCGAAGTCACCGTCGAACTGATCCGCAGCACCGCGCCGCCAGCGGGCGTCAGCGATCTTACGGCACCCCTCGTTGCGCCTGCCATCGCCAACGCCCTGTACACATGGACAGGTCAGCGTTTGCGCAGCCTGCCTCTATTGGGAACGACATGACTCTCCCCCCCGACCATCCCGTCATCCCCACGCCGCGCGTCGGCATCCTCATCATCAACCTCGGCACGCCCGATGCGCCGGACGCCAAATCGGTGCGCCGCTATCTGGCGGAATTTCTGTCCGACCGGCGCGTGGTCGAAATCCCCCCGCTCCTGTGGCAACCGATCCTGCGCGGCGTCATCCTGACCACCCGGCCGAAGAAATCGGCCCATGCCTACCAACAGGTGTGGACCGATCAGGGTTCGCCGCTCGCTTTCCACACCCGCCACACGGCCCATGCGCTGCAAGGCGCAATGGGGCAGGGCGTCACCGTCGACTGGGCGATGCGTTACGGCAATCCGTCGATCGCGTCCCGCCTCGCGGCGATGAAGCAGGCCGGGTGCGACCGCATCCTGCTCGCGCCGCTCTATCCGCAATATAGCGGCGCGACGACCGCCACCGCCAATGACGCAGCCTTTGCCGCGCTCAAATCCATGCGCTGGCAACCGGCCATCCGCACCCTGCCGCCCTATCATGACGACCCGGCCTATATCGCCGCGCTGGTCGCGTCGATCGACGCCAGCATCGCCGCGCTCGACTTCAAACCCGACGCTCTGCTCGCCAGCTTCCATGGTATGCCCGAACGCACGTTGCATCTGGGCGATCCCTATCATTGTCAGTCGGTCAAGACCGTCCGCCTGCTGCGCGAAGCCCTGTCCCTGAAAACCTCTCCGATCCCCGTCCATATGAGCTTTCAGTCGCGCTTTGGCCGCGCCAAATGGCTGGAACCGGAAACCGAAGCGACGCTGGCCGGGCTGGTCCAGAAAGATGTCCGAAATGTTGCTGTAGTCACCCCCGGATTCTCGGCGGATTGCCTTGAAACGCTGGAAGAAATCGCCCTGCGCGCGAAAGAGGCATTTTTGTCGGCCGGTGGCGAAAAATTCGCCTATTTGCCCTGTCTAAACGCATCGGCCAACGCTATCACTCTGTATCAGAGGCTGTTGGGCCGCGAGCTTTCGGGCTGGATCGACCAGCCCGTTTAGTCAGGAAGAGGATGCGCATATGGCGAGAGTGGCGATCGTGACCGGCGGAACGCGGGGCATTGGCGAGGCGATTAGTCTGGCGCTCAAGGATATGGGCTATACCGTGGCGGCCAATTATGGCGGCAACGAAACCAAGGCGCAGGCTTTTACCGACGAAACCGGCATCCCCGCCTTCAAATGGGACGTGGGCGATCATCAGGCCTGCCTGGATGGTTGCGCGCTGGTGGCGGAACAACTCGGCCCTGTCGATATCGTCGTCAACAATGCCGGCATCACCCGTGACGGCGTGCTGGCGAAGATGAGCTTCGACGACTGGAACGAAGTCATGCGCATCAATCTGGGCGGCTGCTTCAACATGGCCAAAGCGACATTTGGCGGTATGCGTGAACGCGGCTGGGGCCGCATCGTCAATATCGGGTCGATAAACGGGCAGGCGGGCCAATATGGCCAGGTCAACTATGCCGCCGCCAAATCGGGTATCCACGGCTTTACCAAGGCATTGGCGCAGGAAGGGGCCAAGTCCGGCGTCACCGTCAACGCCATTGCGCCCGGTTATGTCGACACGGACATGGTCGCTGCCGTGCCGCCCGCCGTGCTGGAAAAGATCGTCGCCAAGATCCCTGTCGGCCGTCTGGCCCAGGCGCATGAAATCGCGCGCGGCGTGGCTTTCTTTTGCAGCGAAGATGGTGGCTTTGTGACCGGCAGCACCCTGTCGATCAACGGCGGCCAGCACATGTATTGATGGGCATGGGCGACTCTCTCGATGGTCCGCATGGACCGGAAGGGTCGCCCTTCGCTCCCCCGGTGAAGCGCAGCGTCACCATTGCCGGTCATCAGACCGCCATCAGCCTCGAACCCGTTTTCTGGGAAGCTCTGCGCTACCATGCGCAGCGCGAAGCCTTGCCGATCAACGCGCTTATCGCGCGCATCGACGTGATGCGCATGGCTGCGCTGGACCCGCCCAACCTGGCCAGTGCGATCCGATGCTGGCTGTTCATGTTACGACCTGCGACAATTTGCGACACTGATAATAATTATTCGCAATAGCGTTGACTCTGCGAGGGAGTCGCAATAGCAGAGCCTCCATATTCAAGGGGGGTTCTTTCTCTATGTCCACTTCGTCGTCTATTCCGTCCTTTCTCGCACTCAGCTGCGTCGGCGCGATCGCCATGGCCGCTACCGCGCAGGCCCAGACGCAGGCTGACCAGCCGGGCGCTCGCCTTGGCGGCATGACCGTCACCGACAGCGCGATCGACGAATCCGAAATCAAGGTGGAAAAGGCGGAATCACCCAAATATACCCGCCCCCTGCTCGACACGCCCCAGACCATCACCGTCATTGGCAAGGCGACGATCCAGCAACAGAATCTGCTCACCCTGCGCGACGTCCTCTCGACCGTGCCGGGCATCACTTTCGGCGCGGGCGAGGGCGGCTTTGGCTATGGCGACCGCATCATCCTGCGTGGGCAGGACGCCAAGAACGACGTCACCATCGACGGTGTCCGTTCGGGCGCGTTCGTGAACCGCAACGAAGTCTATAATATCGAACAGGTCGAAGTGACCAACGGTGCCAACTCCGTCATGAACGGCGGCGGATCGGTCGCTGGCACCATCAACCTGGTCACCAAGCAGCCTTTGGCGGACGATCAGACGATGTTGAGCGCCGGCATCGGCACCGACAATTATTACCGCGCCACTATCGACGCTAACCAGCGCGTGAATGACCTGATCGCCGTGCGCCTGAACGCTGTCTATCACGAAAATGACGTGCCGGGCCGCGATGTGGAAGATTATAAGCGCTGGGGCATCGCGCCCGCCATCACCATCGGCATCGACGGCCCGACCAGCCTGACGCTTCAGGGCGAATATCTGGATGATAAGGCAATGCCGCAATATGGCCTGCGCTATTACACCAATCTGGGCGGCTTCCTGCCCGATTTCGACCGCAGCGGCTATTATGGCTTCGCCAATCTGGACCGGCAGGATAGCAAGACCCGCTCGCTTCAGGCGATTTTCAGCCATCAGTTCAGCGACACGGTCAAAATCCGCAACCTGACCCGCTATGAGAAAATCACGCAGAACACCGTGACCAGCCAGCCGACTGGCACCTTCTGCCTTGCGTCCACCGGACTTCAGCCATTGGCACCTTTTGCCGGGACGGTCGGGGTTGCCTGTCCTGCCACCGTTCCCGTCGGCTATTACCTTCCCACCGGCGGTCGCGGCGTGCAGCGGCTGATCAACAATGAAACGGCCTATAATCAGGTCGATCTTTCCGCTGAATTCGCTACTGCCGGTATCGGCCATACCCTGGTGCTGGGCGCGTCGGCGCTGTGGGAAAGGTTCGACCAGACCACTGGCACCCTGCCGCGCAATGCCGATGGATCGACGCCAGCCTTCCCGCTGGTGAACATCGCCAACCCCGGCGCGATCGTGCCCGGCCCGGCCGGGTTCACCTATGGCAGCAACGTATATACCGGCCCGATCAATTTCATCCGCAGCGCTCAGGCGATCGGCGAACAGACCAGCTATGCGGCCTATCTGTTCGACACGATGAAATTCACCGACTGGCTGGAGGTTAACGGCGGCGTGCGTTATGAAAATGTGAAGGGTTCCAGCCGCTCTTTCGCCTATAATATAACCGCTCTGTCGCCCACGCTGGGGGCGCTGACATCGGTCACGTCGCTGCCGCAGACCGACGACAATCTTTTTTCCTATCGCGTCGGGGTAGTGGTCAAACCGACCCTGAACTCCAGCCTGTATGTTGCCTACGGCAACTCCAAACTGCCGTCCAAAGCGTCTGTCGATGGCAGCTGCACGGCGGCCAACGCGCTCGGCGGAAGTGGCACCTGCTTCGTGAAGCCGGAAACGACCAAAAATTATGAGATCGGCGCGAAGGTCGATCTGTTCGACAAGAAACTGCTGCTGACGCTGGCAGCATTCCGCAACGACCGCAACCAGATCAAGGTCATTTCGGGCGATCCGACTGCGCCCGATCAGGCGGCTGACGGCTTTCAGCGGGTCGAGGGTATATCCTTCGGTGCGTCGGGCAATATCACCGCCAACTGGACGATTTCGGCCAACTATATGTATCTCAAGAGCGAGATCAAACGGGGCGTTTCGGACTATTGCCTCGCCAATCCGGGGCGGGTCGATCCGGCTGCGGGAACCTGCGCCAACAGCGTGGCCTTCCCTGATCCGACGGCGGGCTATGCCCTCACGAACACGCCCAAACATTCGGGCAGCCTTTTTACCACCTATCGCTTCGGCTTCGGTCTGGAACTGGGCTATGGCCTGACCTATCAGGGGAAATTCCTGCTGAACCAGCCGACGCTCGCGCAGCTGACGGCCGGAACCTATGTCGGCTATGATGTGCCGAGCTATACGATTCACCGCTTCATGGCGAACTTCCCGATCACGACGAACCTGAAGGCGCAGGTCAATGTCCAGAATTTCACCAACGAAAAATATGTGACGACCGTGCGCAACGCCGTGGCGGGCAGCTGGGCGCAACCGGCACCCACTCGTTCGGCGGTGTTCAGCCTGAATTACATGTTCTGACCCGGTACCTATCCCCGGCATGTCCCTGCCGGGGCCGGACGGGCGGCGATAACTCCATCCTCCTCGGGTCGCCGCCCGTCCACCTGCCTGCCAGAAACAGACCAGCAAAATATCGCAATTGATTCGCATTATGGTTCGCGGTATCGGGGCATTGGACGCGATGACGCAAAGGAAGGCGCTGTCATGCTGCACGACCAAAGCAGGCTGATCGAAGATTCCATGCCCGATGTCGGGCAGGACGGCCCCGTCGTGCGTTCGATGCCAAGCGCTTTGGCCGGTGGCACGATCGACCCCGCCGATCGCTACGGCGCCCGGTCGCGTCCCAACGTCCCGGCCATCGCCCTCATCCTGATCGTCCACGCCATACTGATCGGCGCGCTCATTCAGGTGCGCAGCCATGTGTTGCGGGTGCAGGAGGCGAAGCTGACGGTCGTGAACCTGTCGCCACCGCCGCCACCCCCTGCATCGGAAACACCGCCGCCACCGCCCTCGACGCCGCAGGTCGTGGCACCCCCGCCGATCGTACAGACTCCGGTTCCGCCAGTCCCGATCATGCAGACGACGCCAAATCCCGTTCTGGTCCCTGCGCCAACGACAGTCGCGACGCCAACCCCGACTCCCGCCGCAGCCCCCGCCGCGCCACCCGCACCGCCCAGTGTGGTGCAGGGCGGCGACCTCGGCACGCAGATGGTGGCGGGCAAGCCGCCACGTTATCCGGTCGAAAGCCGTCGCAAGCGCGAGCAGGGAACAGTCGTCCTCACCCTGACGCTGGGGCTGGACGGCGAAGTGGACAGTATCGCGATCACTGGCAGCAGCGGCTTTCCCCGGCTGGACAATGCCGCGCGGGACGCCGTGAAGGGCTGGCGCTGGCGCCCGACCCTGCGCGGTGGGCAGCCGGTGCGCGTGCGGGGCGTGGTCGAAATCCCCTTCGTGCTGCGCACCGACGCAGCCTGACAAGATAGACATAGTCCCATGCTGATTGCCATTCCCGACCTGCTCGACGCGGCGCAGGTCGCCACGATCCGCGCGCTCATCGACCCGGCCGACTGGGTGGATGGCAACATCACCTCCGGCCCGCAATCGGCCATGGCCAAGCGCAACCTGCAATTGCCCGAAGATTGCCCGGCCGCGCGACAGGCGGGGCAGATGATATTGGACGCGCTCGGACGCTCCCCGCTATTCATCGCAGCCGCCCTGCCGCTCAAGATTTTTCCGCCGCTTTTCAACAGCTACGCCGGTGGTCAGGCCTTTGGCGTGCATGTCGATAACGCAGTGCGGATACAGGCTGGCACTGGTTTTCGCGTGCGTTCGGATATGTCCATGTCGGTGTTCCTGGAATCGCCCGAAAGCTATGATGGTGGGGAGCTGACGATCGAAACCAACTTCGGCGTGCAGCAGATCAAACTGCCCGCCGGCCACGCCGTCCTCTACCCGTCATCCTCGCTGCACCGGGTCGAACCCGTCACGCGCGGGCGCCGCGTCGCCAGCTTCTTCTGGCTCCAGTCGATGATCCGTGACGACGCCGCGCGCCAGTTGCTGTTCGACCTGGACCGCAGCGTGCAGGGTGTGGCGGCGCAGATGGGGCAGGATCATGGCGAAGTCATTCGCCTGACGGGCGTCTATCATAATCTGCTGCGCCGCTGGGCCGACGCCTGACCTCAGTCCAGCATCGCCGCCAGCGTGGGGGTCATATATTCGATCCCGCGCCCGCCATCGCGCCGCACCAGCCGCGCCGCCAGCCCGTGCCGCGTCGCCAGCGCCATGCCGCGCTGTTGCCCCATCACGGTGATCGCGGTGGCCCAGGCGTCGGCCATCATTGCGCTGTCGTGCAGCACCGTCACTGACGCCACATCATGGGCGATCGGCGCGCCAAGCGCCGGGTCGATGCTATGGGACAGGCGGCGCGCACCTTCCAGTCGGAAGCGGCGATAGTCGCCCGACGTCGCAACCGATAGCCCGCATAGCGCCACGCGCAAGATCGGGACGGGTAGGCCCGGCGGCGCTTCGACATCCACCCACCAGGGCTGAATATCCGGCTTCACCCCGTCGCCGCGCAATTCGCCGCCAATCTCGATCAGGAAACTCGCGACGCCCATCGCGCGCAGTTCCGCGGCGACCGCGTCGACGGCAAAACCCTTGGCAATGCCAGAAAAATCGAGCGCTACGTCAGCGATCCTACGCGCCTTGTCCCCGTCTGTCTCGATCGCTGTCCATGGCGCGGCAATATCAGGCGCATCGCTCGCCGGACCAAAGCCCCAGCGGCCAACAATATGTCCGATAGCGGGATCGAACGCCCCCCCGGACAGGCGGGCCATGTCCAGCCCCGCGCGCAGCACGGTCATCATATCGGGCGGCAATGCCATCCATTGCCCGATAGGGGTCCGGTTGAAACGGCTGATGTCCGAAGCTGCTTCCCAATTGCTCATGGCCGCAATGACGCGCGCCAGCACAGCCTCGATCGCTTCGGTGCAGCCCGCAGGCGGATCGACGATCTGCGCGGACCAACTGGTCCCCATCGTCGGTCCTCCCAGCGTCTTGACATGCCCTGCCTGCCGCCGCCCGACAAATTGGTCGGGCGACAGGGCGGGGGGGATGGCGATACGAACGGGTTGCGTCAGGGGGCCAGCACTTCCAGCGTGCTGATATAGCTGGCGCGGCGCTGCGGCGGACCGGCAGGGCGCGGCGCGGGCGGTGCGCCCTGACCGGCACCGGGACCACCTGCACCAGGACCGCCGGGTCCACCCATGCCGGGGCCGCCGCCTTCGCCACCTTCACGACCGCCACCGATGCTGGCGTTCAGCCAGTAAAGGCCCGGCTGCGCCCAGTTGATCGCGACCTTGCCATCCTTGTCGGCCACCAGATCCATCTGGCCCAGCGCATCGCGGTAACGAATACCGCCGGGAATGACCGTGACTTTCAGGCCCGCAGCAGGCTTGCCGTCCAGCAGGAACTGGAAGGTTGCGGACTCGCCCGATACCAGATCATTGGGGTGCGTCACCGGCACCAGCTCGATGCCCGATCCGGTCGGCTTGAAGATGCCGGTGCTGGGTGCGCCCAGCGTTACGAAAATCTCGTTCCGGTTGGATGCTTCGGCCACCTGCACATCGGTCGCGCCCGCCGGGATTACGCTGGCCAGCTTGTCCTTGGTCGTGCCGCGCGGCAGCCGTTCCTGCTTGCCGTTCAGCATATAGCTGCCCATGACATTGGTCGACGCATTGGCGATGCGATAGGTGCCGGGCTGAGTCAGATGCACGTCGAAGGTCGAGCGATATTTGCCGGTGGCGGCGTTTTCGATTTTGCCAGCGCTGCCGTCCGGCTGGGTCACCACGATGCCGTCGGTGCGCATCGGCACATGTTCGAAATAGAACAGGTCGTTGGACACGGCGGCATCGACCGTCACCCAGCTGTCGGTGCCGGACAAAGTGGTGGACGATGGCATCATCCACTGGCGATGGGCCTGCGCCGCACCCGATAGCATCAGGGCGGCTACAGCGCCCGCGATCATCAATCTGGCTTTCATCATCTTATCCCCTTATTTGCCGAAGCTCAGGGCTACGGCGCCCAATTCTGTGCTGCCCTGTGCCTTGACGGTCGCACCGGGCTTGGGCGGCCAGGCGAAGGGCAGGCGCACGACTTCGCGTCCGCCCACTTCGCGCGCCGCTTCCACGATCAGCGTATAATTGCCTGCGCCCAGCGTGCCGAGCGGACCTTTGCCCGCAGCAAAGGCGATCTTGTTGTCGCCCGGCGCGCGGGTCGCGCCAGTCACGCCATCAGCGGGGAAGCTCATCGTCCGGCCCGACGCACGCCACCACTGGCGCACGTCGCGCAGCCATTTGGTGCCTTCGCCCTTGGCCTTGTCGAAATCATACCAGACCGACAGGGTGCGCGGTGCCGCGCCTTCCTTCTCGATCCAGATCGCGACATAGGGCCGATGATATTCGGCCACCGACAGACGCGGTATGCCGACCGACAGGTTCATCGTCTGCGCGGTGGCAGGCGCGGCGACTGTGCCCAGCGCCGCCGTGCCGGTCAGCAACAACCGATAGCTGATCTGCATGGATATTTCCCCTTAATGGATGAAGATGATGGCAAGGACCGCCGGAAGGGCGAGGCCGATGGCGACCAGCGGCCAGGTGCTGGGCCGCTTTTTGGAATGGAGTTGCAGCAGCAACAGCCCGGTCAGCGCGAACAGGAAGCAGGCGACCGAGAATATGTCGATGAACCATTTCCAGACGGAGCCAGTGTTGCGCCCCTTGTGCAGGTCGTTGAGGTAGCTGATCCACCCCCGGCTGGTCGCTTCGCTGGTCACAGCGCCGCTGTTCCGGTCGATCGACACCCATCCGTCGCCGCCGGGGCGGGGCAGGGCCAGATAGATTTCATCGGCGGACCATTCCGCGTCGCCCGCGCCGCGCTGTCCCACGGCCTTTTCCACAAAGGCGGCGACCGGAGCGGGCAGCGGCTTCTTGGCATCAGGCGCGTCATCGGGCGCGACCTGTTTCAACAGGGCGGCGGGCAGAGTCGCGGCTTTCTCGATCGTCTGGGGCGATCCTTCGACATCGGCGGCATGGTTCAGCGTGATGCCGGTAAAGGCGAACAACAGCAGGCCGATCAGGCTGATCGCCGAACTGATCCAGTGCCAGCTGTGCAACTGTTTCAGCCAGAACGCCTTGGCGCTCTTTTTCTTCGGCTGGGTCCGGGTTTTTCCATGCATCGAAAGGGGGAATGGTCCTGCGGGAAAGGGTGTCGATCGCATACCGCGAACGACTCGCAATTGCAAACGAGTCGCAGGAAGAATTTTGTATCAAAATGTATGGATTGGCGACGCGACAAAAAAAGGGGCGTTCTCCCGTCTGGAAGAACGCCCCTGTCTTCAGCCCCGCCCGAAGATCAGAACTTCACGCGCCCTTCCAGGCCGATGGTGCGCGGTTGCGCGACCGACCGGGCATAGCCGCGATAGATGATGCCGTCGTTGATCTGGCCACGCCGGGTCAGGTCGTTTGACACGCCGGTCAGCGCATATTTGTCGAAGATGTTGTTCGCAAACAGGCTGATTTCCCATGCGTCCGTGCTGTAGGTCGCCGCCGCACGGTGCATCACATAGGACGGCAGCCGCTCGCCGCCGCCCCGCGCACCCGGACGGGTCAGGATGCCGCCGGTATAAGTCGCGGTCCAGTTGAGACGCAGGTCGTTCTCGCCCATAGGCAGGGTATAGACTGCCGACGCCGCGCCGGAATTCTTGGCCGAACCAGGCAGGCGATCGCCGGAGAAGAGATCGGCGTCGCCGGTCGCTGTCGACAACAGGCCCGGCACATCTTCGGTCAGTTTCGCGTCGAGATAGGAGTAGTTGCCGCGAACGATGAATTGGTCGGTGACGCGGGCATTGAAGGTGAAATCGACGCCCTGCGACTTGGCCTTGCCGCCATTGGCCGTGATGCCGATCGCGCCGTTGACCGTCTGGCTCGACAGCTGGATACCGTCCCACTTGACCTGGAACACTGACACGCTGGTGGACAGGCGACGGTCGAACAACTGGGCGCGGACACCCAGTTCCAGATTCTTCACCTTGTCCGGGCCAAAAGTCAGCTCGTTGGGCAGAGCGCACAGATTCTGTCCGGCGGGCAATGGCTGGATGCACGGCACCACGCGGTTGACGCCGCCGATCCGGTAACCCTTGCTGTAGGTTGCATAGGCCATCAGGTCTGGGGTGAAGTTGAACGAGGTATTGAACTTCCAAACAAAGCCATCATCGCCTGCTTGCCCGCTGCGCACGCGCGACGGATCAATGGTCAGGCTGGGATAGGGCATCCGGCGACGGCCACCACCCGTCATCGGCGTGTCGGAACCGCCGGTGATCGATGTGTCGTAGCGGAAGTAACGCCCGCCGCCTGTGATCTGCCACTGTTCAATCGGCTTGAATGTCAATTCACCGAATACG
Source organism: Sphingobium sp. KCTC 72723 (assembly GCF_014280435.1). NCBI lineage: Bacteria > Pseudomonadati > Pseudomonadota > Alphaproteobacteria > Sphingomonadales > Sphingobiaceae > Sphingobium > Sphingobium sp. KCTC 72723. Next base: position 1,770,515 of record NZ_CP060388.1, on the reverse strand, counting down.
GCCTGTTCTTCGGTCTTGGACCGGGTGAAGGACACATATTCCGCGCCATCGGGACGGATCAGGCCGTTGTAGAAATTGCCATAGGCGGCGCGGCCTGCGGCGGTGACGGCAAACTCAGCGAAGCCGGGCAGCGTTTCGACGCTGTCGGACTTGAACTTCATGCTGTTGTAGAAACCGCCCACGACCCAGCTGAACGGCCCGCCATGGGTCGAAACCAACCGGATTTCCTGGTTGAACTGGGTGCGGCTGTTGATGCCCGTCGTATAGCCTGCAAAGGCGGGGAACAACTCATAGTCATAATCAAGGTCGAGCAGCAGGTCGGACACGTCGCCGACCGTATTATTCTTGGTCTTGGTAAAGGCAGATGCCCAGACTGCCTGGAACACATCGCCCAACTGCGCTTCCATTTCCAGGCTGACCAATTGCGACCGGCGGGTCGATGGTTCGGCATAGCGCCCTGCGGCCTCATATTTGCCTTCGCCCACGATGCCGTCGGTCGTTGCTTGACGGCCGGCGGTCCGCGTCTTTTGATAGGCATAGGTCAGATAGGCGTTGAAGTCGGGCACCGACACGCCCAGCTGGTTGCGGGTGGTGAAGGTCTTTTCGAAATTCAGATCCTTGCGCCCGGCGAAATTGGCGTCCTGCTGCGCCTGCGTGCCTAGCGGATTGGAAGCCGGGCCGGGCTGCGCCAGCGATACGCCGGGCGTCTTCACCAGGAACGGATAGTCGATGAAGCCAGGGTCGTAATAATAGCCGGTCGCTGAACGGAACGCCAGAACATCCTTGATGATCGGGATGTTGATCGTCGCGTCGCCGACATAGCCCACGCCCTTGCTGTGCGCCACGTCATAGGCGCGGCCATGGACTTCACCGCTAAACTGCGTCGGATCGGGCCGGTTGGGCATGTAGCGGATCGCGCCTGCCAGCGTGCCCAAGCCGTAAAGCGTGCCTTGCGGACCCAGCAGCGTTTCGATCCGTTCGATGTCGATAAACTTAAAGTCGAGATACAGCGGAATCTCACCCAGATAGGTGCCGAACGAACTGCTGTAGTTCGAACCAGACGCTTCCGTATCGTTCGCGGAAAGACCGCGCATGACGATGGTCGCCGCGCCGCGCGGGCCGGTGTCAGTCACGGTGATGCCCGGCGTGAACGCGCCGAGATCGCGGACGTCGTCCAGCCGTTCGGCGGCCAGCTCAGCGGCACCGATGGCCGAAATATTAATCGGCGTTTCCATCAACGTGGTGCTGCGGCGGGTGCCGGTGACGACGATAACGTCGCTGTCCGCCTCCGCTTCTGCGGCGGCAACCTGCGCCATGGCGGGCGTGGCCATGGCCGCGCTCGACATGATCGTCGCGGATAGCAGTCCCAGTTTCAGCTTAGCGCGATACGACATGATGTTCCCCTTATCCTTCTGTCTATTCCCTGCCCTCGACCCCTCCCGGATCGCACCGTCCCGCGCTTGATGCAGCGGCCACGTTTGCTTGCAGACGACATGGACTGCCGCCTCATTTTCTTGTGATATGTCGTGGAAGCTATGGGCTGCGCAGGCAGTCAGACATGGGGCATTTGACGTAGCCTGTTCGTCCGGGTCATCATGGCGCTGGTCTACGTCAAATGCCCCATTGGGGCGGCGGCCTTGCCTCGCCTACCCCGTGGAAGACATGGCGGGAAAACCTGCCTCCTTTCTGTTGCCCAAGCCCGTATCGCCCGTCTGGCGACGCACGGGCCGGAGACGATGATGCCTTCTTTGACCGCCATTACTGGATGGAGCATGGCCGGGATCGCGGCCATTGGTGCCGTGGTTGCTGGCGACTTGCCGCCGGTGTTGACCAATGCTGCTACGCCCGCGCCGCAAATGCCGCTGGAAGACGATATGGGCCGGCCCAAGCCGCTGGAACTGCCCAAGGATGTCGAAGCGAAGCTGGCTGGTGTCGACAAGGCGAAGATCGACTTCCTCAAGAGCGGCGTGACGGGCCGTTATGTCGAAAAGGACGCTTTGTTCGACCGTATCCGCAAGGGCAGGGCAGAGGAAATCAGCGCCTATATCGATGCGATGCAGGCGCTCCATGCGCAGGTGGAATTCAAGGCCGGGCGGGATTTGGCCGCCATCCCGCTCGATACCAAATCACCCTGGTTCAACGCCTGGAAAGAAAAGCGCCCGGCCGCGATGAACCCCCGGCGTGATGCGGGGCCGTGGGAGCTGACTCGCTATGTTGGCGGCTATGGCGGCGGCTTTGCCACCTTTGCCGGTGCGCCGCTGGCGATGACGCCGGAGGATTTGAAGGCGGGCAAGGTGGATGTCGCCATCGTGGGTGCGCCGCTCGACATGGGTTCAGGCTGGCGCAACGCCATCGACGGCCCACGCGCCATGCGGATGACCGGCGGGGCGGGCGGCAACGACATGTATTCGATGATCAACCCCAATGCCGCGCTCAAGATCGTGGATTATGGCGACATCGCCATCGACCAGAATTCGACCGAACGCAGCGTCGATCATGTCCGCGCCATGGTCGCCGAAATCGCCCGCACCGGCGCGATCCCGATCGTCATCGGCGGCGACCACAGCCTGGAATATCCCAATGTCGCGGCGGCTGCGGACGTGCATGGCAAGGGTAATGTCGGCGTCATCCATTTCGACAGCCATTATGACATCGGCCGGGGCCGGGTCCACCTGCTCGACCATGGCCAGCCGGTCTATCGCGTGATCAACGAAGGGCATGTGCGCGGCAGCGACTATATCCAGGTCGGCCTGCGCGCGCGCGGTCCCGACCTCGAAACCTTCGGCTGGATGCGCAACAAGGGTATGAAATATCACACGATGGTCGAAGTGGAGAAATGGGGCTGGGACAAGGTGATGGCCCGCGCATTGAAGGAAGCCCGCGCCAGCACCAAGAAATTGTGGATCAGTTTCGACGTCGACGTGCTGGACCCCGCCTTCATGCCCGGCACCGGCACACCCGTTCCCGGCGGCCTGACCATGCGGGAGGCGCAGCCGATCATGCGCAACCTGTGCGCGGAAAATGACATTGCGGGCATCGATATCGTCGAAGTCGCGCCCTATCTCGACACCAGTTACAAGACCGCGCTCAACAGCAATTTCCTGCTGAACGCCTGCCTGGCGGGCATCGCCATGCGCAAGAAGGGGCTGAAGCCCGGCTATCTCAACCCTGTTTCGGTCGATCACGGCCTGGACGCCTATTATGGGAAGAAGAATTGATGGCACGCACCACCTTGCTGGCGCGCAGCGCCGCTTTCGCCCTTGCCCTTGCGACTCTGTCCGGCCCCGCATCGGCGCAAGGCGTCGATCCGCTGGCTACCCTGTCGCCGGACAAAAAGGCGTTCCTGTCCGATCCGGCGGTGCTGACCCGCTTTGGCCTGACGGCCGAAAAATTGCAGGTCGCCCTGACCGGACGGTCCGCCGCGGACGTGGACGCCTATGCCACCGCGCTGATGGCCGTGGTGGAGGACAGCAAATATAAGGCCGGGCGCGATCCGTCCGAAATCGCGCTCAACCCGCAAGCGCGCGGCTGGAACGCCGGGTCCACCGTCCGCCCCAAAATGTTCGACAAATTGAAGCGCGACGAGGGCCCGTTCAGTCTGAAACGCTATCAGTTTCAAAAGGGCGCGATCCCGACCTTCGCCGATGCGCCGGTCGCGATCCGCAAGGAAGATTTGATCGCGGGGAAGGTGGAGGTCGCCTTTGTTGGCGTGCCGCTCGATTTCTCGTCGGGCTGGCGCGATGCCAAGCACGCGCCGATGGCGCTGCGCGGCATGGACGGACTGGTCGGCGCGGATGCCGATGGCGGGGTCGATCCGGGTCTTGTCCTCTCCATCGCCGATTATGGAGACCTGGCGTTTGATCCGATGGCACCCGACCGTGGCCTGGACCATATTCGCGCGATGATCGCCGAAATGGCGAGCGTGGGCGTCGTCCCATTCATCGTCGGCGGCGACCATACGCTGATGTTTCCTGACGTGGCGGCGATGGTCGACACCTATGGCGCGGGCAAAGTGGCGCTCATTCAGTTCGACGCCCATGCCGGGGCGGAGTTGAACGGCGATCACCTGATTTCGGACACCCAGACGCTCACCCGCCTGCTCGAACAGAATCTGTTGCGCGGCAGCGACGTGACGCTGGTCGGCCTGCATGGCCGCGACGCCGATCCCGCCACGCAGAAGCGGCTGACCGACGCAGGCGCGCGCATCATGCCGACCGCCGCCGTGCAGGAACGCGGCTGGCAGGCCGTGACGAACGACCTCCTCGCTGGCCTCAAGAAAGGGCCGGAGAATATCTTCGTCTCCTTCGACATGAGCGTCATCGATCCGGGCGATGCCCCGGCAGCCGGTCGTCCGGTGCCGGGCGGCCTGACGATGCGTGAAGCCATCCCCATGGTCCGGCAACTGTGCGCCCAGACCAAGGTGGTGGGCTTCGACCTGCTCGACGCTGCGCCTATCCTCGACCCGACCTATGTCAGCCGGATGAGCGCCAACTATATCCTGCACGCCTGCCTGTCGGGCATCGCGATGCGCAAGACGGGTACGCCGATCAAGACCGCCAAGCGCTGAGGGAGGACTGCCATGCCGTCGATCAATGCCATAACGGGCTGGAGCGTAGCGGCGGTGGCCGCGGCAACATCGGTGCTGGCGGGGGACAGTTTCGACACGCCCAATCCGCCGCCGCCGATCCCGCAGGAAGACATTATGGGCGAGCCTAAGCCCCTGACGCTTCCCGCCGATGTCGCGGCGAAACTGACCGGCATCGCGCCGGAAAAGGTCGCGCTCATCACGCAGGGGCGGACCGGGCGCTATGTCGAAAAGGATGTGCTGTTCGACCGTATTCGCACGCTGCCCGCCGCCGAACTGGCCGCCTATATCGATGCGATCGCCGCGCTGCACGAACAGGTCGAATATAAGGAGGGCCGCGACGCAAAGACCATCCCGCTCGACACCCGATCCGCCTGGTTCAATGCGTGGAAAGCCAAGCGCCCGCTGGTTATGGACCCAAGGCGCGAGGCTGGGCCGATCGACCTTGGCCGTTATATCGGCGGGCGACGCGGCGCGTTTGCGACCTTTGCCGGTGCGCCGGTAGCGATGACGCCGGCGGATTTGAAGGCGGGCAAGGTCGATGTCGCCATCGTAGGCGCGCCGCTCGACATGGGTTCGGGCTGGCGCAATGCGATCGACGGGCCGCGCGCGCTGCGCATGACCGGCGGGGCGGGCGGCAACGACATGTATTCGATGATCAACCCCGGATCGCAGCTGGAAATCGTCGATTATGGCGACATTGCCATCGACCAGAACTCGACCGAACGTTCCGTCGCGCATGTGCGCGAAATGGTGCGCGAAATCGCGCAAACGGGTGCGATCCCCATCGTCATCGGCGGCGACCATAGCCTGGAATATCCCAATGTCGCGGCGGCTGCCGATGTGCATGGCAAGGGCAATGTCGGCGTCGTCCATTTCGACAGCCATTATGATGTCGGCCGCAATGGCGTTCACTGGATCACGCATGGATCGCCGGTCTATCGCGTCCTGCATGAAGGCCATGTCCGGCCGCAGGATTATGTGCAGGTCGGCCTGCGCGCGCGCGGTCCCGACCTCGAAACCTTTGGGTGGATGCGCAACAAGGGCATGAAATATCACACCATGGTCGAAGTGGAAAAATGGGGCTGGGAAAAGGTGATGGAGCGCGCGCTGAAAGAAGCGCGGGCCAACACCAAGAAGCTTTGGATCAGCTTCGACGTCGATGTTCTCGACCCCGCCTTCATGCCCGGCACCGGCACGCCGGTTCCCGGCGGCCTGACCATGCGGGAGGCGCAGCCGATCATGCGGCGGCTATGTGCGGAGAATGATATTGCGGGCATCGATATCGTCGAAGTCGCCCCTTATCTCGACACCAGCTACAAGACTGCGCTGAACAGCAATTATCTGCTCAACGCCTGTCTGGCGGGCATCGCCATGCGCAAAAAGGGTCTGCCGCCGGGCTATTTCAACCCGGTGTCGGTCGATCATGGGCAGGATGACTATTACGGCCCAAAGAAGAAAAGCTAAAAATCTTGATGGTCGTCAAGTTTCCTATGGCGGATTGTCGCGGGGCCATACGTCATTTGGGCAATAGCGCGGGAACGGCACCTGCCTAGGCTGCACTTTCACGCGGCAATGCACCGCGTTCAGGGGGACATCGGGTGAAGCGGGTAACTGTCTCGAAATTTGGCTCGAAATTCGGTTTGCTGGCGCTGTTTTCCACCTCGATCCTGTTTGCGCAGGCCGATGGCGGGCCGGACGGCGCGACCATGAAGGAAACGGCGACGGGGATCCCCGTCGCCGACGCGCTGGTCAAAGAAAAGTGCGGCACTTGCCACGCCCCCGATGCAAAGGGCAATTTGTCGCGGATCAGCTGGGTCCGCACCACGCCCGAAGGCTGGGCGCAGGCAATCAAGCGGATGGTGCGGCTGAACGGCCTTGCCATCACTCCCGCCGAATCCCGCGCCATCGTCAAATCCCTCTCCGCCTCGCACGGGCTGGCTCCCGAAGAAGCGCGGCCCGTCATGTATCTGCCCGAAAAGCGGATGCTGGACGAAAGCAACATCCCCAACGAAACCATGCGCGGCGCGTGCGCGGCCTGCCACAGCTATGCGCAGCCGCTGTCGTGGCGCCGGTCGAAGCTGGAATGGAAGCAGTTGCAGGATCTGCACGTCGCCCTCTATTCGCAGGCCGATGCCCAATATCGCCGCCCCGCCGAGGATAGCGAGCAGCCCACCGGCCGCGATCCCAAGGATAAGCTGACGCGCGGCGAATATGCGCTGACCTACATGCCCAAGGTCGCGCCGCTCCATACGCCCGAATGGGCGGCCTGGAGCGCGCGCCAGCGCAACCCGCGCCTGACTGGCGAATGGCTGGTCGTCGCGTCCGCACCGGGGCAGGGGAAATTCATCGGCCAGTTCAGCGTCACGCCGGGCAAGAGCGGCGACGAGTTTGTGACGAGCAGCACGCTGCGTTCGCTGACCAATGGCGGGACGATCAGCCGCACCGGCACGGGCATCGTCTATGCCGGCTATAGCTGGCGCGGATCGTCGAAGGGCGGCGTCGCGGCGGCCAAGCCCGACGATCTGTCCAGCGCCGCACGCGAAGCCATGTGGTTCGCCCCCGACCAGCAAAGCGCGCAGGGCCGCTGGTATTGGGGCGATTATCAGGAATTTGGCCTGGACGTGAAACTGATCCGCGCCACCGCTGCGCCCGCTGTGCTGGCGGTGACGCCCGGCCCGGTAAAGGCGGGCAGCAAGGGCGTGCAACTGCGCATCCTTGGCCATAATCTGCCCCTGTCACCCGCCGCCGCCGATCTGGATCTGGGCGCGGGCGTGACAGTGACGAAGATCGTATCGGCCGGCCCGCAGGAACTGGTCGTCACTGCCGACATCGCGCCTACCGCCGCATCGGGCCAGCGCGACATCAGCGTGGCGGGCGCGGTGCTGGAACGCGCTTTCCCCGTCTATGGCAAGATCGACTATATCAAGGTGACGCCCGAAACCGGCCTTTCGCGGCTGGGCGGGGTGAAATTCCCCAAAGGCTATCAGCAATTTGAAGCGACCGGCTTTGAAAACGGGCTGGATGGCAAGGCGAACACGCCCGACGACATCGCCATCGGCGCGGTCGACGCCACCTGGTCGATGCAGGAATTTCTCTCGGTCTATTATGACGACGACACCAAATATGTCGGCGCGCTCAGCCCCACCGCCTTCTTCACCCCGGCGACCGAAGGCCCGAACCCGCAGCGCCGCTTTGGCCGCAACAATTATGGCGAAGTCTGGGTCGTGGCGACGGCCAAGACCGAGAAAGACAAGTTCGGCAAGCCCCTGAGCGCGCGATCCTATCTGGTCGTGACCGTGCCTGCCTATCAGAAATGGGATCAACCGGAGGTGTCGCAATGACCGTGATGCAGGCACCGCCAACTTATCGCCGGGCGGAATATCATGGCTTCGACGCGGGGGGCAGCGACTTTGTCTATCTGGTCAGCGCGGGCGCGATCTTCGAGATCGACGCCGATGTCCGCGCCGTGCTGGACCGGCTGGACGGTCAGGAACTGACGCACGCCGCACTGGTCCGCGAACTGGTGAGCGAAGGCCGTGCGGCGGACGAAGCGGACGGGCTGGTTTGCGAATTGCGGCAGGCGCGGCTCATCCATTTGGGTCATGCGATGCTATTGGCCGAAGTGCCGCAGGCACCGCCCGCTGATTTTCCGTTGCAGGCATTGGTGCTGAACGTCACCAACCAGTGCAACCTCGCCTGCACCTATTGCTATGAGTTCGGTGCAGACAAGATCGCGACGCCCGCAGGCAAGCCCAAATATATGACGCTGGACACGGCCAAGGCGTCGGTCGATCTGCTGATCGCCGAAGCGGTCGGGCGCAAGGCGGTGCATATCACTTTCTTCGGCGGCGAAACGCTGATGAATTTCAAGCTGCTGCGCGATGTGGTGGATTATGCCAATGGCGCAACGGCGGCAGCGGGCAAGGCCATCACCTACAGCCTGACCACCAATGCCACGCTGCTGACGCCGGAGATCGTCACCTTCCTGTCCGACAACCGCGTCGGCGTGACCGTATCCATGGATGGCCCACCGGAGTTGCAGGACAAGCATCGCGTCTACAAGAACGGCAAGGGCAGCTATGCGGTCATCGAACCGCGCCTGCGCACGCTGATCGCCCATCACAAGACCCGCGCCATCACCGCGCGCGTCACGCTGACCGAAGGCGTGACCGATGTGGTGCGCATCTTCCGCCACCTGAAGGATGACCTAGGCTTCCACGAAGTCGGCTTCGCGCCGGTAACGACGGGGGAAGAACGCGCCTATTCGCTGGACGATAATGGCATGGACAGCGTGCTGGCGCAGTTCAACCTGCTGGCCGAAGAATGGCTGGAATATGCGCTGCGTGGGCAATCGCACGGCTTCACCAATGTCAGCGAAACGATCAGCGAGCTGATCTCCGGCGTCAACAAATCGCATCCCTGCGGCGCGGGCCTGGGCCTGATGGGCGTAAGCCCGTCGGGCGACCTGTCGCCCTGCCACCGCTTCACGGACGCCGACACGCATGTGATGGGCCATGTCTCCAGCGGCATCGACCGGACCAAACAGGGCGAGTTCCTGAAAAAAGGCCATGTCGAATCCAAATATGATTGCCAAAGCTGCTGGGCGCGGCCGCTCTGCGCTGGCGGATGCCATCATGAAGCGTTCGTGCGCTATGGCGACACTGGCCACGCCAACCTCCATTATTGCGACTGGATACGCCAGTGGACCGACACATGCCTGCGCATCTACGGCGTTTTGTCGGTGCGTAATCCGGGCTTTCTCGAACGCTTTGCCGAAAGAAAGGGGCTGTCATGAAGCATCTTCGGGCGATCAATAAAAAGGCGCAGCGGATCGACGAGGCCGTGACGCAGATGGAAGCGGCGGCCTCACCCGACGCCGATCTGGAGGAAGATGTCGTCGCCCTTCAGCAACAGCCGCGGCCCCATGTGCCGATGGGCTGCACCCTGTCCTTCTCGCCCGGCTGGGAAGTCGATGCGGGCGGCGGCACGGCGGGCCTGTGCCAGCCGGTCGAACGCGACATTTACGACTGTTACGTCACTTGCTTCTGGCCGGTGCAGGTGCCCGACCATGTCAATTATTCGCCCGACTGGGCCAGCAACTGCGCCACCGCCACGAAGGACTGGCGCAGTCTCGATCTCGTTTTCCCATGAGGGGTCCGATGCAGACATTCCGCCTGATGCTCGCCACCGGCCTTGCGGCGCTGGCGGTGTTGCCCGCGTCCGCCGCAACCCTGTTCATGGGTTCCTATCCCGACAGCCTGCTGGTGTTCGAGGAAGGGAAGGGCGCAGTCACCTCCACCATCAAGCTGGACACTGGCCTGCCCACGTCGATGCAATTGTCCGACGATGGCAAACGCATTTATGTGACCACCATCACCACCAGCGGGATCGAGGTGATCGACACCGCGACGCGCAAGGTCATCAACAAGTTCAGCCTGAACGATGGCACCACCCGCTACCGTTTCTGGGGCGGCACGCCGGACCCGACCGGGCGCTATTTCTACACCGTCATATCGAAGTTCGAAAAGGGCATCGACCGCTACACCGTCAGCAAGCCGATGTATGGCGTCATCGACCTGAAACTGCAAAAGGTCGTGCGCACGGCGGAGATCGACAAGGAAGATGAGCGTGCCGGTGGCGGGCGTGGCGGCTATAAAGTCTCGCCCGACGGCAAATATCTCTATGTCTTTGGGGAGAAGGTCATCATCATCGACCTGGCCAGCCTCAAGGCGATCGATCGCATCGACCTGTCCAAGCCGGAAACGACCGGCATGGAAAATGGCGGCTTTGGCGGCACGCTCGACGCCATCCGCACGCCGGGCCAATATGTCTCGCTGTTCAACGCGGCGGACCCCTATATCCACAACAAGATGTTCGGCATGGCGCGGTTCGACCTGACCACCCGCCAGTTCGATTTCACCCCCATCGGCCCCGCGCCCGACGCCATGGCGGGGATGCAGATGACGCCTGATGGCAAGGACGCCTATACCGTCGTCACCAACGGGAAGCTGGGCAACAAGCGTTGCGAATTCTGGCATATGGACATGGCCAGCAATGCGGTAGTCGACAAGGCGGAATTTCCCTGCCGTTCGCGCTTTCGCCTGGGCATGTCGATGGACGGGCGCAAACTCTATATCTACGGCGCCAGCTATGATGTGGAAGTGTATGACGCCAAGACGCTCAAACATGATGTGACGTGGGATCTGGGCTATGACACCACCGGCGCGGGCATGGTCGCGGTGCCGTGAGCGATGCCGGCATGATCGTCGCGATCAAGGGCAGCGGAATCGCCGCGACGACATGCGCCTATCTTCTGGACCGGGCTGGCCTTCGGGTCGCAAGCCAAGCCGCCCATCGCGCGCCAGTGCCGACGATCCTGCTCAGCGAAGCGGCGCTGTCGCTGGTGCGCGGGATATTCGAACGGGTGGACCTGTTCGCCGATAGCCCGCATATCATGCGGCGGGTGGTGGCGTGGGGCGGACCGGCCGTGACGGTGCCGCACATGGCGGCGCTGGCGTCGGAAGATGCGGTGCAGGCGGCCTTGCCGACCGTTGATGCCGCACCGGCCGGATCGCCCGCCGATTTCACGCTCCACGCCGCGCCCCCGCTGCCGATGGGCGACCTCCATATCTTTGGCGATCGCAATGCCATCGCCGCCAAAGTGCGCCTGCGCGATCCGCAATCTGCGCAGGAATGCCGAGTCGAGGCGGTCGCGAATGGCTGGCTGTTTCTCGTCCCCGCCGAACCGGGGGAGGGATGGCTGCTGGCGGTGGGCGACGGCCTCGACATGCTGCTCGGCCAAAGCCACCTGATCGCGCCGGTGGTCGATGCGGTCGGTGCCGCGTCCATGCCGTTCATGGCTGCGCCGCGCCTGCATCTGCCGCTGTGCGGCGACGACTGGCTGGCCTGCGGCACGGCGGCGTTGGGCTTCGACCCGATCTGCGGCGACGGCACCGCCCAATCGGTGCGGGAAGCTATCCTCGCCGCTGCTGTATTGACCGGCATAGCGGAGGGGGGCGATCGTGCGGCATTGCTCACCCATTATCAGTCCATGCTGATCGCCACGATGCGACGGCATTTGCTGCTCTGCGCGCAATTCTATGCGACCGGGGGGCAGGGCGACTGGTGGCGGGCGCAGCATGATGCGCTGATGGCCGGGCATCGGCGCTGCACCGCGCTGCTGGCGACCATGCCCGAGCCGCGCTATGCGCTCGACGGCTTCCGCCTCGTCCCCCGGCGGCAGGCGGCATGACCGTGCCGTCGTCTCCGCCGATCGCTGACTGGAGCGCCTATAAGCGGCTCACGCCCTTCCTGCGCCCCTATCGCGGCGCGTTGCTGATGGTGCTGGCGATCAGCCTGCTCTCCACCATGCTCGGCCTCGCCCAACCCTATCTGTCCAAGCTGATGATAGACCAGGCGCTGCTGAAACACGACATGGGCGCATTGGTGCGGATCGCCGCCGTCATGGTGGCGCTGACCATCGCGGGTTTCGGCGTCAATATCCTCGCCAGCTACCGTTATGTCGCGCTGTCGGCGGCAATGCTGTACGATATTCGCGCCGCGCTGCTGCGCCATCTTCAGACGCTCTCGCCGCGCTTCTACGGCAGCTTTCGCCTCGGCGATCTCGTCTCCCGCATGAATAGCGATGTCAGCGACGTGCAGCGGATCGCGTCGGACACGTTACTGTCGGTGGTCAGCAACCTGCTGTTCTTCGTCGGCTGCGTCGCGATGATGGTCTGGCTCGACTGGCGGCTGTTTCTGGTCAGCGTCATCCTCGTCCCCGCCAGCCTCGCTACGTTCCGCCATTATCAGCGCCGCCTGACCGACCTGACCCGCGACATGCGGGAAAAGGGCGCGGATCTGGGCAGCCTGCTGGTCGATACGGTGATGGGGATGCGGGTCGTCGCCTCGCTCCGCGCGGGCGAGCATGAGGTGGGGCGCTTCCGGCAGAAGAATGACGCCTTTGTCGGTTCGATGCTGAAAATGCAGGTCGCTTCCTTCATGACGGGCGCGCTGCCCGGAGCGTTGATGACGGCGGCGACATCGGCGGTGATCCTCTATGGCGGCTGGCGCATCATAGAGGGCGGCATGAGCATCGGCACGCTCGTCGCCTTCATGACCTATCATATGCGGCTGCTCTCCCCCATTCAGACGCTGATGGGGCTGACGTCGGGCCTTGCTTCGGCGCGGGTGTCGCTGGGGCGGATATTCGAGCTGTTCGATACGAAGGCCGAAGTGGTCGAGCGGGCGGACGCCGTGCCGATGGAGCGGGCAGGTGCCTTGCGCTTCGATGGCGTGGCGATGCGCTACGATCGCGATGCCGTGTTGCGGGACATCGACCTGACCATCCCGGCGGGCAGCCTGTGCGCCATCCTTGGCCCCAGCGGCGTGGGCAAATCGACCATGGCCGACCTGATGGTGCGTTACCTTGATCCCGACGCGGGGCGCATATGGGTCAACGACCGCGACCTGCGCGATTACCGACTGGACGACCTGCGCCGTGAAATCATCCTGGTCGATCAGTCGCCCTATCTGTTCAACGACAGCATCGCCGCCAATATCGGCTTTGCCATGGCCGACGTGCAGCAGGCGGATATAGAGGCGGCTGCCCATGCCGCCGGTCTGGACGATTTCATCGCCAGCCTGCCACTGGGCTATGCGACCCGCGCCGGTGAACGCGGCATGGCGTTGTCGACGGGCGAGCGGCAGCGGGTAGTGCTGGCGCGCGCATTGTTGCGGTCACCCAGCATATTGATTCTGGACGAACCCACTTCCGCGCTGGATGGCGAAACGGAGCGGCTGATCGCCGGGCGGCTGCGCGGGGCGTTGCCCAATGCCACGATCATCGTCATCACCCACAAGCCTGCCATGGCCGCATCCGCCGACATGATCGTGCGGCTGGCCGATGGTCATGCGCTGGTCGAACGGCGCGGCGAGCCGGTGGATGCCTGACGCCATCCGCATCGCCGTGATCGACAGCGGCGTCCATCCCGATCATCCCCATATCGACGCGGCGCGCCTGTTGCCCGGCTTCGCCGTGGCGCGCGATGGCGCGGTGCGCGATGGCGACAGCATCGACGCTCTCGGCCATGGCACGGCCGTCACTGCCGCGATTCAGGAGCAGGCACCTGACTCGCTGTGCCTGCCGATCCGGGTGTTTCACGACGGGTTGCGTGCCAGTGCGCGGGCGCTGGTCAGTGCGATCGACCGGGCGGTGGCGGCGCGGGTGGACATCATCAACCTGAGCCTTGGTACAATGAACCCGGCCCATGCGGCGGCCTTTGCAGCGGCAGCGGCGCGGGCAAGGGCGGCGGGCATCAGGATCGTCGCCGCGCGGGAGGCGGACGGTCAACCCTGCTGGCCCGGTCGCCTGGACGGGGTATTGGGCGTGACGCTCGACTGGGATTGCCCGCGTGACGCCTGTGTCGAGCGGGATGGCATTATCCATGCGTCGGGCCATCCCCGGCCGATTCCCGGCGTGCCGCAGCAGCGCAACCTGTTTGGCGTGAGTTTCGCCGTGGCCAATGCGAGCGGCATCATCGCGCGGGAAATGGCCGATCAGGCGATGGCGAACCCCGCGACCCGCTCGACCATCCAGAAGGCGCCGATCGCGCCCACGGCATAGAGTGCCGCGACTCTCACCGGCGAGGCCAGCGATACTGCGCGCAATCCCGCCAGCAAGCCCAGGATCGCGCCGACGAACAGCAATTGCCCCGCTTCCACGCCGATGTTGAAGAAGACCAGCGCGGGCAGTTTCTCCCCCGCCTGCACGCCCAGTTCGCCCAGCGCCGTGGCAAAGCCAAGGCCATGGAGCAGGCCGAACAGCGACACCACGATCAACTGGCGGCGGAAAGCGAAGGCCTGCTCGCCTTTGCCGACCAGCAGGGCTTCACGCGCCATGAAGGCGATGGACAGGGCAATCGCGGCTTCCACCGGCGGCACGGGGACGCGGATCAGCTCGAAAAAGGCGACAGCGAGAGAGACAGAGTGACCAGCAGTGAACGCACTGACAAGCCACAATAAATCGCGTCCGCGCGCCAGCAGCGCCAGGCACAGAACGAACGCCAGATGGTCCCAGCCCAACCAGATGTGCCAGACGCCCTGCGCCAGAAATTCAGGGGCAATGGTAGTGAGCGGACGGGCGGTTGCGGCAGTTTCGCCGACGGGTATCTGAATACCATTGACGTCGCCAGTCAGGCTGCGGTCGACCTGCGCGCCCAATATGTTGGTGACGAAGTGTCCGCCATCCGCTTTCCATGGCGTCCCGATTCGGTCGTCCGTCGTGAAGGCGCGGTCGCAGGAAAATTCATAGGCATATTGCGCCCGCCCACCGCTGGTCTGGCGGCTCATCGCGGTCTGGCGGCATCCCTGCGGCCAGACGACCGGCGCTGGCTGGCCGACCGCTTCGGGGACGGCGGCAGTCAATTCATAACTGCCCGGATCTTCGCCACGGGTCAGGGCGAAATCGGCGGACAGGAAGATGTCGGCCATTGCCGTGCCGGGCAATAGCGCCGCCAGCGCCAGCAGCAGGGCGGCCAGACTATTCTTCCACATCGAATTTCTCCTTCAGGTCCGCCAGCGCCTTGCCAATGGCTGTATTGCTGTGAGCGATCATATAATCCTGCCGCACCTGATCCCGGATCGCGGGAAAGGGAATCATGGCCGATGCGATGCTTTCGCGCTTGCGCACGAAATGCCAGCCGCGCGGCGATTGCACCGGGCCGATCCAGCAGCCTTCCGGGGCGGTTTTTAGTGTGGCGACGAAGGGCTGGCCGAAAATGCCGCGCACCATCGAATCGCCATAGCGGGGGAAGTCGCGGCCCAGCCAGAAATCGTCGCTGGCCACTGTCTCCCCGGCGTTGAGCTGCGCCAGAATCAGTGCTGCGTCGGCGGGTTTGGCGATGCGATAGACCTGGGTGAAGCTGCTGCGCGGTTCGGCGCGATATTGGACCAGATTTTCGGCATAATGGTTGACCAGCTGTTCTTCGGTCGGTTCGGGCGGCGCGCCGGCGATCAGGTAGCGCAGCTTGTCGACCAGCCGCTTGTGGGTTTCGCCGTCGGTCAGGTGCATGTTGCGGGCGATCGCTTCGCGGAACAGCAACTCCTCGGCCAGATAATCCGCTTTCAGGCGGGCGCGGTCGGCGGCGCTGGCCTTGCGCCCGGTCAATGTCTCGAAATCGGCAAGCGTCGCTTGTTCGACATCGGCGGTGTAGACGACCGGCGGCGTGCGCATCCGTTCGATCGCCTGATAGCCGACAAACAGCGCGACCCCGGCGAGCAGAAACGCAAATAGCGGATCGCGCAAAATAAGGGTAGCTCCCGCACGTGAGAACGAGCGCGATCGCCGCTGCGCTAACCCGCCATCGTCCATTCTGTCCGCCCCGATCGCCATGGTGTCATTCTAGGCGCAAGCGGTCGCTGCTGCCTACGTCAAATGACGCATACGGGGGACAGGCGGCATTCCATAGCCTTTAGGGCATCCAATGTGCGGCAGCGTCATGTCCGGCCCTGCCATGGAGGAGACTTCAGACGATGATCCGTTCCAGGCTGCTGCTGCTTGCCACTACGTCCGCCGCGCTGGCGCTGGCTGCCTGTTCGGGTGGCGGCGGCGACAATGCGAGCGCGCCTGCGGGCGACAGCGTTTCGGTGGGCGTGCTGCAATCGCTGACCGGCACGATGGCGATCAGCGAGATCACCGTGAAAAATGCCGAAATGCTGGCGATCGAGGAAATCAACGCCACGGGCGGCGTCATGGGCAAGCAGATCAATGCGCTGGTCGAGGATGGCGCGTCCGACCCGTCGACCTTCGCGCAGAAGGCGTCCAAGCTGATCGAAAGCGACAAGGTGGCGACGGTGTTCGGTGGCTGGACCTCGGCCAGCCGCAAGGCGATGTTGCCGGTTTTCGAGCGGACGAAGAATCTGCTCTGGTATCCGGTACAGTTTGAGGGGAATGAATGTTCGCCCAACATCATCTATTCGGGCGCGCAACCCAACCAGCAGGCGCTCCCCGCGCTCGAATGGGCAGTGAAGCAGGGCTACAAGAGCTTCTTCCTGGTCGGGTCCGATTATGTCTATCCCCGCACCGCCAACCTGATCCTGAAAAAGCATATCGAAAAGGGCGGGATGCAGGTGCTGGGCGAAGCCTATGTGCCGCTGGGCGGGACCGATTTTTCGGGCGTGATCGCCAAGATTGCGCAGGCAAAACCCGCGATCATCATCAACACGCTGAACGGCGACAGCAATGTCGCCTTCTTCAAGCAGATGCAGGCCGCAGGCATCAGCCCCAAGACGATGCCGGTCATGTCCTTTTCCATCGGCGAACAGGAAGCGCAGGCCATGGGCGCGGGTCTGGTCGAGGGCAGCTATGCCGCATGGAATTATTTCCAGAGCCTGACCGGGGAGGCGAACGCCAAGTTCATCGCCGCCTATAAGGCCAAGTTCGGCAAGGACGCGGCGATCACCGACCCGATGGTCCATGGCTATCTGGACGTATATGCGTGGAAAGCGGCAGTGGAGAAGGCCAAGAGCTTCGACCCCGAAGCGGTGCGTAAAGCGGCGGCGACGCTGGGCGGGTTCGCGACGCCGATGGGCATGGTCAGCTTCGCCGCGAACCAGAGCCTGGTCCAGAAAGCCTATATCGGCAAGCTGAAGGCAGATGGCCAGTTCGAGATCATTGCCGACAGCGGCAAGGACATCGTGCCGGAACCCTATGACGCGCTGGCCTTCCCCGGCAAGACCTGCAAGCTGTAAAATGTCGCACAATCCCGTTCGGGCTGAGCCTGTCGAAGCCCCTCATCGCGCGGAGCGAAATGCCTTCGCTTCGCTCAGGCAAGTCCTTCGACTTCGCTCAGGACGAACGGATTTTTAAGCGCATGGACGCCCTTTTCCTCAACCAGCTGTTCAACGGCATTTCGCTGGCGTCGCTCTATCTGTTGGCCGCGCTTGGCCTGGCCCTCTCCTTCGGGCTGATGCGCGTGATCAACATGGCGCATGGCGAAATGCTGATGCTGGGCGGTTATCTCGCCTGGATGACGTTGCTGGTGGTGCCGGGCGCGATGGGGATCATATTGGCGATCCCCGTCGCGTTCGCGGGTGCAGCCGCGATGGGCGGGTTCATACAGTCCACGCTGATCCGTCACCTTTCCGCGCGGCCGCTCGATACGTTGCTGGCGACATGGGGGGTCAGCCTGATCCTGCAACAGGGCGCGCGCGACCTGTTCGGCGCGATCGGGGTGGAAGTGCGTGCGCCCGAATGGCTGACGGGCAGTTTCGTCGCGTTCGGCGTCACTTTACCATCGGCGCGGCTGTTCATCATTGCCATCGCCGCGCTGGTGCTGGGTGCGCTCGCACTGTTGTTGCTCAAGACACGGATCGGCTTGCTGGTGCGGGCCGTCAATCAGGACCGGATGATGGCGTCGGCCAGTGGCATCGACGTCAAGCGCGTGGATTTCACGATCTTCTGCCTCGGTTCGGGGGTCGCGGGACTGGCGGGAGTCATGTTGGCGCTGCTTGGCCCGGTGACGCCCAATGTCGGGCAAAGCTATATCATTCCCGCCTTCCTGGTCGTGGTGATGGGTGGCCTTGGCAGCATCGTCGGCACGACCGCATCGGCGATCATATTGGGGCTGTTCGCCGCGCTCGCGCAGATTTTCGTCGATGTCAGCGTGGCGCAGATGTTGCTGCTCGTCTTCGTCATCCTTTTCATCCAGGTGCGCCCGCAAGGCGTCGTCGCCGTAAAGACCCGCCAGCTCGATGCCTGATCTTTCCCGTCTTTCGCCGCCCAAGCCAGCGCTGCCCTGGGCCTTGCTGCTACTCGGCATCGTCGCGCCCTTCGCGCTGTCCAGCTATGATCTCAACCTGCTTGCGCGGTTCATGGCGATGGGGATATTGGCGCTCGGCCTTGTCCTCATCTGGGGCCATGGCGGGATATTGAGCCTGGGGCAGGGGGTGTTTTTCGGGCTGGGTGGCTATGCCATCGCGCTGCATATGAAGCTGGCCGATCTGCCAGCGGGCGAACTGCCCGATTTCATGGTGTGGAGCGGACGGGAAAGTCTGCCCTTCTGGTGGGCGCCTTTTGCCAGCCCTGCCTTCACGATCGCAGCGATTGTCGCGGTGCCGACGCTGGCAGGGGCGTTGTTTGCCTGGGCCGTGTTCCACCGGCGGGTGGGCGGCACCTATTTCGCGCTGATAACGCAGGCGTTGAGCCTGGCCTTCGCCACGCTCATCATTTCGCGGCAGGACGTGACCGGGGGCTTCAATGGCCTCACTGATTTCTATTCGATCTTCGGCGTCGGGCTGGCCAGTCCCGGCACCGGATCGATGCTCTACTGGATCACGCTGGCGCTGTTGTGCGGGGCGTTTGTCGGGCTGCGCTGGTTGCTGGCGTCGCGTTTTGGCATATTGCTGCGCGCGGCGCGCGATGGCGAAAACCGGGTGCGGTTTCTGGGCTATAATCCCACGCCGTTCAAGGTCGCGGCCTTTGCCATTGCCGCGATGCTGGCCGGGATCGGCGGCGCGCTGTTCACGCTGCACGCTGGCGTCGTGTCGCCTGCGCTGATCGGCGTGGTGCCTTCGATCGAGATGGTCGTGTGGGTCGCGATTGGCGGGCGCTATAGTCTGGCAGGCGCAATCGTCGGCGCGCTGCTCGTCAATCTGGCGCGCGATGCGGTGTCGAGTGCTTTCCCTGAATTGTGGCTCTATCTGATGGGCGCGCTGTTCATCTTCGTCGTCACTTTGTTGCCGCGCGGGCTGGCGGGTCTGGTGAAGGGGAAGGCGGCATGAGCGGATCTGCTGTATCCGACCTTATCCTGAGCGTCGATGGCGTGACCATCGACTATAGCGGGTTCAAGGCGCTGGACGGATTTTCGATGACGCTGAACCGGGGCGAAACCCGCGTGGTCATCGGTCCCAACGGGGCTGGCAAATCGACCCTGTGCGACACGATCATCGGCCGGGTGCGGCCCAGCGCGGGGCGCGTGATATTCAAGGGCGAGGAAATCCACCGCCTGCCCGAACAGGCGATCGTCGCGCGGGGGATTTGCCGGAAATTTCAGGCGCCCGGCGTGCTGCCGACCCTGTCCGTGCGCGATAATCTGGCGCTGGCGGCGCGGCGCGACCGGCGCTGGTGGAAGAGTCTGGCGACTGGCATCCCGGCGGACGAACGGATCGCGGTGGACGAAGCGCTGGAGAGCGTCGGCCTGACGCACCGCGCCACGGTGGAGGCCGGCACGCTGGCGCATGGCGAGAAGCAATGGCTGGAAATCGCGATGGTGATGGCGACGGGAGCGGAACTGCTGCTGCTGGACGAGCCGACCGCTGGCATGGGTCCGGCGGAGACGAGCCGCACCGCGCAGCTGATATTGGGGCTGGGCGACACGCGCACCGTGCTGGTCATCGACCATGATATGAGCTTTGTCGAACAACTGGCCGCGCCCGTGACGGTGATGCACCAAGGCAAGTTTCTAAAGCAGGGCAGCGTCGCCGAAGTGCGCGCCGACCCGGAAGTCGCTGCCGTCTATCTGGGCCACACCGCATGAGCGCGCTGCTGGAAATTGGCGGCCTGTCGAGCGCTTATGGTCAGAGCCGGGTGTTGTGGGACGTGGACCTGACGCTGGCGCGGGGGCAGGTGATGGCGCTGATCGGCCGCAATGGCGTGGGCAAGACGACGTTGCTGCATACGATCATGGGGACGCGGCTAGTGACGGGCGGGACGATCCGGTTCGACGGGCAGGACATTACGGCATTGACCGCGCATAAAAGGTCGCGCGCGGGGATCGGCTTCGTGCCGCAGGGGCGGCATGTGTTTCCGCAGCTGACCGTCATGGAAAATCTGGAAACCGGGCTGTCTGCGCTGGCCGGGCGGGGGAAAGGTAGCGCCAAAGTGCCACCGCATATTTTCGACCTGTTCCCCAAACTTTATGACATTCGCGCCCGCGCGGCGGGATTTCTGTCCGGGGGTGAGCAGCAGCAACTGGCGATCGGTCGCGCGCTGGCGGGGGAACCCAGCCTGCTGCTGCTGGACGAACCGACCGAGGGCATCCAGCCCAATGTCGTGCAGCAGATCGAGGCGGCGCTGGTGCATGTCCGCGACCAGCTGGGCATGACCGTGCTGGTGGTCGAGCAATATCTGGATTTCGTGTGGCGCTTTGCCGATCGTTATAGCGCGATGCAGAATGGACGGATCATCCGGCAGGGCGCGATCGCGGAGGAAAGCGCGAAGGATGTCGCGCATCTGGTGCAGATATAATCCTTCCCGGCGGGGGGAGTGATCACCCCTCCGGTTCGGCCAGGGCGATGTCCATGTCGGCCAGCGCCAGTCGCAGCAATTCGGCCATGCTGGTCCGCGCCGCTGCTGTGTCGCGCGCGGCGATGGCCTGAAACACGGCGCGATGGTCGGGCAGGGGATCGCGCGGCATCAGTTTCTTGCGATGCTTGAAGGTGGTGGTCCAACTTACTGCCGCGCCGACCGAACTGGCCAGAGCCTCCAGCGCGTCGTTGCGGGTCGCAGCCAGTATTATATTGTGGAAACGCTGGTCCGCCGCGCGCCCTTCGGGTGTCGAAAGCCCATAGCGGCCCATTTCGGCCAGCGCCGCTTCCATGATTGTCAGCTGTTCGTCGGTACGGCGGCGCGCGGCAAATTCCGCTGCTGCCGGTTCGATCACGCCGCGCAATTCGAACAGGTCGCGGATGAAATTCGCATCCGGTTCGCCCGCAAACATCCATGCCAGCATTTCGGGGTCCAGGACGTTCCAGCGGTTGCGCGGCAATACGCGGGTGCCGGCCTTGGGACGGCTTTCCAGCATCCCCTTGGCCACCAAGATCCGCACCGCTTCCCGATAGGCGGTGCGCGACACGCCCAGGCGATCGGACGCCTCTATCTCGCCCTCGAACAACTCGCCGGGCTGATGGCGGCCGGTCAGGATCGCGGTGCCCAGGTCGCGCGCGATCGTTTGATGGATGCGCAGCGTGCTGTCGTCCGATATGAACTTGCGCCCGCTACCCAAATTCCGTCTCCTGTGTGTCAGTCCGCGAACACAGCCGTAGGGCAATGCCGCCCGCAAAGGAAGGCGTCCGCCACCAGACGCAGCGGCGCTATGTCCGCGTCGATCGCACGGGCCGCGACCAGATCGACGAAGCGGCGGTACATGGCCGGATATTCCTCGTCCGGTGCCTTCATCTGCACTTCGCCATCCAGCCGCAATGTATTGCCGCCTTCGGACAATAGCAGCGCGCCATTGTCGGTATCGACGGCAATGTCCCATGTCTGCGGCCCGGTCTGCCGCCAGTCGAAAACCGTGTCGATCGGTGCGCCTGACGCAGTCGCCATTGCCAGTGTCGCGCCGATGGGAGCGTCCTTGTTCGATGGCACTTCCAGATTGGCGGACAGGACGGTGACGGGTTCGGCCACGATTTCGGTCAGGATCGACAGGGCGTTGATGCCCGGATCGAACACGCCGAAACCGCCTGCTTCCCATATCCATGGCTGGCCGGGATGCCAGTGGCGGACATCTTCGCGCCACTGGATGGAGATACGCTCGATCCTGCGCTGGGCGATCCACGCCTTCGCCTGCGCCACGGCGGCGGCATAGCGGCTGTGCCAGCTGGCATAGAGGGTGACATTCTGCGCCCTTGCCAGTGCGATCAGCGCCTCCACTTCGGATACGGTCGCGCCCGGTGGTTTTTCGAGGAACACATGCTTGCCCGCCAGCAACGCTTGCCGCGCTGCGTGATAGCGGGCCTGTGGCGGCTGACACAGGATGACGGCGTCCAGATCCGGCTCGCCCGCCAGCATCGCGCCGAGGTCGGGGTAGTTATTCACCCCTTCCCCCTGCGCATTGCGGCTGGCGATGGCGACCAGATCGATGCCGTCGACTTTGGCCATCGCGGGCAGGTGCTGGTCGCGCGCGATTTTACCCAGCCCTACCAGCCCTGCCCGGATGCTCATGCGGCGACTACCAGCTTGCCGTCGATCCGGCGGGTAAGACCCAGCGGATTGGACGCCTGCAACGCGGCGGGCAGCAGCGCGTCCGGCACGTCCTGATAGCAGACGGGGCGCAGGAAGCGCATCATCGCCAGCGTGCCGACCGAGGTCGAACGGCCATCCGCCGTCGATGGGAAGGGACCGCCATGAACCATAGCATGAGTCACTTCGACGCCGGTGGGCCAGCCATTGGTCAGGATGCGGCCAACCTTGCGCGACAGCACGGGCAGCAGCCTGGCAGCGTCATCGCTGTCTGCGTCGGTCAGTTGTAGCGTGGCGGTCAGCTGGCCTTCCAGCCCTGCGATGGTGGCGATGACTTCATCGATGCTGCTGCACCGGATGAGGACGGACGAGGAGCCGAACACTTCCTCGGCCAGCAGCGGGTTTGCGCCGAACGTGGCCGAATCGGTCGCGAAGAAGGCTGCCTGACCCCGGTTGACGCCTTCCGCTTCCGTGCCGCGCGCGATGGTGGTGACGCCATCTGCGCCCTCCAGAGCGGCGACGCCCTTTTCATAGGCGTCATGGATGCCCGGCGTCAGCATGACCTGCGGCACTGCGCCCGACATGGCTTGCGCTGCGGCTGCAACGAACGTGTCGAGATCCGGGCCGTCGAGGGCGATGACCAGCCCGGGATTGGTGCAGAACTGGCCCGAACCCATGGTCAGCGAACCGACGAACGCGGTACCCATCGCAGCGGCCCGGTCGGCCAATGCGCCGGGCAGCAGGACGACCGGGTTGATCGACGACATTTCGGCATAGACCGGGATCGGTTCGGCACGGTCGGCCGCGATCTTCATCAGCGCGACGCCACCGCCACGCGATCCGGTGAAGCCCACCGCCTTGACGCGATGATCGGCGACCAATGCTCCACCCAGCGCCCGGTTGCTGCCGGGCAGATAGGAGAAGGTGCCTTCGTGCAGGCCGCACGCCTTGACCGCTGCCTGAATGGCGCGGGCGACCAACTCGCCGGTGCCGGGGTGGGCGCTGTGGCCCTTGACGATGACAGGCGAACCGGCGGCGAAGGCCGATGCGGTGTCACCGCCCGCGACCGAGAAGGCGAGCGGGAAGTTGGACGCGCCGAACACGGCGACCGGGCCGACCGAATGGTTGACGCGGCGCAGGTCAGCGCGCGGCAGCGGCGCACGGTCGGGCATGGCGGGGTCGATGGTGGCGTCCAGCCAGTCGCCCAGGCGCACATAGCTGGCGAACAGGCGCAACTGGCCCACGGTGCGGCCACGCTCGCCCTCCAGCCGGGCGCGCGGCAGGCCGGATTCGGCCATTGCGGTTTCGATCAGCAGGTCGCCGATGGCGATGATGTTGTCGGCGACGGTTTCCATGAAGGTGGCGCGCGCGTCGGGCGTCAGCGTCGAAAAACTGTCGAACGCGGCGTCGGCGAGGGCTGAGGCTTCATCGACATCTGCGGGCATGGCGCAGGAAAAGGCGATGTCGCCCTTTGCGCCGGTCGCCGGGTTGATGGCGTAGAAAGGTTCTCCGCCCTGGCGCTCGCTCGCGCCGATAAGGATGGCTCCGTTGAACATGACATTCTCCTGAAATGATAAACTATGTCTGGCTAGACGATCGGGCCGAAAACGGATGATCGTTTTCCGGCTCAGGCGATGCGAAATTGGCAATGGCGGGGAGGCAGAAAGATGGTTGCTGCTCCCCCGTCATTCAATACGGGCATATCAATGCCCGCTCAGTGATTGTCGCGCGGCAGGCCCATGGTCTGGGCGATACGCTGATATTTTTCCGCGCCTTCCAATATCGCGCCGGTGTCCATCTGACCCACGACCGAACGCTGGATTTCCTGCCAGGGGGTTTGCGATGCGGGATATTTGAAACCGCCAGCGGCCTCCAGCGTCGCCCGCCGTTCGGCCAGTTCCGCGTCGGAAATCAGCACGTTCACCGTGCCGGTGTTCAGGTCCATACGCACCCGATCGCCGGTTTCCAGCAGCGCCAGGCCACCCATTGCCGCCGCTTCGGGCGAAGCGTTCAGGATGGATGGGCTGCCAGACGTGCCGGACTGGCGACCATCGCCGATGCAGGGCAGGGCAGATACGCCTTCGGTGATGAGGTAGGCGGGCGGGCGCATGTTGACGACTTCGGCGGCACCGGGATAGCCGATCGGCCCCGCGCCGCGCATGAACAGCAGGGTCTGGTCGGTGATGCCGACCGACGGATCGTCGATCCGGTGATGATAATCCTCCGGCCCGTCGAACACGACCGCCGGGCCTTCAAAGGCGTTGGGATCGTCAGGGTTGGACAGGTAACGGTCCCGGAATTCGGCGCTGATCACGCTGGTCTTCATCACGGCGGCGTCGAACAGATTGCCCGACAGCACCAGGAAGCCGGCATCCTCGACCAGCGGCTGGCCATAGGGGCGAATGACCTTTTCATCCTCAATCTCCACGCCCCGGCAATTGTCGCCCATGGTCTTGCCATTGACGGTCAGGGCGTCCTCATGGATCAGCCCCTGCGCGATCAACTGCGCCACCACGGCGGGGACGCCACCGGCGCGATAATAATCCTCGCCCAGATATTCCCCCGCAGGCTGGAGATTGACCAGCAGCGGGATCTTGTGACCGACCGTCTCCCAATCCTTGAGCGGCAGGTCGACGCCGATATGGCGGGCAATCGCGGCAAGATGAATGGGTGCGTTGGTCGAACCGCCAATGGCCGAATTGACCATGATGGCGTTGTGGAACGCATCCTTGGTCAGAATGTCGGAGGGCTTGAGGTCCTCATGCACCATTTCGACGATGCGCTTGCCGGTGAGGTAGGCGACTTCCTGCCGATCACGATAAGGGGCGGGAATCGCGGCGGAACCGGGCAGCATCATGCCCAGCGCTTCGGCGAGCGAGTTCATGGTCGATGCCGTGCCCATGGTGT
Organism: Sphingobium sp. KCTC 72723; assembly: GCF_014280435.1. Classification (NCBI taxonomy): domain Bacteria; kingdom Pseudomonadati; phylum Pseudomonadota; class Alphaproteobacteria; order Sphingomonadales; family Sphingobiaceae; genus Sphingobium; species Sphingobium sp. KCTC 72723. Next base: position 1,745,058 of record NZ_CP060388.1, on the reverse strand, counting down.
TGCAATAGCCGGTCGAGGGAGCGGACGAGGCGACCAGCTTGATGAAGCCTTCATCGTCGATCTTGCCGGCCGCCAGCAACTGGCGCGCTTTCCACACGATGGTGCCAGAACCCGTGCGCTCGCCCTTGTGCCAGCCGTTCAGCATCGGCCCGACCGACAAGGCGATCGCCGGGATGTTCACGGTCGCGGCGGCCATCAGCAGCGCTGGCGTCGTCTTGTCGCAGCCGGTGGTCAGGATCACGCCGTCCAGCGGATAGCCATAGATCGCCTCGACCAGTCCCAGATAGGCCAGGTTCCGGTCCAGCCCCGCGGTGGGACGCTTGCCGGTTTCCTGAATCGGGTGGACCGGAAATTCCAGCGCGATGCCGCCCATTTCGCGGATGCCGTCGCGCATCCGTTCGGCCAGCACCATGTGATGGCGGTTGCAGGGCGACAGGTCGCTGCCGGTCTGGGCGATGCCGATGATCGGCTTGCCGCTGCGCAGTTCGTCCAGAGAAAGCCCGAAATTGAGATAGCGTTCGAGATAGAGCGCGGTCATGTCGATATTGTCGGGGTTGTCGAACCAGGCGCGGCTGCGCAGCTTGGGGGCGGGCGTGTTAGGGGCGGGCTGGGACGAATCGCTCATTGGGGCATCCTGACGCAGAAATTAGGGCAACGCGCGTTGACGCGCTCGCCCTCCTGATATACTCAGACAAATAGAAATTCAAGCACCCGAAAAGAGGATATGTGAGCGCTACCAAAAAATGCCGCGCCGGAGGCCGGGGGTGAGCGACTATAGCGTCATCGGCGATTGGGGGACCAGCCGCCTGCGCCTGTTCCGGGTGCAGGACGGGCGCATCGTCGCGCGCCGCGACGGGCAAGGTATCGGCATTGTGGGGAAAGAGGCGGAGGCCGCCTTTGCACAGGCGATCGCGCCCTGGTTGCAGGACGGTACGCCAACTGCGATCACGCTCTGCGGTATGGTCGGTGCGCGCGATGGCTGGGTGGAGGCACCCTATGCCGATTGTCCCGCCGATGTGGCGGATTGGCGCGCGGCGGCGATTCGCTTCGACTGGAATGGCGCGCCGCTGGCGATCATGGCGGGCCTTGCCTGCGTAGCGGACGATGGCGTGCCGGACGTGATGCGCGGCGAGGAGGCGCAGATTTTCGGCGCCATCGCGCTCGACCCCGCGTTGGGTCAGGGGCGGCAGTTGATCGTCCTGCCCGGCACGCACAGCAAATGGGCGCTGGTGGAAGATGGCCGCGTCATCGCGTTCCGCACCGTGCCGACCGGCGAGATGTTTGCGTTGCTGCGCGATGGCTCGACGCTGGGACCAAAGGATGCCGTGGGTGACGTAGCGCAGGAAACGGCAGGCTTTGCCGAAGGGCTGGCGCGGGCGCAGGACGGTCGCGTGCTGGCCGGGTTGTTCGCCGCGCGGGCGATGCGGTTGCGCGCCGGGCGTTCGGCGGACTGGGCCTTGGGCTATTTGTCGGGGTTGCTGATCGGTGGCGAGATATTGGAAACGCGCGCGTTGTTGGGCGCGGGCGAGGGAGTGACGCTGATTGGCGACGCGGGGCTGGGCGATCGCTATGCCCGCGCGCTGGCCGCGCAGGGTGTCGCGTCGCAACGGCTGGATGGTGATGCCTGCGCGCTGGCGGGGCTTGGGTTTACCGGGGATATCAAGATATGACGATGGACGACCTGCTGGCCGATGGTGCGCCGCCGATCGCCGCGATCCTGCGCGGCATCCGCCCGGAAGAGGCGCTGGACGTCGCCGCCGCGCTGGTGGAGGCGGGCATCCGCATATTGGAAGTGCCGTTCAATTCGCCCGATCCGCTCGACAGCATCGGCGCGATGCAACGCGCGTTCGGCGATGTGGCGATGATTGGCGGCGGCACGGTGCTGAGCGTCGAATCGGTCGATGCGCTGCATGGCGTGGGCGGGCGCATCATGGTGACGCCCAACACGGACCCGGCGGTGATCGCGCGCGGCGCTGAATTGGGTCTGGAATTGCTGCCTGGCTTCATGACGCCCAGCGAAGCCTTTGCCGCGATCAAGGCAGGCGCGCGCCGGATCAAGCTGTTCCCCGCCGCCCGGCTTGGCCCGGCCTATGTGAAGGCGGTCAAGGACGTGCTGCCCAAACATGTCGGCGTGTGGGCGGTCGGCGGCACGGGCGCGGATACGATCGGGCAATGGTTGGCGGGCGGGTGCGAGGGCATTGGCGTGGGCGGCGCGCTCTACCGGCCGGGCGACGATGCTGCGACAGTGGGGCAGCGGGGGCGTGATCTGGTGGCGGCGTGGAAAGCCACATTGGCCTGATGGCACCGATGCCGGGACGTTTTGTCCATGGCATCATCTTGCGGCTGCTCTTGAAACGGGCGGTGCATCGGCGCATGGACCGGGCATGACCGCGCCCGCTTTTTCCGCCCCATCCCATCTTGCTCCGCGCGCCATCGCGCGCTGGCTGCTGGCTGTCGCTATCCTCGTTTTCCTGATGGTGGTGGTGGGCGGGATCACCCGGCTGACCGAATCGGGCCTGTCGATCACGCAATGGAAACCGATTACGGGTGCCATCCCGCCGCTGACCCATGACCAGTGGATGGAGGCGTTCCGCCTGTATCAGCAGACCCCGGAATATCAGCAGATCAACCGGGGCATGAGCCTGCCCGACTTTCAGTTCATTTTCTTCTGGGAATGGGCGCATCGCTTGCTGGGGCGGCTGATCGGTGTCGCCTTTGCCCTGCCGCTGTTGTGGTTCGCATGGAAGCGCGCGATTCCGGCGGGTTATGGCCTGCGTCTGGTCGCATTGCTGGCGCTGGGCGGGTTGCAGGGGGCGATCGGTTGGTGGATGGTCAAATCCGGCCTGTCGGTGCGCACGGATGTCAGTCATTATCGGCTGGCGGTCCATCTGCTGACCGCATTGTTCATCATCGGCGGGCTGGTGTGGACGGCGCTGGACCTGCTGGCGCTGGCCCGTAATCCGCGCGCCCATCGAGCGACGCTGCGCCCGCTGGCGCTTGTCGCGCTGGTGGGGCTGTTCGTGCAACTGATGTTCGGCGCGTTCACGGCCGGGCTGGATGCGGGCTATGTCTCCAGCACATGGCCGTTGATGAACGACCATCTGGTGCCGCAGGGCATTGCCTGGCTCGGTTCGCTCTGGGCGACTCTGTCCAGCGACCCCTATCTGGTCCATTTCATTCATCGCTGGTGGGCGTGGGTCGCAGCGGCTGCGTTGATCCTGCTCGCCCGCAAAGCCAAAAGGGCGGGCCAGCGCGGTGCATCCATCGCCATCAACGCGACCGTCGGGACGCAGGTCGTGCTGGGCATCGCCACGGTTATCAGCGGCATCGCTTTGCCGCTGGCCGTGCTGCATCAGGCGGTCGGCGCGCTGGTGGTGGCGTCGGCGGCATGGGGCGCGCACGCGGTGGGAATGCGCCGCGCATGAAGCGGTGGGGCGTCGTCGTGCTGGCGCTGGCCATCCTGTCGCCCGGCGTTGCACGGGCGGATAGCATCGCCATCCCCTTCGCGCCGCCGACCGACCGGGCGCTGACCTATGTGATCGAACAGCATCGCCCGATCGAAGGGCGCGACAGCCGTTTCACCGCCACCCGTGACCTGCGTTTCGAGCGGGCGGGGGAAGGCTATATTCTCCACGCCACGCTGCGCGCCGTGGACAGCGATGCGCCTGCGTCCGGTGCGGAACCCTTTGCCGCCGCGCTGACCCCGCTGGTCGGTGTGGGGCTGCATTTCCGGCTTGATCCTGCGGGTCGGATCGTCGCGCTGGACGATATGGATGCGGTCTGGACGACGGTGCAGTCCGGGCTGGACAATATGCTGGCCGGCTTCGCGCCGGACACGCCGCGCCACCGGGCCGCCCGGTCGGTGCAGGCGCTGTTTGCCGGGCTGTCGTCCGAAGGGCGGCTGTCCTTGCTGGCGGGTGAGTTTCAGCCGCTGTTGCTGTTTGTCGCCAGCGGCGTGGAGGATGGCGCAGGGCGGGGCGTGCGCACCATGGCGGGGTCGCCACTGGGCCGTCCGGTGCCGGTGGCAGGGGAATTGCGCGTCACCGCACAAACGCCCGCCGCGCTCGACATGACGGAAAATCTGGCGGGGGAGGGGATTGGCGTTACGCTCCATTATCACCTGTCACGCACCACCGGACTGGTCGAAAGCCAGCACCGCACGCTGACCGTGGGCGCACGCACATTGACCGAAACACGGCGGTTGACCGGCGGGTAAAAGGCACGGGTATTATTTTACCCGTCAGCAAACGGGCCGAATCTCTTGACTTTCAGGGGCGCGCCCGTCATTAGCGCCTCACTTCCGGGCGTCGGTAACGGCGTCCGGTTTCCTTTTATTCTGGAGTATTGGCACCATGAAGGCGCTGATGAAGACCACCAAGTCGGCTTCGCCGGCAACGGTCGACAAGAAATGGATCCTGATCGACGCCGAAGGCCTCGTCGTGGGTCGTCTCGCTTCGACCGTCGCAAATATCCTGCGCGGCAAGCACAAGACCAGCTTTACCCCCCATGTCGATTGCGGTGACAATGTCATCATCATCAACGCGGGCAAGGTGAAGTTCACCGGCAAGAAGCTGACCGACAAGGTCTATTACAAGCACACCGGTTATGCCGGCGGCATCAAGGAAACCACGCCTGCCAAGATTTTGGAAGGTCGTTTTCCTGAGCGCGTGCTTGAAAAGGCCATCGAACGCATGATCCCCCGTGGCCCGCTGGGTCGCCAGCAGATGCGCAACCTGCGCGTGTTCGCCGGTGCCGATCATGTGCATGAAGCCCAGAACCCCGAAGTGCTCGATTTCGCATCGCGCAACCGCAAGAACAAGGTGGGTGCATAATGTCCGATAACCGCCAGTCCCTGTCCGACCTCGCGCAGATCGCTGCCGAAGCCGCTGCTGCGCCTGTCGCCGCGCCGGTCGCTGCCGAGGCACCTGTTGCCGACGCTGCTGCCGAAGCCGAAGCGCCTGCCGCGCCGATTGCTCCCCCGGTTTCCACCATGCCGCTGCGTGCGCAGGAAATCGACGGCCTTGGCCGCGCTTATGCCACGGGCCGTCGTAAGGACGCCGTGGCCCGTGTTTGGGTAAAGCCCGGCACCGGCAAGATCACGGTCAATGGCCGCGATCAGGAAATCTACTTTGCGCGTCCTACCCTGCGTCTGGTGATCAACCAGCCGTTCGGCGTTACAGATCGCAATGGCCAGTATGACGTGATCTGCACCGTAAAGGGTGGCGGTCTGTCGGGTCAGGCCGGTGCGGTCAAGCATGGCATCGCCCAGGCGCTGACGAAGTATGAGCCTGCGCTGCGCAGCGCGGTCAAGGCCGAAGGCTTCCTGACCCGCGACAGCCGCGTTGTCGAACGCAAGAAGTACGGCAAGGCGAAGGCGCGCAAGAGCTTCCAGTTCTCGAAGCGCTAATCTGGAAGCTGGGCTTAACCAGTTGGAAATCAAGGAAAAGGGGGTCAGAAATGGCCCCCTTTTTCGTTACACGTAGCTTACACGCTCGCCGCAGAAATGCGCTGCCACGAGTTAGCCTGATACACGCAGGCAACACGCGCGATTACACGCTTGTTCATGTTTTGATCGCGACGACAGCTCCGCGAGCTTACGACTTAGTCACCTTTACACGCATAGGGTGGCAAGCATGGGGCATCAGCAAGACACTGTAAAATTGATGGGCGGTGCGATCGTCCTCTACAAGCGCGGCGACAATAGTGACGGGACGTGGCAGGCTCGTTTGGAGCTTGGCGGTGGAAAACGGACACGACGAAGCCTAAAGATATTGGATCAGGCGGGGGCGGAACGTGCTGCCTTGGAACTGTACAGCAAGCTAAAGCCGCGTGCAGACGCTGATATGCCACTCAATTCTATCAAGTTCGACGAATTTTGGGACAAGCGCTGGATTCCGTGGGTAGAGAAGAACCTCAGCATTCATCGTCAGAGGCTGCATAGCGGGAGTGGCAATCGTTACATCAAGCCGTATTTCGATAACTGCGCCGTAGACAAGATCACGGTCCAAAAAGTCGAAAATTACGTTGGTTGGCGCAGGGAAAAAGGGACGAAGCGCCCGGCGCGCAAAACGCTAACAATGGAACTTGGGCTAATCGGCCAAGCTCTCGATCAAGCTGTGCGCTGGTCTCTTTGTCCCGTCATTCCGCGCGCCAAAGCCAAGTTGCTCAATACCGATCCGAACCGCGCAAAGCGCTTCGGATTTGATGCCGACGAATGGTTCAAGCTGGCCCAGCACATGGACGATTGGCAGCATAGCGGGCAACATAAGCTGCACAACCATCAGCGCCAGATCGTCCGATGCCTCGTCTGGTTCTACTATCTCACGGGCATGAGGCCGCGCGAAGCCGCTCTCTGCAAGTGGTCTGATGTCAAATGGACCCGTGACGGCCTCGCCAAGATCACCGTGATGAACGAAACGAAGACGGGCACGCGAATTGTGTTCAGCCAGCTTGGTCTCAAGCCATATTTGCAGGAACTGGAGAATCTCCGAAAGGATGACGGCAGCACGGAAGAGGAAAAGGTTTTCCTATTCAAGCCGGGCTGGGATCCTCACCACACCTTCCGCAACTTGCTGGCCGAGGCGGATTTGCTGAAAGGGCCAGATGGCCACAACCGTACCATCTATAGCCTGCGGCATACCTACATTACGGATCGACTGACGAACGGGAAGCAGCACGCTGACATTGCTCGCAACTGCGGAACCTCTGTGACGCAAATCCACAGGCACTACGACCATGTGCTGCCAGAACACCGCGTCAAAGAACTGACTGGATACCCAGAGGGTGAATGGGATCCTGCAACGATCCTTGCTGCGCTCCGCTTTGCGAAACAGAATGGCGGGGAAGATTTCGATTTTGATGCCCTTGTGGAAGCGGCTGGGCTTGCTGAACTGGAAAACGATCCGTGGGGCGACAAGCATCCTGCACTCAGGCGCGCGCTCCAGCCCGACGATGGCGATTTGCCCAGCCCAAGCAGTGCGACAGCGTGAACTGCGGTTCCAGCACTCAGACGCCGACAGGGCATTCTCACCAATCGTGGGCGGAAGTAGCCATAGCGGATCGACATGCGCCGAAGCCAGCGCTTGATTGACAGCCTCAAAATTGGAGGCTGGAATGCGGCAAAATTTGCGGGATGGTTCAGGGAAATTGCTGGGGTGGCGGCAACAGGTAGGGCGGCAGATCAGGGGCTATGCTGCTGATGGGTCGCCTGCGGGCTGGTTCGATCCCGCGATAAATGCCACCTATGATCGCACTGGCCGCCGTATTGGTGTCGGCGATCTGCTCGCCTCACTAATAGTGAGCGGCAATTAGGGCGGACACGCGGCCCGCCCTATTCAATCAATTGCATTAAGCAGCGGCCTGCTTGGCTTTACGCTGAACCTTGCGGTCGGCAATGGCCGCTTTTGCCTGTACGTCCAGCTCGCCAGCGTGGATGGCTTGGATGATCGAGGCGATGATGACCGGCACATCAGCGAGATTTTCGACCGCCACGGCATTCATGCCTGTCAATCGGCGTCCAAACGGGACCCACTATCGGCGTGCAAAAGGGAACCACCTTGCGGCGTTGCGCTGGGGTTGATGCCGGGCGCGGATTTCGCGCTGGCGCTGGCGTAGGGAGGGCGTAGCCCGACCGGAGGCAGCGCCAGCGCGAAGCAATTTTTATGGGGGCTTTTGAGGCTGGGTCAGTTGCGGTGTTTGAAGCGCCAGCTGTCGTTGCCGGTCTCGATGATATCGCAATGGTGGGTGGTGCGATCGAGCAACGCGGTGGTCATTTTGGGATCGCCGAACACCGTGGGCCATTCGCCGAATGCCAGGTTGGTGGTGATGATCACTGAGGTCTTTTCGTAGAGTTTGCTCATCAGGTGGAACAGCAACTGGCCGCCGGAGCGAGCAAACGGCAGATAACCCAGTTCATCAAGCACGACGAGTTCGATGCGGCTGAGTTGGGCAGCGAGTGCGCCGGCCTTGCCGATGCGCGCCTCATCCTCGAGCCGGGTGACCAGATCAACGGTGTTAAAGTAGCGGCCACGGGCGCCTGCGCGCACGACGCTGGCGGCAATGGCGATTGCCAAGTGAGTCTTGCCGGTTCCGGTGCCGCCAACCAGTACGATATTGCGCCTGCCGGGCAGGAATGATCCGGCGTGCAGCGCGCGGACCAGTTCCTCGTTGATAGGCGTACCGTCGAACACGAACGCATCAAGATCCTTGATCACCGGCAGTTTGGCCGCACTCATGCGGTAGCGGATCGAGGCGGCGTGACGGTGGGCGGCTTCGGCGCGCAGCAGATCGGTCAGGATCTCGGGCGTGGTGCGCTGGCGTTGCACGCCAGTGGTTACCGCCTCATCGAACGCGCTGGCCATTCCCTTGAGGCCCAGCGCGCGCATGGTGTCGATCATCTCATGCCGCTGCATTGTGGCCTCGCACCGTATCATAGATCGCGCAATCGGCGCGGGGCGGATGCTTGAGCTTGAGGTCGACCACCACGCTCATTGGCTGATCTGCTGGCGGTTCGCGGCGGCGCGCCAGAATATTGAGGATCACCTCGTCGCTGGCAGCGCCGGTATCGAACGCTTCGCCGATGGCGGCCTCGACAGCCTCCAGCCCATCGGTGGATATGGCAGCAAGCACGCGGACAAAACGGCGATCGGCTTCGTCCCCACTGCCCAGCTTGCGCCGCAACCGGGCCAGCGCTGGTGGCAGCGCCCAGTCAAGGAATGGTGCGCCGTTGCGCAGGGCGCCGGGTTTGTGCACCAGCACCGGCAGATAGTGCCATGGATCGTAAATCGTGCGGTCGCGCCCAAAGCAGCGCGGGTGTTCGGCGACGATCTCGTCCCCCAAGCGGACTATGATCCGGTCGGCATAGGCGCGCACCTGAACCGCACGGCGCACCGTCCGCGCCGCCACAGAATAGCGGTTGCGGTCAAAGCTGATCAGGCATGTGCCGGTGACCGCGTGGCTCGTCTCGTGAAAGCCGTCGAACGGCGACAGCATCGGTTGCAGTACGGGCCGTTCGGCCTCCAGCGCCTGCGCGACAGTCATGTCCTTTTGCTCGGGATGCGCGTGCATCGCGGCCCAGCGCAGACATTCTGCCTCAAGCCACCCGTTCAGTTCCTCGATGCTGGCGAACTTCAGCCGAGGCTGGAAAAAGCGGCCGCGGATCGTCTGGACCTGGTTCTCGACCTGCCCCTTCTCCCAGCCTGCCGCTGGCGAACAGGCGGTCGGCTCGACCATATAATGATCGGCCATGACCAAAAACCGGCGGTTGAACACGCGCTCCTTGCCAACAAAGACCGTCGTCACCGCGGTCTTCATGTTGTCGTAGATGCCGCGCAACGGCACCCCGCCGAAGAACGCAAAGCCGCGGGCATGGGCGTCGAACACCATCTCTTGCGTCTCACGCGGATAGGCTCGCACATACACGGCCCGCGACGCGCATAGCCGCATGTGCGCTACCTTCACGCGCATCGGCTTGCCTGCGATCTCTACATCCTCGTGGCTCCAGTCGAACTGGTATGCCTCGCCCGGCTTGAACAGCAGCGGAATGAACGCGGGCACGTCGCCGCCGGGATCCTTGCGTCGGCCATCCGCCCAGCGCCGGGCGTAGCGCCGCACTGCATCATACGAACCCTCGAACCCTTCTCGCAGCAGCAGATCGTAGATCCGCGTCATCCGCAGCCGGTCACGCCGATGCCGCGCTTCGTTCTCGCTCAGCAGCGTATCGAGCTGCTCCTGAAAGGGTCCGATCCGAGGCAGCGGCTGAACCGTGCGATGATAGTCAAACGCACCTTCCAGAGCATTGATCGCCTTGCGCACCACCTTGCGTGACAGCCGCAGATCCCGCGCGATCTCCCTGATCGCCTTGCCACCTGCGTGCTCGCGCCTGATCCGTACAACTGTCTCCACCACCAACATCCCGATCTCGCCACCTGAAAAACCAGGCTGCTGTCTAAACCATCGGAATGGTGGTTCCCTTTTGGACGCCGATCACCCCGCTAACCGGGTCCTTTTTGCACGCCGATCCACACATTTAGCCCATGGAGACGCGTATGCGTTCCAGTGACGGCCTTTGAAACGCTCTCACGGCTTGCCGCGGGGGCGTTTTCGTTTGTCTGCTCACTATTAGTGACCAGTGCGCCCGTCAGGAATTATCTACATAGTAAATTTGCAGCGAAGCGATGATCGCGCACTCCATTCAAAGACGGTCTGCCTGAACAGCATCGACACCGCGCATGATGGACATATGTGGGTAGAATGGGAGTCTGCCTTCCAGATTAAAGGCGAATAGATGATCAGTTTGGTCGCGGCTGCAATTTTCCAATGTAGGAGACGCGGCGAGCCTTTTCCGCTTCCTTCTTCTGCTTCTGGCGATCTTTCACCGACTGCATGGCTTGTTTCGCTATGTCTACATCGCGCTTTCTGGCCGCAATCAGTGATTGCTCAGGCGTCATGGGCTTTTTAGGCTGACGCGGCTTCGTGGGTTTGGCTGTGGCGAACTCGTAAAATCTCATACCGTATTTATGCCTCTTAACTCTAATGAATTGCAAAGGCGGGGTAATTTTCAATATTCTTACACGTATTTTACACGCACATATAGAAAATGTTGTTATCTATATGATATTGCAAGATAATATTTGAGACTCGAACTAGCAAAGCGCTAAACCTTCACGGCATTGCCGATACGAAGAGGGGCCGGGCAACCGGCCCCTTTTTTGTGCCGGGAACAGGGTGGCGTCACTGTTCATCCAATTCCCCGCATTGCCCGGCGGCTGGCCAGTCCCATCATCACAAAGCCCGCGATCGACGCGACGATGTTCGCGGCTGCCGCCCCCATCGTGCCGTAAAGCGGTAACAGCGCGGCTTGCAGGCCGAGCAACAGCAGGGTCGAGGCAAAGGTGATGCGCAGCGAAAGGCCCGCCCGGTCGGTCGCCATCAAAAGCGGGCGATAGCTGACCCCCACCAGTTCGATGCACGCCGCAACGCCCAGCAGCAGCAGCAGCGGATAGGCGGGCAGAAACGCCTTGCCCGCCACCAGCCCCAGTAGGGGATGGCCGATCGTCGCGATCAGCGCGATGATGACTGCGCCCGCCACCAGCGCCAGCCGGTTGGTGCGGCGGAAAAGTGCGTGCAGCGCATCCGTCCCCTGCGTCGCCGTCCCCTGCGTGGTCTGCGTGCGTGACAGTTCGACGAAGATGCTGCGCGACAATAGCCCCGAAATCTTGGTCAGCGAATTGGCGAGTTGATTGGCGAGGCGATAGAGGCCCGCGCCGGTCGGTCCGACGAACAGGCCGACGATCAGCACCGCAACCTGCTGCCCCACCGACGCCAGCGTGGTTTGCAGGTTGGTCGCGGTCAGGAAGCCGACGATGCCGGGATTTTCCTGCCGCGCGTCCCATCCGCTGCCTGCCGCCCAGTTGCCCAGTTGCCCGCGCCCGACCCGCAGCGCCAGCCACCAGTAAGCGACCGCACAGAGCAGTTCGGCAAGTCCCCATGCAATCAGATAACCACTGATCGTGGGCATCGCGACCCATGCCACCACAGCGCCGATCATCCGCCCGACCGGGATCATCGTTTCGGCAAAGGCGGCGGAATCGAAGCGGTCGAACAGGCGCAATATGCCGGTGGGGGACGACCGGATCGTGATCATCATCACCATGCAGAAGGCCCAGGCCTGCCACCCCATGCCCGCCGGCAGTTCCAGCAGATCGCCAAAGAGCAGGATGATGCCCGCCGCAATTGCCCCGCCCGCGACCGCCGAGGCAAGGTCGATGAGGATGCAGAAGCGCAGCACCCGGTTGAGCGCATCGCCGCGTCCCTGTTCCAGATGCGCCTGTCCGTAGCGCACGATGATCTGCCAGCTGTCGAAGCTGACGACTGTCTTGATGACGGTCGCGGCGCTCAGCACCAGCGCGAAACGGCCAAAATCGGCGACCCCCAAAGTGCGGGTCACGATGGCCAGATAGGCCAGGCTCAACACCGCGCCCACGCCCTTGCCCCCCAGCAGCCAGCCGGTATTGGCCAGGATGCGGGAAAAGCCGTCCTGCCCGGCGTGGGGTTTGCGTTTGACCGTCATTCTGCCTCTATGCCCTTGCCCTGATGCGCGGCCTGTCTAGGCGTTGCGAAGGTGAGTTTGAAGCCGCCTTTTTTTCGGCCAATTTCCCCGTTAATGGGCGGGCCATGACCATCACCAAAGCCATCATCCTGTCCGCCGGACAAGGTTCCCGCCTGTTGCCGCTGACCCGCGACGTGCCAAAATGCATGATCGAATTCAACGGCCGCACTCTTATCAGCTGGCAGGTCGCGGCGCTGGTCGCCAATGGCGTGACCGACATCGTCGTGGTCACCGGATTCCGCACCGAACGGGTGGAGGACCATGCGCTGCAACTCTATCGCGAAACCGGCGCGCGGATTCGGTGCGTGTTCAACCCCTTCTTTCAGGTCGCCGATAACCTCGGCACCTGCTGGATCGTGCGGGAGGAGATGGACCGGGACTTCATCATCCTGAACGGCGACACCATCGTATCGGACGAGATCGTCGCCCGGCTGATCGCGGGGGCGACCGACGCCATCACCGTGACCGTCGATATAAAGGCGGATGGCGATTATGATGATGACGATATGAAGGTGAACCGTGACGAAAGCGGTCGGCTGAACCATATCGGCAAGCGGTTGTTGCCGCCCGACACCAATGCCGAATCCATCGGTATGCTGGCCTTCACCGGCGAAGGTCCGGCGATTTTCCGCAACCAGATCGAACAGATGATGCGGACGCCCGAAGGCGTGGAACGCTGGTATCTGCGCGCCATCGACATCATCGCCAAGGGCAACCGCGTCGGCACCGCGTCGATCGAGGGGCTGGAATGGCAGGAAGTCGACTTCCATCAGGATGTCGAGGCGGCGCGCGCGCTGACGGCCAGGTGGGTGGCGGAGGTGCGTTACCGCGACAGGTGACGCGAGGGGCCGAAGTTCACACCGTCATGGGGCATTTTGGGCCAAACGCAACGCTAAAGTAACAGCGAAGATACAGGGGCGCGACGGAGACGCTACAGCCGTGCGCCGGGCGCGCGGCGAATGCGCGACCGGGTGGTGTTGATGGGGCAGGGGGACCGGGTTCATCCACAAGGGTAAACCAGACAAAATCCTACATTGGAAGGGTTTTGGGTGTGGTCGGGCTGTCGGAAAGCGAACTGAGGCGGATATGAAAATCCTCCCCTTTAAGGGGAGGGGGACCACGAAGTGGTGGAGGGGTGTCGCCCTATCGAGAGGGTGACACCCCTCCGTCTGACCTGCGGCCAGCCACCTCCCCTACAAGGGGAGGAATTTATAAGTCATCCCAGCCTGCGCCAGCATGACGCAGGAGGATCGGGCCGAGGTGCCTCAATTCATTTCACTATCGAAATGACCCCTCACCCAATTGCGCAACCCATCGTCCATGTCGCTGTCTATCTTGACCGCGGTGCCAAGGTCCGGCTGGCCCGGCCAGCCTGCGTCCGGCACCGTCATACCGCCGCCGCTGCGTGCGCCTTCATAGCGGGGGATGACGTGGAAATGGACGTGGGGGTCGACCATCATCAGCATGAGATAATTGATCTTCGTATAGCCGACCGCCCTGGTCAGTGCCGCTTCGATCGTCGCGGTGACATGTTTGAGTTCGGCATGGGCCTCCCCCGGCAGGTCGCCGAACGCAGTCGCGTCGCTCTTGGCCGCAAGGACCAGCGATCCGAGCGTCGGCTGGGCCGGGCGCAGCAGGACGACCCAATGGGTGAACTCCGTGACCAGCGTGGCGGGCCAGCCGAATTTTGCGATCGTGGCGTTCACAGTGCCGCTTCCGCCTCATCCATCCAGCTTATGATGGGACGCCCAGACCGCCTGACGCCATAGGCCTGTACCAGCCGCACGGCATGGACGAGCAGCGAAATCACCGTCCACCATGCCAGCGCAATCAGGCCGATGTCGGGCCGCCCGAACAGCAGCGCGACGAACAGGATCACCATGTTCGGGTTGCGCCGCGCGGTCACCAGCCGGAACTGGCTGTCGAAAGGCCGCCAGACATGGATGTCCATCTTGAAATCCTTGAGGAACATCCCCTCGATCAGCCGTTGCAGCACATAGCCCGCGATGACCGCGACCATGACGAGCAGAAACGCCTGTGCCGAGAGCGACAGCCCCCATGCGGCAAGGCCGGTCCCCCAGAAATACCACCAGAAGGGCGGGTGGACCAGGTCGACGCCATGGTCGATGACATTGCCCCATTTGGACGAGGTGATGGTGCAGCGGGCCAGCTTGCCGTCCACCGTATCCAGCACCATGAAGATGAAGCCGCACAGGAATCCGGTCCAGTACAGGCCCGCGTCGAACAGGAAAGTGGCGATCAGGCAGAGGGTGACGCCGATCACCGACACCATATTGGGCGTCATTCGCAATTGCGCGGCGATGCGGGTCAGGACCAGCGCCAGTTCGGGCCACAGATATTTGGTCAATATGTCAGTGACGCCCTTATAGGCGCCGAAATAGCTTTGCCGCTCGATCGACCGGCGGGACGCGGGGGTGAGTTCGCGCACCATCGGCTGTTCCAGCTTGCGCAATTGCCGGTTGTAGAGTTTGCGCCCGTCCGACAGGTCGATGACGCTGGCGGCCTGCATCGGGTCCGATCCTGTCGGCACTTGGCCAACGACCGGGACGCTGCCCCAGGCAAAGACCGTGCCGGGCGTTTCCAGCACCAGCCGCAGCAGCAGCGGATCGAACGCATAGGCAAGGTTGAAAACCAGCGCATCGCCGTCCGCTAGTTTGCTGCCATTCTTCGCCGCACTTTCCGCCATGCGGCGGCTGCGTTCGGCATTGCTCATGCCCCAGATCGGCGTGGCGTTGTCGCCGATCAGGTGGACGGGGCCAAGGGTGGTGGTGATCGTTTCGGTCATAGGGGCGCTTTCGCGAAGGTCTGGATAAGGTCGGCCTGCCGCTGCGACGCGGGGACCGGGGACAGGTCGATGGACTGGCGCATCGCGGCTTCCTGCGCAGCAACGAAGCCGGGTTGCAAGGCGTTCGCGCTGGCGAGGGCTTGGGGCAAGGCGTCCGCGCTCTCGATCACCTGCCCCAGCCGCCAATGGGCGAAGGCGTCGCCGCTGGCGTCGCGCCGGTCGAGGTTGAGGAAGATGCAGGGGCGCGGCTGGATGAGGAATTCATAGACCTGGCTGGATACGTCGCCAAGATAGATGTCAGCGCTCATCGTGTAACTCATGTCGATCGCGTGGCGGCTGCCCATGTCCACGCGAATATGCGGCGCGGCGCTGACGATCGGCGGGACGGCGCGTGCCAGCTTGGTATGCGGGGCGATGATGACGTTCCAGCCGACAAGTGATTCCAGCGCGGCCAGCATCGCCGGGCCATGCTGGACCCAGGAGGACAGGGCCGGGTCGAAATGCGGATTATAGAGCAGGACGGGCAAGTCATTGTCGAAAAAGCGCTGCCGCTGTGCTTTCAGCTCGAACTTGGGATAGCCGCCGACCGCGACGGCATCTGGCGTGCATAGCCCCCGTTCGATCAGGCGGTGGCGATCTTTCTCGCCCGCCACCAGCGTCAGGTCGAAATCGGCATGGCGCTTCTTATAGCCGCCCTCCCGGTCGCCCGCGCCATGTTTGATGAGGATGAGACGGCTGGCAAAGCCCGGCACCCGCCGCAGCCAGGCGCTGGAAATTTCCGTCGTCACCAGCACGGGGTAATGGGCAATGGTGCGATAATTGCCGATCAGCGTGGCGATGCGCGATGGCTGGCGGAACAGCGAGTCGGGTTTGCGCGAAAAACGGCGCAGGCGCACGGGGTTGAGCGTGGCGTCCGGGTCGTAACTGGCGATCAGCGCCAATATGCTGTCCGATGGCGACAGCACGCTGACCCGCACGCCGGGCCGCCGGGCCAGTTCCAGCGCGGCGGGCAGCCAGTGATAGAGCTGCTGCGCTTCGGCAATGGCAAGGAAGGCGATGTCGATCGGCAATGCAGGCAAGTCCCCGGACGGTGCAACCTGCCCTAGCGATCAGGGCGGCGGACGCAAGATGGTGCGGGCACCCGCGTCTGTCCAAATGGGCAGGCAAAGCAGAAAGATGGTCTGGACGCTGGACCTTTGCGCAATTTTTGTTATGCGCAACGCCAACCGACAGACATCCATAAAGGGGCTAGACGAGCGATGGCCGAATTTGCGTTGCCCAAGAACAGCAAGATCAGCGGCAAGGGCGTGACCCATCCGGCACCTGCGGGGGCGACCAACGTCCGCAGCTTCAAGGTCTATCGCTACGATCCCGACTCCGGTCAGAACCCGCGTTACGACACGTTCGAGGTCGACCTGGACAGCTGCGGCCCGATGGTTCTGGACGCGCTGCTCAAGATCAAGAATGAATATGATCCTACACTGACCTTCCGCCGTTCGTGCCGCGAGGGCATTTGCGGCAGCTGTTCGATGAACATGAACGGCAAGAACGGCCTGGCCTGCACCACCGCGATCGACGAATGTTCGGGCAAGGATGTGCGGATCACGCCGTTGCCGCATATGGACGTGATCAAGGATCTGGTCCCTGATTTCACCCATTTCTATGCCCAGTATAATTCGATCCAGCCCTGGCTGAAAACCGTGTCGCCGCCGCCGTCGGGCAAGGAGCGGCTTCAGTCGCCTGCGGAGCGCGAAAAGCTGGATGGCCTGTATGAGTGCATCCTGTGCGCCTGCTGCTCGACCAGCTGCCCGTCCTACTGGTGGAACAGCGACAAGTTCCTGGGTCCGGCGATCCTGTTGCAGGCCTATCGTTGGCTGGCCGACAGCCGCGACGAATTTACCGGCGATCGCCTGGACGAGCTGGAAGATCCCTTCCGCCTCTATCGCTGCCACACCATCATGAACTGCGCCAATGTCTGCCCGAAGGGGCTGTCGCCGGCCAAGGCAATTGCCGAAACCAAGAAGATGATGGTCGAACGGCAGCTCTGATCGCTGTGAGCGCGGGTGAAAAGGCAATAGCGCGGCGCGTCACCGACGGGCCGCGCGCTGGCTGGCTGCAATGGATGGAGCCGGTGCCGGACACGTTCCTCACCCTGCTCGGTTCGATCTATTCGCAGCCCGATGGGGCCAGGCGCGCGATCGTCGAACTGGAACCGCGCGCCAATCATCGTAATCGGCTGGGGTCGCTGCATGGCGGTTTCCTGGCCGCCTTTGCCGATCATGCCTATTTTTCCACAATGGTCGCGATCGGCCGTCCGGCGCAGGCCAGCGCCGTGACCGTCGACCTGTCGATGCAATATATGGCGGCTGGCCGGTCCGATCATATTCTGCGCGCAGAGGTGGACTTGCTGGGCGAAACCGGGCGGCTGTTGTTCCTGCGCATGACATTGGTGCAGGATGGCAGGGCGATCGCTGCGTCCACCGCGACGCTGCGCAAGGCACCCGAAGCATGACGAGCCATGTGATGGACCGTTACCGCGCGCTGGTGGCGGCAGGCGAATTGCGCGCCGATCCCGACCAGCAGGCCGGGGCAGAGCGGCTGGACGTGCTGCAACGCGAACTGGAAGCGGCCCCGCCGCGCGGCTCCACCCTGTGGAAGCTGCTGCGCAAGGCACCCGAACCGCCGCGTGGCCTGTATATGTGGGGCGGGGTCGGGCGCGGCAAGTCGATGCTGATGGACCTGTTTTTCGACACGGTGCAGATCCAGCGCAAGAAGCGCGCCCATTTCCATGAATTCATGCTGGATGTTCATGCCCGGCTGGCGCAGGCGCGCAAGTCGGAAAAGGGCGATCCGATTCCGCCGGTGGTCGATTCGCTGGCGGACGAGGCGCGGCTGCTGTGCTTTGATGAAATGGTCGTCAATAATATGGCCGACGCGGCGATCATGTCGCGGCTGTTCACCGGCTTGCTGGAAAAACGGGTAACGATCGTCACCACGTCGAACCGCGAACCGGACGAACTCTACAAGAACGGCCTCAACCGCCAGCTTTTCCTGCCGTTCATCGACCTGATCAAGGTCAGCCTGGACGTGATGACGCTCAACGGACCGACAGATTATCGGCGCGACCGGCTGGGCGATGCGGCCTTGTGGCACAGCCCCAACGGGCAGGAAGCGACCGACGCGCTCAGCACCGCTTTCTTTCGCCTGACCGACTATCCCCCGTCCGACCGCGCGCATGTGCCGTCGGAAGACATATCCGTGCAGGGCGGCCGCACGCTGCATGTGCCAAAGAGCCTGAAGGGGGTTGCTGTATTCTCGTTCAAGCGGCTGTGCGCAGAGGCGCGCGGCGCGCCGGACTATCTGGCGATCGCGCGGAAATTCCACACGATCATCATTGTCGGCATCCCCGTGCTGGGACCGGAAAACCGCAATGAGGCGGCGCGTTTCGTCACGCTGATCGACTCGCTGTACGAATATAAGGTCAAGCTGCTGGCGTCGGCCGATGCTGAACCGGCGGCGCTTTACCCGGAAGGCGACGGCGCGTTCGAATTTGAACGCACCGTGTCGCGGCTGATGGAAATGCAGTCGGACGATTATCTGGCGCTGGGCCACGGCCCGAAATAGCAGCGCCGCATGTTCCGCCTGCGCGGGAACACGCTGCATCTTATCACAATTGGCTTTCCGCCGTTCGTCGCCGCATGGAATCCGCCGGTCGGACGATGCGCCTGCCGTTCATCGGGACGCAATCTTTACATGAGAAAGAGGCCGGGCGCCTTCGAGGAGAAAGGCGCCCGGCAGGATGGCTCTGCAGGGAAGGCCCATGGACCAGGGTAGGAGTCCGGGGCGACAGAGTGTGAATCGGCTTTAATGAAATTGCGAATGAATTGCAAAGATAATTTGAACTTCCCACCTTTGACAGGTTGAAACCCCCGTCCGAAGGGCGTAGGCGAACTGGCAATTCCGGTAGTGACGACTTGGAGGATGACAATCATATGGCCCGTAACAAGATTGCGCTGATCGGCGCTGGCAACATTGGCGGCACGCTCGCGCATCTCGCGGCCCTGAAGGGTCTGGGCGATATCGTCATGTTCGACGTGGCCGAAGGCGTGCCTCAGGGTAAGGCGCTCGACCTGTCGCAATGCGCTTCGGTCGAAGGGTTCGACGCCAAGATCAGCGGCTCCAACGACTATGCCGACATCGCAGGCGCGGACGTTATCATCGTTACCGCCGGTGTCGCCCGCAAGCCCGGCATGAGCCGCGACGATTTGCTGGGCATCAACCTGAAAGTCATGAAGGCCGTGGGCGAAGGCATTGCCGCCAACGCGCCGGACGCTTTCGTCATCTGCATCACCAACCCGCTCGACGCGATGGTGTGGGCGTTGCGCGAATTTTCCGGCCTGCCGCATAACAAGGTCGTGGGCATGGCGGGCGTTCTCGACAGCTCGCGCTTCAACCATTTCCTGGCGGAAGAATTCGACGTGTCGGCCAAGGACGTCACCAGCTTCGTGTTGGGTGGCCATGGTGACACGATGGTCCCGGTGATCGAATATTCGACCATTGCGGGCATCCCCATCCCCGACCTGATCAAGCAGGGCCGTTCGACCAAGGAGCGCATTGACGCCATCGTCGCGCGCACCCGTTCGGGCGGCGGCGAAATCGTCGCGCTGCTCAAGACCGGATCGGCCTTCTATGCCCCCGCCACCAGCGCGATCGCGATGGCTGAATCCTATCTGGGCGACAAGAAGCGCCTGCTGCCCTGCGCCGCCAACCTGACCGGCCAATATGGCGTCGACAATCTCTATGTCGGCGTGCCGGTCATCATCGGCAAGGATGGCGTGGAACAGGTCATCGAAATCGAACTGAACGAGGAAGCCAAGGCGAACCTTCAGGTGTCGGTGGATGCCGTCAAGGAATTGCTGGAAGCGTGCAAGGGTATCGATCCCTCGCTCGCCTGAGCCAACAAGCTGCACCGTGTCGTCCCAGGTAAGTGCGCAGCCTGGGACGGGGCGCTTTAGACCCCAAGTGCCACTTCCACAGAAGAAAAGGGACACGCATGTCCATTCTGGTGAACAAGAACACCAAGGTCATCACGCAAGGGATGACGGGCGCCACCGGCACCTTCCACACCGAAACCGCGCTGGCATACGGCACGCAGATGGTTGGCGGCGTTACGCCGGGCAAGGGCGGTTCGACCCATATCGGCCTGCCGATGTTCGATACGGTTGCCGAAGCCAAGAGCAAGACCGGTGCCGATGCATCGGTCATCTATGTTCCGCCACCATTTGCAGCGGATTCGATCCTGGAAGCGATCGACGCGGAAATCCCGCTGATCGTGTGCATCACCGAAGGCATCCCGGTGCTGGACATGGTACGCGTGAAGCGTTCGCTTTCCGGTAGCAAGTCGCGCCTGATCGGCCCGAACTGCCCCGGCCTGCTGACGCCCGGCGAATGCAAGATCGGCATCATGCCCGGCAACATCTTTTCCAAGGGTTCGGTCGGCGTGGTTTCGCGCTCCGGCACGCTTACCTATGAAGCGGTGTTCCAGACCACCAATGCGGGCCTGGGCCAGACCACGGCCGTCGGCATCGGCGGCGATCCGGTCAACGGCACCAACTTCATCGACGTGCTGGAATTGTTCCTGGCCGACGACGCGACCGAATCGATCATCATGATCGGTGAAATCGGTGGCGACGCGGAAGAACAGGCGGCGCAGTTCCTGATCGACGAAGCCAAGCGTGGCCGCAAGAAGCCGATGGCCGGTTTCATCGCCGGTCGCACGGCGCCTCCGGGTCGTCGCATGGGCCATGCCGGTGCGATCGTATCGGGTGGCAAGGGCGACGCGGAAAGCAAGATCGCGGCGATGGAAGCGGCCGGCATCAAGGTTGCTGCCAGCCCGTCCGAACTCGGCACGACCCTGCTGGCCGTGCTGAACGGCTAAACGAGCCACAATCCAACATGGCGGCCGGGCTGCACCCCGGCCGCTTGTTACCCCCGTTCCGCGACTGCACGCGGCTGGGATGGGACAAGAGACATGGGTTACGAAAACCAGGAATTCGAGATCGAGCAAGGCCCAAGCTGGGCCAGGCCCAACTGGCCGCTCACGGAAACGGACGACCTTACCGGCGCGCTCGATCCGACGCAGATGCAGGTGGCCGTCAAGGCCGCCGCCAAGGCGCAGGGCAAGCCGACATCCGACGCTGACATAGCCGAGGCCGCCGAAGACGCCATCCGCGCACAGATGTTGATCCGCACCTATCGCGTGCGCGGTCACCTTGCCGCCAATCTCGATCCGCTGGGCCTGACCCAGCGCGATCTGCCGGCCGACCTGACGCCGGAATATCATGGTCTGACCAACCCGACCAAAAAGATATTCCTTGGCGGCACGCTGGGCCTTCAGTTCGCGACCGTGACCGAAATCGTCGCCATCCTGCGCGCCAATTATTGCGGCAATGTCGGCCTGGAATATATGCACATCGCCGATGTGGAGGAACGCCGTTTCCTTCAGGACCGGCTGGAGGGCAAGGACAAGGAAATCATCTTCACGCCCGAAGGCAAGAAGGCGATTCTGGCCAAGGTCATCCAGGGCGAACAATATGAGAAGTTCCTGGGCCGCAAATATGTCGGCACCAAGCGCTTTGGCCTGGACGGTGGCGAATCGATGATCCCCGCGCTCGAAGCGGTGATCAAATATGGTGGCCAGTCGGGCATCCGCGAAATCGTCTACGGCATGGCCCATCGTGGCCGCCTGAACGTGCTGGCCAATGTGCTGGCCAAGGGTTTCCGCGTCATTTTCCACGAATTTTCGGGCGGCACTGCCAATCCCGAAGATGTCGGCGGTTCGGGTGACGTGAAATATCATCTCGGCACCTCCACCGACCGCGAATTTGACGGCATCAAGGTGCATATGTCGCTGGTCCCCAACCCGTCGCATCTGGAAACGGTCGATCCGATCGTTCTGGGGAAGGTCCGCGCGCAGCAGACGTTCCGCGACGACTTGGCCAAGCATGAGCAGGTTCTGCCCGTGCTGATCCATGGTGACGCGGCCTTTGCGGGGCAGGGCATCGTCTGGGAATGCCTCGGCTTTTCCGGCGTGTCGGGTTATAACACCGGCGGTTGCATCCATTTCATCGTCAACAATCAGGTCGGTTTCACCACCAGCCCGCAATTTTCGCGTGGATCGCCCTATCCCTCGGACGTGGCGAAGGGCGTTCAGGCGCCGATCCTGCACGTCAATGGCGACGATCCCGAAGCAGTGACCTTCGCGTGCAAGCTGGCGGTCGAATATCGCCAGACCTTCCACCGCGACATCGTGATCGACATGTGGTGCTATCGCCGCTTCGGGCATAATGAAGGCGACGAACCTTCGTTCACCCAGCCGCTGATGTATGCCAAGATCCGCCAGCACCCGCCGGTCAGCGACGTCTATGCGACGCGGCTGAAGGCGCAAGGTGTCGTGGACGACGATTATGTCGCCAAGGCGACCGGCGATTTCGTCAACCATCTGGAAGAAGAGTTCGAGGCGTCCAAAAGCTACAAGGCCAACAAGGCTGACTGGTTTGCGGGTCGCTGGTCGGGGCTGCACAAGCCCGCCGACGCCGAAACCGGCCGCCAGAGCGTGGAGTCCGCGATCGCGCCCAAGCTGTTCGACAGCCTGGGCAAGACGCTGACCACCGTTCCGCAGGGGCATGTCGTCCACAAGACGTTGCAGCGCGTGCTGGATGCCAAGGCGGAAATGTTCAAGTCGGGCGCCAATTTCGACTGGGCGACGGGGGAGGCTCTGGCCTTCGGCTCGCTTCTGTCGGAAGGCTATGGCGTGCGCCTGTCGGGGCAGGATTCCGGGCGCGGCACGTTCAGCCAGCGTCATTCGGTCTGGGTCGACCAGAATACGGAGAATAAATATATCCCGCTCGCCACCGTGCCGCATGGCCGGTTCGAAGTGCTGGATAGTCCGTTGTCCGAATATGGCGTGCTGGGCTTCGAATATGGCTATGCGCTGGCGGATCCCAAAAGCCTGGTGCTGTGGGAAGCGCAGTTTGGCGATTTCGCCAATGGCGCGCAGATCGTTTTCGACCAGTATATCGCTTCGTCCGAAACCAAATGGTTGCGCTCCAACGGCCTCGTCTGCCTGTTGCCGCATGGCTATGAGGGCCAAGGCCCGGAACATAGTTCGGCGCGTCTGGAACGCTTCCTGCAACTGTGCGCCGAAGGCAATATCCAGGTCGCCAACATCACGACGCCGGCCAATTATTTCCACGTCCTGCGCCGCCAGATGCTGCGTCCTTTCCGCAAGCCATTGATCATCATGACGCCCAAGTCGCTGTTGCGGCACAAGCTGGCGGTGAGCAAGGCCGAGGATTTCCAGGGCAATACGCATTTCCAGCGCATCCTGTCGGACACCAATCCGGCGGCGGATGCGGACACGAAGCGTCTGGTGCTATGTTCGGGCAAGGTCGCCTATGACCTGATCGAGGCACGCGACGCGGCGGGTGACAAGAACACCCAGATCGTGCGTATCGAGCAGCTTTATCCGTTCCCGACCGAGGCTTTGGCCGTGCGTCTGGGCCGGATGAAGAATCTGGAAGAAGTCATCTGGTGCCAGGAAGAACCGCGCAACAATGGTGCGTGGTTCCATGTGGAGCCTTATGTCGAGGAAGCGCTGGCTAACGCTGGCAAGGCGCCGATGCGCGCCCGCTATGCCGGTCGCAAGGCGTCGGCGTCGCCCGCAACGGGCCTCGCCAAACGCCATGTCGCCGAACAGGGCGCCCTCGTCGCCGATGCGCTGGGTCACAGCGTCCGTGAAGAAATCCGTCGCCAGAAGAAAGGCTGAACAAGCTCATGGCTACCGAAGTCAAAGTCCCTACCCTGGGCGAATCCGTTACCGAAGCAACCGTGGGCCAGTGGCTCAAGAAGCCGGGTGAGGCCGTCGCGCTCGACGAACCCATCGTCAGCCTGGAAACCGACAAGGTTGCGGTCGATGTGCCTTCGCCGGTCGCAGGCACCCTTGGCGATATCATCGCCAAGGAAGGCGATACGGTCAATGTCGGCGCGTTGCTGGGCCTGATCAACGAAGGGGCTGCTGCGGCAGCCGCGCCTGCCGCTGCGCCCGCTGCCAAGGCAGAGGCCGCTGCGCCTGCGCCCGCAACGTCCGCCCCTGCGCCTGTTGCGTCGGACGATGATGACGGCGGCAACCTGACCCTGTCGCCTGCCGTGCGCCGCCTGGTGCTGGAACATGGTCTGGACCCCAGCAAGATCAAGGGGACCGGCAAGGATGGTCGCCTGACCAAGGATGACGTCACTGCCGCCGTTGCCGCTGGCACGGCCAAGGCCGCCGCCGCCACGCCGGCTACGGCTGCGCCTGCCGCCGCTGCACCTGCCGCTGGTCCGGGCCGTGCGCAGGAACGGGTCAAGATGACGCGCCTGCGCCAGACGGTGGCCAAGCGGTTGAAGGAAGCGCAGAATACCGCTGCGCTGCTGACCACCTATAACGACGTCGACATGACCAACATCATCGAGGCGCGCGCGAAATATAAGGATCTGTTCGAGAAGAAACATGGCGTCCGTCTGGGCTTCATGGGCTTCTTCACCAAGGCAGTCTGCATGGCGCTGCGCGACATTCCGGGCGTCAATGCGCAGATTGAAGGCGACGAAATCGTCTATAATAATTTCTGCGACATCTCGGTTGCCGTGTCGGCACCCACTGGTCTGGTCGTTCCGGTCATCCGCAATGCCGAAACGCTGAGCGTTGCCGAAATCGAAAAGACCATCGGCGGCTTTGGCAAGAAGGCCAAGGAAGGCAAGCTGACCATGGAAGATATGAAGGGCGGCACCTTCACCATCTCCAACGGCGGCGTGTTCGGTTCGCTGCTGTCCAGCCCGATCATCAACCCGCCCCAGTCGGGGGTTCTGGGCCTGCACCGCATCGAGGACCGCCCGGTCGTCCGTGACGGTCAGATCGTGATCCGTCCAATGATGTATCTGGCGCTCAGCTACGACCATCGCATGGTCGATGGTCGCGAAGCGGTCACCTTCCTCGTCGCGGTCAAGAACGCGATCGAAGATCCGACCCGTCTGCTGATCGACCTGTAATATCATCATGCTTCGTGTTCCTGCGGACGCAGGAACCCAGAGCGGAGAAGTGCAACGAAAGCGGGATATGTCTATCTGATGGCCAGCAGGCGCAACGGCACCCTTTATCTGGGTGTGACGAGCGACTTGCTGGCCAGGACATATCAGCATCGCAATGTGCTGATAGATGGGTTTACGAAGCAGCATGGCTGCACCATGTTGGTGTGGTTTGAAGCCTATGATGATCTGCAAGAGGCGAGACAACGCGAATTGCGGATGAAGAAATGGAAACGCGCCTGGAAGATCGAGTTGATCGAACGGGAAAATCCGCACTGGCGGGATTTGTTCGATACGCTGTTCTGACGACGCCCTGGGTTCCTGCGTTCGCAGGAACACAATGAGGAAGAAGAACCATGTCCGATTTCGATTATGACGTTCTGGTGATCGGTTCTGGTCCCGGCGGCTATGTCGCTGCGATCCGCGCGGCGCAGCTCGGCCTCAAGACCGCTTGCGCCGAAAGCCGCGAGACGCTGGGCGGCACCTGCCTCAATGTCGGTTGCATCCCGTCCAAGGCGCTGCTCCATGCGTCCGAGCTGTATGACGAAGCGGCCAATGGCACGCTGGCCAAGCTGGGCGTCAAGATCGACAAGATGAGCCTGGACCTGCCCACCATGCAGGGCCAGCGCATCGACGCGGTCAAGGGGTTGACCGGCGGCATCGAATTTCTGTTCAAGAAGAACAAGGTGACCTGGCTCAAGGGTCTGGCCAGCTTTACCGGCGCGAACACGGTGGAAGTGAATGGCGCAAAGGTGACGGCGAAGAATATCGTCATCGCCACCGGATCGTCGGTGATGCCGCTGCCCGGCGTGGATGTGGACAATGCAGGCGGCCAGATCGTCGATTCGACTGGCGCGCTGGAACTGACCAAGGTGCCTGACCATCTGGTCGTCGTCGGTGGCGGCGTGATCGGGCTGGAACTGGGCAGCGTGTGGAAGCGCCTGGGTGCCAAGGTCACGGTCGTGGAATATCTCGACCAGATCCTGCCCGGCATGGACGGCGAAGTCCGCAAGGAAGCCAACAAGATCTTCAAGAAGCAGGGCTTTGAATATAAGCTCAGCACGAAGGTCACTGGCGCGAAGGCGGGCAAGAAGGGCGTGACGCTGACGGTCGAACCGGCCGCTGGCGGTGCGTCGGAAACGATCGAGGCGGACGTGGTTCTTGTCTCCATCGGTCGTCGCGCCAATACTCAAGGCCTTGGCCTCGACAAGATCGGGCTGGACGTGAACGTGCGTGGCCAGATCGAAACCGATCATGAGTTCGGCACGAAGGTTCCGGGCGTCTGGGCGATCGGCGACGTGATCCCCGGCCCGATGCTGGCGCACAAGGCCGAGGATGAAGGCATTGCCGTGGCGGAAAATATCGCGGGCCTGACCGGCATCGTGAATCATGACCTGATCCCCGGCGTCGTTTACACCAAGCCCGAAATCGCAGGCGTGGGCCTGACCGAGGAAGCGGCGAAGGAACGCGGCGCGATCAAGGTCGGCAAATTCCCGATGATGGCCAACAGCCGCGCCAAGACCAACCATGAGCCGGACGGCTTCGTAAAGATCATCGCCGACGCCGAAACCGACAAGGTGCTGGGCGTGTGGATCATCGCCGTGCCAGCCGGCACGATGATCGCGCAGGCGGCGCAGGCCATGGAATTCGGCGCGTCGAGCGAGGACATCGCCTACACCTGCCACGCGCATCCCACGCATAGCGAAGCGATCAAGGAAGCGGCGATGGCCGTGACGGGCAAGCCGATCCATATGTGATCGGCGCGACGCAGCATCAGATAAGGGAAAGGCCTCCGTGCGAACGGGGGTCTTTTTCTGTTGGCGGGCGTGGTCCCGATCAGAACACGGGGCGTCGCTTGTCCCTAAACGCCGCCACGCCTTCGGCGAAATCGGGTAGCGTGAAAGCGTCGCGGAACATGGCCAGCGTTTCGGTGTCATCGTCGGGCTGACCGTCGAGGATGCGGCGGATGATGGCTTTGGACGATCGGATGCTGTGTTGCGCGTTGGCGGCGATGGTCTGCGCCAGTGTTTCTGCCGCCGTCATCGGATCGTCGGCAATTTCGTCCACCAGGCCGATCGCCAGCGCGTCCTGCGCGCCGTGGAGCGCGCCGGTGAACAGGATCCGCTTCGCCCGCGCCGGGCCGACCAGATCGACCAGCAGTTTGGTATCGAACAGCGAATAGACGATGCCGAGTTTTGCCGGCGTAATGCCCAGCCGCGCGCCGGGCGCGGCGATGCGCAGGTCGCAGGCGATGGCGAGGCCGCATCCGCCGCCGACGCAATCGCCCTCGATTGCGGCGATTGCCGGCTTGGCGGCATGGGCGAGCGCATATTGGCTGGCGCGGATCGCAGCCTGATTGGCGACGCGCCAGTCCGCGTCGCCCGAACATCGGGCAAATTCGCCAATGTCCGCCCCGGCGCAGAACATGGCGGGCGCGGCGGAACCCAGGATCAGCACGCGCACGCTGTCGTCCGCCATCGCATCGTCCACCAGCGCGGGGAGCATTTCCCACATCGCCTGCGTCATCGCGTTGCGCCGTTCGGGTCGGTCGATCAGCAGCCGGGCGATCGCGCCGTTCTTTTCCAGCCGCACTGTCATGTCGGCCAGCCCGCCAGCAATGGCAGCAGTTCGTCGAAATGGTCGATCACCGCGTCTGCCGCCAGATCCTCCACCGGGCCGTCAAGGAAGCCGAAGCTGCACGCGATGCTGGGGATGCCCGCATTGCGCGCGCCCGCTATGTCGTTGATGGTGTCGCCGATGAAGATCGTGCGGCCGCCGCCTGCGCGCGCGATCATGGCGTGGATCGGCGCGGGGTCGGGCTTGGCGATGCCCACCGTGTCGCCGCCGACGATAGCGGCGAACCGATCCGACAGGCCGATCTGCTGCATCAGCGGAATGGCGAAGCGCTCCGCCTTATTGGTGCAGATGGCCAGTTTGACGCCCGCCGCCGCCAGCGCGTCCATCGCGGCGATCAGGCCGGGATAGGGCAGCGAGTGGAGCGCCAGATTTTGGCTGTAATAGTCGAGCAGCACCGGCAGCAATTGGGCCAGCAGCGCGTCGTCGCGCACGTCCGACGCATCGAGCGCCTGTTGCAGCATGATCCGCGCGCCTTTGCCCACGAAGGGCTTGATCGCGGCGACGGGGAAGGGGGCCAGGCCGACGGTGCCAATGGCATGGTTGACGGCGGCGGCCAGATCGCCACTCGTGTCGATCAGCGTGCCGTCGAGGTCGAAACCGACGATATCAAAAGGAATATGGGCCATGGCCGCGCCATGCCGCGTGGGCGGTGGCAAAAGCAAGTCAAACATGGCAAAGCCCCATCATCCCGGCCATTCCACCCGGCCATTCCACAAGGAATCCCTATCGTGACCGTCAGCCGTCCTCTTGCCGTCATCATCCTTGCTGCGGGTCAGGGGACGCGCATGAAATCGGGGTTGCACAAGGTGCTGCACCCGGTCGCCGGGCGGCCGATGCTGTTGCACCTGCTCGCCAGCATCGGCGAACTGGCGCCGGAGCGGCAGGTGGTGGTGGTCGGCGCGGGGCGCGATCAGGTGGAAGGGGCCGTCGCTGCCACCGGCGCGGTCATTGCGGTGCAGGACAGGCAACTTGGCACGGGTCATGCGGTGGCTCAGGCGCATGATGCGCTGGCGGGGTTCGCGGGCGACGTGCTGATCCTTTATGGCGATGTGCCGTTGGTGCGCGCCGAAACGATGCGGGCGATGCTCGACCGGCTCAATCGGGGGGATGATCCGCGCGCGGTGGTGCTGGGCTTTCGCCCCGATGATGCCGCTGCCTATGGCCGGATCATCGCCGACGGGCAGGGGATGATCGAGCGCATGGTCGAATATAAGGATGCCAGCGAGGCGGAGCGCGCTGTTACCCTGTGCAACAGCGGGTTGATGGCAGTGCGATCGACCGACCTGTTCGTGCTGCTGGACCAGATCGGCAACGACAATGCAGCGAGCGAATATTATCTGCCCGACATCATCATGCTGCCCGGCGGGGTGAGCGCGGTGATCGAAACCGAGGCGTGGGAAGTGGCAGGCGTCAACAGCCGCATCGAACTGGCAGGCGTAGAGGCGATGTGGCAGGCGCGGCGGCGAATGGAAGCGATGCGCGACGGCGTGACGCTGATCGCGCCAGACACGGTGTTTTTCAGCCATGATACGCAGTTGGCCCGCGACGTGGTGGTCGAACCCCATGTCGTGTTCGGTCCCGGCGTCATCGTGGCGCAGGACGTGACGATCCACGCTTTTTCCCATCTGGAAGGAGCAAGCGTGGAAAGCGGGGCGGCGATCGGTCCCTATGCGCGGTTGCGCCCTGGCGCGCAGATCGGTGCAAAGGCCAAGGTCGGCAATTTCGTTGAGATCAAGAAAGCGACGCTGGGCGAAGGGGCGAAGGTCAACCACCTGTCCTATATCGGCGACGCCAGCATCGGCGCGGCGGCCAATATCGGCGCGGGGACGATCACCTGCAACTATGACGGATACTTCAAATATCGCACGGAAATCGGCGCGGGGGCATTTGTCGGTTCCAACAGCGCGCTGGTGGCACCGGCGAGCATCGGCGCGGGCGCGATCGTAGCGGCGGGTAGCGTGGTGACGCGCCCGGTGGCGGCTGATGCGCTGTGTCTGGTGCGGCCGGAACAGGTGGAGAAGCTGGGTTGGGCAGCGGCTTTTCGAGCGCGGATGACAGCGCGGAAGGCGGCGCGCTGATCTTAAAAGGGCTGAGAGTGAGAACTTGCGCTTCCTCCCCTTGTAGAAGAGGTGGCTGGCCGCAGGCCAGACGGAGGGGTGCCATGCTCACGATAGGGCAACACCCCTCCGTCATCGCTACGCGCTGACACCTCCCCTGCAAGGGGAGGATGGGAGTATCTGCTGCAACCTAAAGGAATGCGCCGCCCTTCATGATCCGCCTTGCGCGGCCTTGTACCGGCACGCGGTCGAAGGGGGTGTTGCCTGCGGACGCGGCCATCTTGGCGGAATCCACGATCCATGGCGCATCGGGATCGACGAAGATGAGGTCGGCGGCGCTGCCCGGCGCAAAGCTGCCTGCGTTGACGCCCAATATGCGCGCGGGATTGGCGCTGAGCAGGGTCATCAGGCGATTGAGGCTGACATGGCCATCGCGCACCAGATTGAGCGAGAGCGCCAGCAGCGTTTCCGCGCCCGCCATGCCCGGCGAAGCATCGGCGAAGGGTAGGCGCTTATCCTCCGGCCCGCGCGGGTCGTGGCTGGATGTGATGACATCGACCGTGCCGTCCGCGACGGCCGCGATGCTGGCCTTGCGGTCATCCTCCGACCGCAGGGGAGGGGACAGGCGGGCGAAGGTGCGGAAATTGGTGACGGCATTGTCGGCCAGGAACAGATAGGCGGGGCTGATCCCGCAACTGACCCGCAATCCTTCCGCCTTGGCCGCGCGGATATGAGCGAAGCCTGCCGCCGTCGTCACCAGCCGGAAATGGATCGCCGCGCCGGTTTCGCGCGCGAGCATGATGTCGCGGGCGATGGCCATCGCTTCGGCGCAGGCGGGGGCGTGGGGCAGGCCCAGCCGGGTCGCGGTTTCGCCGCTGGTGGCGACGGCCTTGCCCGCCAGTCCGCTATCTTCGGCATGGGCAATGACCGTCAGGCCCAGCCCGGCGGCATAGGACAGCACGCGCAGCATCACGCCGGAATCCGCGATCCATTGCCGCCCGGTGCCGACAGCCTTTGCGCCTGCCGCCTGCATCATGCCGATTTCGGCCAGTTCCGCGCCTTTCAGGCCGCGTGTCGCCGCCGCGATCGGGTGGACCCAGAAGTCGGGCTTGCCTGCGCGGGTCGCCTGGCGGATCAGCGCGGCGTCATCCAGCAGGGAGGATTGATCGGGCATCAGCGCGGCGCGGGTGATGCCGCCGAAATGAAAGGCGGGCTTGTCGGTGGCGAATACGCCCAGGTCGATGAGACCGGGGGCGACGACCAGTCCCTGCGCATCGATCCGTTCCGCGTCGCCCGGCACGGCTATGTCGCCCGCCGCGACGATCCGGTCGCCTTCGATCAGGATGGTGCCGGGCTGCACGCTGTCTGCCGCCGGATCGGCAAGGCGGCCGTTGACGATAGCGATGGTGGTCATGGGCGGTGCATCCACATTGAAACGAGCGAAAGATTGTTCACCATCACGCCCATCCCTCCACACCGCGCGCGCCGCGCGTCAGCACGTCGAGGCAGGCCATGCGGATGGCGACGCCCATTTCCACTTGTTCGGTGATGGCGGAGCGAGCGGGATCGTCTGCCACCACACTGCTGATTTCCACGCCCCGGTTCATGGGGCCGGGGTGCATCACCAGCGCGTCGGGCTTGGCCAGCGCCAGCCGTTCGGGCGTCAGGCCATAGAGCATATGATATTCGCGTGCCGAGGGGATGAATGCGCCGTCCATCCGCTCATTTTGAAGCCGCAGCATCATGACGACGTCCGCGCCATCCAGCCCTTCGTTCATGCGGGTGAAGGGAGTCGCGCCCAGCATTTCGACTTCTGGCGGCATCAGCGTGGGCGGGGCGACGGCGCGCACCTGCGCGCCCAACGCGGCGAGGCACAGCATGTTGGAGCGGGCGACCCGGCTGTGCAACACATCGCCGCAGATCGCCACGATCAGCCCTTCGAAACTGCCCTTGCGCCGCCGGATGGTCAGCGCGTCGAGCAAGGCTTGGGTGGGATGTTGGTGCCAGCCATCGCCCGCGTTCAGCACCGGGCAGTCCACCTTGTCCGCGATCAGCGCGACGGCACCGGAACTGGCGTGGCGGATGACGATGACGTCGGCGGCCATGGCGTTCAGCGTCATGGCCGTGTCGATCAGCGTTTCGCCCTTCTTCACGCTCGATTGGCCAGCGTGCATGTTGACCACGTCCGCGCCCAGTCGCTTGCCGGCAATTTCGAAAGACAGCAGCGTGCGGGTGCTGTTTTCGAAGAAAGCGTTGATCTGGGTCATGCCGGCCAGCCGGTCGTCATGCTTGCGCGCGCCGCTGCGGTTGGAGCGCGCCCAATGTTCCGCCTCATCCAGCAGGAAGCGGATTTCCCAGGGTTTGAGGTCCGCGATGGACAGCAGATGCCGGTGCGGAAACAACGCCCGACCCGTCAGGTCAGGCGTGTGGTCGGGAATGAGCATGTCGGGCATGAACCGACCCTTTAAGCGAGGGCGGGGCGTTGGGCAAGCGGATCACTTGCGCCGCCACAACCGCCCCGGCAATGCCCCGTCGCGCAATATTTCGCGCGCGGCATTATGCCCCGGTGCGCCGGTCACGCCGCCGCCCGGATGGGTGCCAGCGCCGCACATATACAGCCCCTTCACTGGCCCGCGATAGGCGCCATGGCCCAGCACCGGGCGCGCGGCCCAAATCTGGTCCAGCGACAGGTGGCCGTGCATGATGTCACCACCGATCAGCCCGAATTTGCGTTCCAGGTCGAGGGGCGAATGAATCTGCCGCGCGATCACCGATTTGGTGAAGCCGGGGGCGTGGCGTTCGACCGTGGCGATGATGCAGTCGGCCGCTGCTTCCCGTTCGTCATCCCAGTTGCGCCCGTTTGGCAGGACAGGCGCGAATTGCTGGCAGAACAGGCTGGCGACATGGCATCCGGCAGGCGCAAGCGAGTGGTCGATGGTGGACGGGATCAGCATTTCCACGATCGGTTCGCGCGACCAGCCATCGCGCTTTGCGTCCATGAAGGCGCGGTCCATATAGTCGAGCGTGGGGGCAAGGATGATGCCCGATTGATGATGTTCGCCAACACCGGGCAGGCAGGTGAAGTCGGGCAGGGCGGACAGCGCGACATTCATGCGGAAGGTGCCGGATCCAGCCTTGAAGCCCTTGATACGTCGGGAAAAATCGGCGGGCAGGTCGGCGGGGGCGATCATCTGTTCGTAGAGCAGCTTTGGCCCGACATTGGCGATCACCGCGCCGCCCATGACTTCCTCGCCGCTTTCCAGTCGCACGCCCATGGCGCGCCCAGCGTCGATCAGTACGGTTTCGACGGGGGCTTCCAGGCTGATTTCCACGCCCATGGCAGTCACGACCTGCGCCATGATCTGGGTGATTGCGCCCATGCCGCCGACGGCATGGCCCCATGCGCCCTTCTTGCCATTCACTTCGCCAAAGACATGGTGCAGCAGCACATAGGCGCTGCCCGGCGTGTCGGGCGAGGCATAGTTGCCGACCACCGCATCGAAGCCGAACGCGGCTTTCACCGCGTCGCTTTCAAACCAGCCATCCAGAAAGTCGCGTGCCGATTTGGTGAAAAGGTCCAGTATGTCGCGCTGCTGTTCCAGCGTCAGCTTCGTAATGCTGCGCCCCTGTTTGATCAGATCGACCAGCATCGACAGCCCGTCGCCGACATTGGGCGGGCTTTTCAGCACCAGGTCGCGCAGCATGTCGGCCACCACGTCCAGCGCTTCATAATAAGCGGGCAGGGCAGCGGCGTCCTTGGCGCTGAACCGGGCAAATTCCGCCTGTGTCCGGGCGATGCTGCCGCCCAGCTTGAGATAGCCACCATCGGGTTGCGGCAGGAAATTGCTGATCGGCCGTTCGATCACGCGATAGCCATGGTCGACCAGCTTCATGTCGCGGATGACTTTGGGATTCAGCAGGCTGACGGTGTAGCTGGCGGTCGAATTGCGGAAGCCGGGGTGAAATTCCTCCGTCACCGCCGCGCCGCCGACAACCGCGCGGCGCTCCAATATGCGCACCTTGTAGCCTGCCCGCGCGAGGTAGAAGGCGCAGACCAGCCCGTTATGCCCGCCGCCGATGATGACGGCATCATAGGATGTGGTCATGCGTCTTTACTCCACCCCGGCACCGGCGCGCGATGCAGCCGGGCCTGCGGGATGACGCGCCGAATCCGCCCGCAAAAATGGCGCAGCGCGACTTCGGCTTCGCTGAGCGGCCCCACGGTGAAGCTGTCCGATGCCATGCCCGCCTGCACTCGTGCGACCAGCGCCGTATCCTCGACATTGACCTGCCGGTTGATGCGCCAGTTGAGGTAGCGTGTGGCCTGCATTTCCCGCCGGTCATCGGGGATGGCATAGCTGATTTCGCGGATCATGGTCTGGGTTGGCGACACGGGCATCCATGCCATGAAATCGACCTGGTCGGGATAGATGTCGAACGCGAAATTGGGCCACAGCTTGATATAGGTCCACAGCCTTTGGCGGTCGGGGGGCAAATGCGGCACGGCGGGCAGGAAATGCTGATAGGCGCGTTCGGACAGGTTGGTCGATGGCCGGTCGATTATCGGTCCCCGCATAAGGTCGGCATGGGCGCTGGCCTCCACGCCATAGCCATCGCCCATCAACCGTTTAAGGCCGGGATGCGCGACGGCGATGTGCAGGCCGTCGGAATAATTGTCGCCGATATTCTTCCAGTTGACGGCGCGCGGGCGCAGCGTCACCCGGCCCAGCGCGCGCAGGTCGGCAAAGCGGTAGGATGCGATGGTGTCCAGATACGGGGCCATCATCTGCGCCACCGATGGCCCTCCATCATCGACCAGCCGGATGAACAGGAAGCCGTGGAAGGATTCGACCTCCACCGGGGTCAGGCCGTGGTTGGCCATATCCATTGCGCCATAGCCCGCCTTCATCGGCACGCCGGTCAGCCGCCCGTCATTTTCATAGGTCCAGCCATGATAGGGACAGACGAGCTTCTTCGCGCAGCCAGCCATGTCATCGACGATCCGCGCGCCGCGATGGCGGCACACATTGGTGAAGGCGCGGACCACCCCGTCCTCACCCCGGATGACGATGATGGATTCACCGACATGGACAATAGTGTGATAGTCGCCCGGCTGGGCCAAGTCGCTGTCATGACAGGCGATTTGCCAGGCGGGGCGGAAGATGCGCGCCACTTCGGCAGCGTAAAATTCGGGGTCGCTATAGGTCCAGGCGGGCAGGCTCCATGCCGCATCGGGGTCTGCCCCGTTTCGCCCTTCCTCGATCACGCCCCCGTCCTCCAGTTATACGGGCGTATAACTATATGGCGACAATGTCCATAAATGCTTTGCGGGGCGAGGCGGGACCATGGCTATGGCGCCCGGCCCGGCATGTCGGGCGATACCGGGTCAGCCATGGGTTTCGTCGGCCAGTTGCGCGCCATAGCGCCGGGCCAATAGCGCGCAGGCCATCAACTGGATCTGATGGAACAGCATGACCGGCAGCAGGATCGGCCCGACCATGGCGGCGGGGAACAGCAGGCCCGCCATCGGCACGCCGGTCGCCAGGCTTTTCTTCGACCCGCAAAATTGCAGCACGATGGCGTCCTCCCGCGACAGCCCGATCATCCGGCCCAGACCCCAGGTGGCGATCAGCACGACGGCCAGCAGCAGGCTGCACGCCACCGCCAGCACTGCCATTTCGCCTGCCGACACGCTTTGCCACAGCCCTTCGACCACCGCCGCGCTGAAGGCGGCATAGACCACCAGCAGGATGGAACCCCGGTCGACGCGCCCGATCATGGCCTTGTGCCGCGCGACGAAGGCACCGATCAGGGGCCGGGCCAGATGCCCGACGATGAAGGGCAGCAGCAATTGTAGCATGATCTTTTCAATGGCATCGAAGGAAATCAGGCCGCCGCCGCTCCCCGGCATGGGCATCAGCAGCGCGACCAGCAAGGGCGTGAGGACAATGCCCAGCAGGTTGGAGGCCGACGCGCTGACCACGGCCGCTGCGACATTGCCCCGCGCGATGGCGGTAAAGGCAATGGAGGATTGCACGGTCGATGGCAGCAGCGTCAGGAACAGCAAACCGGCGCGCATTGTGTCGGGGATTGCGCCGATCCACTGGCTGGCGACGCCGATGAGCGGGAACAGCGCATAAGTGGACGCCAGCACCGCGATATGCAGTTTCCACGCCTTCGCCCCGGTCCAGATCGCGTCGCGCGATAATTTGGCACCATGCAGGAAAAAAAGCAGGACGATGCCCGCATCCGCCGCCCAGTCCGCAATTCGCGCGGCTTCACCCCGCGCGGGGAAGAAGGACGCTAGAGCAACCGTGCCGATCAGCAGCAACAGGAAGGGGTCGAGGGCTAGGCGCAGTCGGTTCATCACGGGCTTTGGCTTGGGTGGCACGGTGGCGCAGGGGATAGACGCGGCGCGCGCCTTGCGCCAACTCTTTTACGGTCAGCAAAAGCCAAAGGAGAGTCGCGCATGAGCGAGCCTATCGCCATCATCGTCGAACGGGGCGTTATGGAAATCCATATCGACCGCCCGGACAAGAAAAATGCGCTGACTGCGCCGATGTATCGGGCGATGACGGCGGCGCTGGCCGATGCGTCCGCCCGTGCTGACATTGGCGCGATATTGTTCGCGGGGCGGGGCGATGCCTTTTGCGCGGGCAACGACCTGAAGGATTTCATGGCCGGGCCGGAGGGAGGCGCTGCCGCTTTCGCCTTCATCCGCGCCATCGCTGCGTTCGACAAGCCGGTCGTGGCGGCAGTGCAGGGGCTGGCGGTCGGGGTCGGCACGACGATGCTGTTCCATTGCGACCTGATCTATGCCGCGCCTGACGCACGCTTCATCATGCCGTTCGTCAATCTGGGCATCGTGCCGGAAGCCGGGTCCAGCCTGCTCGCGCCCGCGACGCTGGGCCATGCCAAGGCGGCGGCGATGCTGTTGCTGGGGGAGCCGATGGACGCGGCGACCGCCGATCAGGCCGGGCTGGTAACGGCGATCGCTCCTGCCGACATGCTGCTGGCCCATGCCCGTGCGAAGGCGGCGGCGCTGGTGGCCAGGCCGCCACAGGCATTGGCGCTGACCCGGCGGTTGATGAAGGGCGACCCATCCGTGCTGGCCGCGCGGATCGAGGAGGAGGCGGAGCTGTTCCGCCAGACGCTGGCGTCGCCCGAGGCGCAGGAGGCGTTTACCGCCTTTTTCGAGAAACGCGCGCCGGTGTTTACGCGCGGGTAGGTCAATCCGCCTTGCGGCGGCCAAAGCGCATTTCGCTGACGATGACCGCCGCGACGATCAGCATCCCGCCCAGCAGGGCCATCGGCGGCAAGCGTTCGCCCGCGACTCGCCCGATGATCCCGGCCCAGACTGGCTCGCCCGCGTAGATCAGGGTCGCGCGGGTTGGCGACACGGTGCGCTGCGCCCAGTTCATCACCAACTGGATCAGCGCCGTCATTGCGCCAAGGCCACAGGCGGACAGGATGATGGTCCATGAAAAGGGCGGGATGGCTTCGCCCGCCGGAGCCATGCAGGCAAAGGCGAGCAGGGCAGTGACGGCCAGTTGCACCACCGTCACCCGCGCGACATTGACCGTGCCGGCCCACAGGCTGATGAAGATGATTTCCAGCGCGATCGCAACTGTGCTGATGAGAGTCAGCGTTTCGCCCCACCCCAGCATTAGCCCCTTTTCGGGCGCGGCGACCAGCAACAGGCCAAGGAAAGCGAGCGCGACGCCGATCCAGCTGGCCAGCCGGGGCCGCCTGCGCAGGATGATCCATTGCAGCACCGGCACCAGCGGCACATAGGCCGCCGTGATGAAGGCCGATGTGCTGCTGCTGATCGTTTGTAGCCCCCATGTCTGGAGCGAATAGCCGACGAAAATGCCGATGCCGATCACGATCCCTGCGCGCAGTTCATGCAGGGTCAGGCCGCGCAACACTGGCAGCGCCAGGGGCAAGGTGAGCAATGCCGCCGTCGCGAAGCGCAGCCCGACGAAGAATAGCGGTCCCGTCTCTCGCATGGCACCATGGACGATCAGGAACGTGCCGCCCCACAGGATCGTCACGCCAATCAGCGCGAGTTCGGGGCGGCCAATCATCAGGCGGCGATTGCGGGGCTTGTCGAGGGGCGCATTGTGCAACATAATGCGCAGTCTCTTATGAGCAATATATTGCACAGTCAACCTGCCGCCGACACGGATCGGCCCGATGTCCTTGCCCATGTCGCGGGCAATGTCCGCCGTTTGCGTGCCGAACGCGGGCTGAGTCAGGATGCGCTGGCGGCCCATGCCGGGGTCAGTCGCCGGATGATCGTGGGCGTGGAAAGCGGGGAGGCCAATGTCAGCCTGTCGACGCTCGACCGGCTGGCGCAGGCGCTGGACGTCAGCTTCTCGCAGATCGTGCGGCCGCCCGACATGCGCGACAATAGTCGTATCGACAGCCTTGCCTGGCGCGGCAGCGATGCGGCCAGCCGCGCGACATTGCTGGGGACGGTGCCTGCCACGCGCGAGGCAGAGTTGTGGACCTGGTCGCTTGGTTCGGGCGAACGCTATCCGGCGGAGGCAGATGCCGCCGACTGGCATGAGATGCTCTATGTGATCGAAGGCGTGCTGGTGGTCGAGCTGGACGATGGCGAGCGCGTCGTCGGCGCGGGCGATTTCCTGATCTTTACCAGCGACCGGCCCTATATCTTCACCAATCGCGGCGACGCGCCGGTGCGGTTCGTCCGTAACGTGGTGTTTTAGGGCAATGGGCCGCCCCGCGTCCTGCGGGGCGGCCCCTGTCTGCGATCAGCTGTCTGCGATCAGTCGTTCTTCAGGTCGGTGCCGGCCTTCTGAAGCGTGGTGCCGACATCCTGCTTGGCTTCCTTGGTTTCGCGCTTGGCGTCGGCTGCGGCCTCATCAGCGGCAGCGTCAACCTTGTCCGCGCCCCGGTCGATCGCCGCGCCTGCCTTGTCCAGGCCATTGTCGATCTTGTCGCCTGCCCGGTCTACCGACGTGCTGATGTCATTGCCGATGGACGATCCGGCCGCTTCGACCTTGTCCTCGGTCTTTTCGGTGCAGGCCGACAGGCCGACGATCGACAAGGCTGCAACAGCGGCCATAACGGATTTACGCATAAGACTTCCTCTTCCCCAATCGGTGGAGCCTGTTAAGCGCAGGAGCCGCGATAAAGTTTCGTCGGGCGGGCTATCCGCCGCGCAGGCCGAACACCATGGATCGGTCAGCATCGGGGATCAGCCCTTCCAGAACGCGCCAGAATCCGGTCACTGATCCCTGGCCCGCCTGCGCGTAGGCGCTTGCCATTTTTTCGCGCAGCGCACGAAACAGCTCTGCTTCCAGCGCCGCGCCCGCCGGGCTGAGCCGCAGGAGTTTCTGCCGCCGGTCGTTCGCGCCGGGGCGGGTTTCGATATAGCCGCGATCGATCAGATCGTTCAGCACGCGCCCCAGCGACTGTTTGGTGATGGCCAGCAGGCGCAGCAATTCCTTCACCGTCAGATCGGGCTGGCGCGAAATGAAGTAGAGCGCCCG
Organism: Sphingobium sp. KCTC 72723; assembly: GCF_014280435.1. Lineage (NCBI taxonomy): Bacteria > Pseudomonadati > Pseudomonadota > Alphaproteobacteria > Sphingomonadales > Sphingobiaceae > Sphingobium > Sphingobium sp. KCTC 72723. Next base: position 1,705,809 of record NZ_CP060388.1, on the reverse strand, counting down.
ATGGTGCGCCCGGCCCAGCCCCAGCGCGCCCAGCCCTTCGTCGATCGACCGGGTCAGCGCGGAATAGCCGAAATAGAGCATCTCGATCCCCCGCCTGATCTCATCCTCCCGCAGGAATAGCGGCGATGCGGGCGACATTTGGGCGGCGGTAGGGGATGAGGAGGAAGCGGACATGACCAATGAAAATCCAGCGCGATGCAAAGCGTGCATATTGGCGTCACGAAACTGTGATGACTAGGCTTTCCTTTCGCCAATCACACGCTATATGCCGATCCGCGCCGACAATGTTCGGCCCTGCTGGGGCGTCGCCAAGCGGTAAGGCAGCGGCTTTTGATGCCGCCATGCGCAGGTTCGAATCCTGCCGCCCCAGCCAGTTTCCTTACTATAACCGCGAATCACCGCTGCATTTTGGCGGATGCCCCACGGCGAACAAAAAAGGCGGAGGCATCTCTGCCCCCGCCCTTTATTATGCCTGTCCCGCGTTTACCGGCCCAGAAGCCCGCGCGCCTGCCCGGCGATTTCGGCCAGCATGGCGACATTGGGGACCGCTGCGGCCTTGGCCCGCTGCACTAGGCTGCGGAACTGGCGGATCCGTGCGCCGCGCTGGACCAGCCAGTCCTCGACACGCGCAGCTATGTCCATGTCGCTGTCTTTCGGACCCGATTGCGCCAGGAAGTCGAGCCGCACCTGCTGCATGTCGCGGGCCACGCCCGACATCAGCAGCCGTTCCCATGGATCGGTCGGTTCCATCCGCGCGGCGGCCGATTGGACCCAATCGATGCCGACTGCTTCGCCCAGATGCGTGAAGGCGCGGGTCAGCGCGATTTCGTCCACGCCCATCCGTCGGGCCAGCGCGGCAATGCCGACCGCGCCGTCCAGCTTGAACAGCCCCGCCGCACGCTGCGCCAGCGTTTCTGGCGCGCCGAGCGCCAGAAGCTGGTCGGTCACCGCATTGGTGCGCCGCTGTGCCTCGCTGGTCAGCAGGTCGTCGACCTGAGCGGCCAGCTTGCCAACGCCATCGGCCAGCAGGGCATGGCCAGCCCCCGGCAGCGTTCCTGCCGGTGCGCTGCGCAATATGTCGGCGATCTGCGCCCGCATCCCGCTGGCGATCGTGCCGAACAGCGCCAGCCGCGCCGCTTCCGACATGTCGGCTGCGTCGATATCGTCCCACAGCATGCGAATGTCGTAGAGCCGTTCGGCGATCAGGAAGGCGCTGGCCATGTCGGCGAGCGAACAGCCTTCTTCCTCCACCAGTTCGAACGGGTGGATGATGCCGAGCCGATTGACGATCCGGTTGGCGACCTTGGTAGCGATGATTTCCTTGCGCAGGGCATGGGCGGCAATCGCATCGGCTTCCTTTTCCTGCATCGCAGGGGGGAAGGCTGCCATCAATTCGCCGGTCATCGTTTCGTCAGTGGCCAGGTCGCCATGTTCGATCGCATCCTGCAACGACAGCTTGGCCGTCGACAGCAGCACGGCGAGTTCGGGCCGGGTAAAGCCCTGACCATCCTGTCCGCGCCGCAGCAACTGGTCGTTCGCCGCCAGCCCTTCGACCTGTCGGTCCAGCCGCCCGCTTTCCTCGAATGTCTCGATCAGGCGGACATAGCTGGCAAGTTCGGCTGCGCCGCCACTTTCGGCAATCGACAGGCCCAGCGCTTGCAGCCGGTTATCTTCCAGCACCAGATCGCCGACCGCATCGGTCATGCTTTCCAGCAGGGCGTTGCGCGCGTCGAACGGCAAGCGCCCTTCGGCCATTTCCTTGTTCAGCGCGATCTTGATGTTCACTTCATTATCCGAACAATCGACGCCTGCCGAATTGTCGATGAAGTCGGTATTGATCCGCCCGCCCTTCAGCGCGAAGGCAATGCGGCCCGCCTGCGTCGTGCCAAGATTGGCGCCTTCGCCGATGACCTTGACCTGCAACTGTTCGGCATTGACGCGCAGCCGGTCGTTGGCCGGATCACCGACATCGCCATGGCTTTGCGCCGCTGCCTTCACATAGGTGCCGATGCCGCCGAACCACAGCAGGTCGGCAGGCGCCTTGAGGATCGCGGAAATCAGCGCGCCCGGCTCCATCTCCGCGTCGCTCACGCCCAATATCTGCTGTATTTCAGGGGTCAGCTTGATGGATTTGAGCGCGCGCGAAAATACGCCGCCGCCCGGCGAAATCAGCGCCTTGTCATAATCTTCCCAACTGGACCGGGGCAGCGCGAACATGCGGTTGCGTTCCTCCCAGCTTGCGGCAGGATCGGGCGTGGGGTCGAAGAAGATGTGGCGATGGTCGAAGGCGGCCACCAGTTTGATCGCCTTGCTGAGCAACATCCCGTTGCCGAACACGTCGCCCGACATGTCACCACAACCCACGACGCTGACAGGCTCGCTCTGTACGTCCACGCCCATTTCGGCAAAGTGCCGTTGCACCGACAGCCATGCGCCGCGCGCGGTGATGCCCATCGCCTTATGGTCGTAACCGTTCGATCCGCCGCTGGCGAAAGCGTCGCCCAGCCAGAATTTGCGGTCGAGCGCAATGGCGTTGGCCACGTCGCTGAACGTTGCCGTCCCCTTGTCTGCGGCGACGACGAAATAGGGATCGTCGCCGTCATGGACCACCACCTTGGCCGGGTGCTTCACCTTGTCATCGACGATATTGTCGGTCACCGACAGCAGCGCGCGGATGAAGATGCGATAGCTTTCGGTCCCCTCGGCGATCCAGGCGTCCCGGTCCGCCTGCGGGTTGGGGAGTTGCTTGGGGTAGAAGCCGCCTTTTGCGCCGGTTGGCACGATGACGGCATTCTTCACGCGCTGCGCCTTCATCAGGCCCAATATTTCGGTGCGGAAATCGTCGCGCCGGTCGGACCAGCGCAGCCCGCCGCGCGCGACTGGCCCGGCGCGCAGATGGATGCCCTCGACGCGGGGAGAGTAGACCCAGATTTCGCGCCATGGCAGCGGCGCGGGCAGGCCCGGCACCTGCGCGCTGTCCAGTTTGAACGCCAGCGCTTCGGACGCAGCATCGCTGTAGAAATTGGTACGCAGCGTCGCGGCGATGACTGCCCGCAACAGGCGCAACACCCGGTCCTCGTCGATCGCGGTGACTTTCTCCAGCCCTGCGTCGATTGCTGCCTGCGCCTGCGCCACCTTGTCGTCGGCGCCATTGCGCGCGGCGGGATCGTGTAGCGCTTCGAACAGTGCCACCAGATGCGTGCCGACGTCCTGCGCCCGGCGCAGCGTCTCGGCAAAGGTCGCCATGCCATAGGCCATGCCGGTTTGGCGCAAATAGCGGAACAGCGCTCGGAACAGCACGACCGATCGCGGGGCCAGCCCGGCCGTCACGATCAGTTCGTTGAAACGGTCATTTTCGGCGCGGCCTTCCAGCACCTGAGCGACGGCTTCGGTCACCACATCGGCGCGGGCGACAACGGCCTGCGCGTCACCGCCGGCGGGCAGTTCCAGCACGAACCGCTGAATATGGCCACAGGCGCCATTGTCGATCGGGGTCGTCATTTCCTCGATCACGCGGAACCCGAAATTCTCGAACGCCGGGACGACTTCGGACAGGGCGATGGTATTGTGGCTGTAGAGTTTGAGGCGAAGCCGTTCGGCACTATCCTCCGGGTTGCGATAGATGCGGATCGCCTTGTCGCCCGGCCCGGACAGGCTGTGGATCAGGCGAATGTCGATTGCCGCTTCGGCTGGACCTGCGCCATTGCGATAGGCGAGCGGCAGGCCACCGGCATAGCGTTGCGCCAGTGCAGCGGCCCGCCCCGGTTCCTCGGTTTCGGCCAGCGCTTCCTCGACCGCAGGCACCCATCCGCGCACCATCAGCTTCAACTGACGGTCGAGCGCCGTATCGTCCGGCACCACGCCGCCATCGCGCAAATCCAGCGTGATGCGCAACAGCGCCAGCCCGCCTTCTTCCAGCGCAATCGACCAACTCAGCACCGGGCCATTAGCCGCCTGCGACAGCATGTCCTGAATGGACACCCGCCGCGCGGTCGACAATTCGTCGCGCGGCAGCCAGACGAAGGCATAGAGATGCCGGGCCAGCGCACTGGTGGCGAGAGCGAGTTTGGGCCGGGGCCGGTCGCTGAGCGACATGAACGTCAGCGCCAGCCGCTCCAGCGTTTCGCGGTCGAAGCCGATCGTGATGTCATGGGGCAAAGCCGTCAGCGCATGGGCGAGCGTCTTGCCCGCATGGCCCGCCGGATCGAAACCGAACTTGTCCATCAGGTTCGACAGTGCCGATCGCAACAATGGCACCTTTTCCGGCGTCGCCGACAGGCCCGAACTGGTCCACATGCCCGCATGGATCGACAGCGCCTTGACGTCGCGGCCTTCCCGCACCGGAATGATGATCAGGTCGAGCAGCACGAGCCGATGGATGCGCGACAGCCGGCTGGACTTGATGATCAGCGGGGTGCGCTTGCCTTCCTCGAACCAGGTGAAGGCCGCTTCCAGCGAAGCAGGCGCGATCAGCGGCTTGTCATGCCGGGTGCAAACGCCCAGCCGCGCGCTGCTGGTGCCGTCGCGGTGAATGACTTCATGGCCGGTCTGGGTGAAATGCCGCGCCAGGAACCAGCGCAGCAGCGCCGCGCCTTCCTCATCCGACACGGCGTCGGCGTCCGCCGCCATGGCCGCCTGCATCGCGGCCCAATCGACCACAGCCGTGCGCACGTCGGCCAGCGTGTCGCGCAACGCTTTTTCCAGCGCGCGGCGTGCCTTGGCATCCGCGCGGTCGGCTTCGATATAGATCATCGATTCGCGGCGCGCGCCGGGCGAATCTTCGTCCAATATCGCCGTCAGCGCGCCGTCGGCGTCGCGCGTCACCGACAGGACCGGGTGCAACAGGCGGTGAATGGTGATGTCCGACGCTGCCAGCGTGTTGGCAATCGAATCGACCAGAAAGGACATGTCGTCATTGACAAGCGCGATCCGCATATAGCGGCCATTTGCGCCTTCACCCAGCGTTTCGATGGCAATCGCGGCCTGTCCCGGCTTGCGGCCATTGGCCGTGCGGCCCAGGAAGGCGGCGGCCTGCGCCAGGGCCGCTTCGTCCAGCCCCTCTCGCTCGCCCGGCAGGGCGCCACGCTCCAGCGCAGCCTCCAGCGCTTCACGGATGAATGTATCGACTTCCTTGATCTTCGCTTCAGCCAGCGCGGTCATTCGCTTACCTCTCACAGCGGACTGATTCCGCTTTGATCTGAACGGAGGAGGCGCTGGATCGCCACCATGCGACTCCTCGGCTTGGGAGCGTCTATATGCCTTTGGCGCAAGCGCGGCTCAAGACGGGGCGTGAAATAAAATTTCTCTTCATTGAAATATTATGATGCACCGCAACATCGCCCGCATGGCGGACGCGGGGCGGGGCTGTGCCACTATCGGCCAGCCTTTCCGGCATGTCGAGTGCAGACGAACCGTCCGCAAAGCATTTTCGGACGATCGCTTTGCCATGTGCGGCCAGACATGCCGGACGAAGCCGAAAAAGTCGGGTCAGCGCGCCACGGCGGCAATGACGCGCGTGCCAAGGTCCGATCCCTGCGGCAGCGCGCCGACCAGAACCAGGCTGCCATCGGCTTCGCGACGCGCAATGACGATCGCCAGACCATCTTCATCGGTGGCGACGGCCAGCGGATCGATCGCCACGGCCGCTTTCATGGCCGTGCGGGCGCTCTGACGACGGTCGGGCCGGGCCGGGGCTTCGGCGCGGCGCAGCGCGCGTTCGTCACGGACCAGGGCTTTGAGACCACCGGCATAGGCAGACAGATAGTCCGCCAGCGATCCTACGCCCAGACCCGCTGCCCAGCCATGATCAAGGGCCGTTGCATATTCGGTAATGCGCGTCTTGTCGTAACCGCCACCGAAAACCAGCTTGATGATTGCGGTCATCGGGCTGCGCGCCTGCACCTTGATTCCGGTGTCGGCCAGCAATTGCGCATAATCGTCGGGCCGAACCTGCGCCACGAGCGCGAAGTCATAGGCCAGGCCAATGGCGCGATAGAGCGCGGCATGGCTGCGCGCCTCGCTCGTGCGGACCAGTTCCGCTCCGTCGCGCGCCAGTGCCAGCCAGTCGGCCAGTGGCGCATCCTCATCGGGGCTTTCCATGCCCGACAGGTCGAGCGGTTCATCATCCACGATGGCGGTCGGAGTAAGGATTGCGGGCGGCTGGTCTTGCGGGCTGGTAACCGGACCATCGGCCCAGACCGGCGTTACCGGGCCAGATGCCTGAACCCCCATCATTGCTTCGCCGATTTCCCGCTCCAGCGCTCTGGTCACGTCGCGGTCGGCCACTTCCTTCCAGTTGATGACACCGAACACGAAATCGATCGTCTCGTCATCGGACGAATAGGGCATCAATATGCCGCGATAGAGAATTTCCGCGCCACGCTGGTTGACGAATTCCGCCTCGAACCCGATCGGCGCGGCGTTGGCCACGATCTGAAGATAATGGTCGGTCAACCGCGACAGCAGCGACCGGGCTGGCACATCGTTGATATAATCGATGGTCCCGTGAATGTCGCACTCACGGCGCAGCGCCGTGCCGAGATAGACGATCGCGGGATTGTCCAGCCCGGTGCTGAAATCGAGCAATACGCTGTAGGGGCCAAAATCTTCCAGTTGATCGGGCGACAGATCCTCTATCGACGGGAGCGATCGTTCGCCCAGCAGCGAGGCCCAATAATTATAGGCGCGCACCTGCATACGCCGTTCATCGGAAACGACGGAAGGCGGCATTTCAATATCTGCGTCGTCGGCATAATCGAAATCGTCCTGGTCGTTGGCGACGTCATGTCCCCGCAGAGTATCCATCCGGTCGGTCCCTAATGAGGTTATACGTTATATTCTGGGACTCGACAGTGGCACGGGATGGTAAATTTGCGGTAAAGATGGCCCGAATGGCAGGTGCGGTGTCATTATCCGGCCAAAGAGCGCAATTGGGTGCTTGTCCTGCGGCCCAACCACTGTTATCTGCCCGCCGCAACGCCGCTTTAGCTCAGTTGGTAGAGCATCGCATTCGTAATGCGGGGGTCACAGGTTCGAGTCCTGTAAGCGGCACCAGTCCTTTGAGAAGGCAATCCTACAGCACTGGACGAAATGGCTTCCCCATGGGAGCGCGGCTGGGTCGTGCGTGGGGCGCTTTGGGTTGGGAAATGGAGCGTGACCTACGCTTGAGCCGGTGCTGGGGGACTTCCCAATTTAGAGCGATGTAATCTTGTGGCGATGACGTGTTTGGGATGTGAATCAGTCTACAGTCGCTGCTTTTCCTGCAATGTAGCATCTTTCCATTCGGTCGTTATACGGATGACGAATTGGGTTTGGAGTGAACGATGAGCGATCCGTCAGAAGCGTGGGATGGGGCCGTGGTCAGGAGATGGCTGGCGCGCCGGTTCGACGTATCGAGGCTGGATCAGGCGGCGGCGGACAGGCGCGGCTATGAGGCACGGGACGAGTATGACAAGGCAGCCGCTGAGGAATGGGTATGCCGTGCCCTTCAATTCCCTGATTGCACCAACGAGCAGGCCATATTTGTCAAACGCCTCAAGCCCAACTTGAACAGTGCTTTTGGAAAAGGCATTTTTGTTCAATGACATGCACGCACCGGCGCGAGTGTTACCACTACATTTTTGGGTTTGGTTGAGCTTGCAGAGGCTCAGGTTCGCGGCGGCAGTTCGCTGATATTGGCCGGCAGCGCGATGCCGGTTGCCTTGAAGACATTCCCCACCTGGCCCGAAACGTGGGTGCGGGTGGTAATGACCTTGCCGTCCTTTTCGATGGTGGCTTCCTGAAGGCGATCGAGATCGTTGAGGAGCGGCTGCCATTCGGGCTGCAAGCCCTTTTCCTGACACAAGCGGGTCAGTTCCTTGGCCAGCGTCAGGGCCAGGAACGAGACAAACACATGGCCGCGGATAGCGGCATCGGACTGATGGAAGATGGGACGGGTATCGAAGCTCGCCTTGGCAACCCGGAACAGGGCCTCGACCTGAAGCAGGTCACGGTAGCGGATGACGGCCTGCAGCGGGGTGATCCGGGCATTGGTGCGCAGCACGCTGATGCCGTCGTAGCGCGCCTCGTCGGCAAGCTTTCCCATGTCGATCTCGAAGGTCTTGCCGCTGGCCTTGAGATAGCGGCGATAGGCTGAGTTACCGACCAGGGCCTTGTCGCCCTTCTTCAGCTGGGTTTGGAGGCCATCGATGATCGCTTGCCGGTCGGCCTTGTCCTTCCTTGCCTCAGCTTCGTTGAGCGTGACGACGTAGCGCTGGGCATCTGCGCCTTTGCCAACGCGCACTTCCTTGACCCACAGCTGGGTGTCTCCTGCCTGTCGCTCGAGGACCAGGGGCACCATCGGAGCAGTGTCGGCAAGCACGACATCGCGGATGACGTTGCTGGTGCGCTCTCGCGCACCCAGGATGTATTCCATCCCCAGCTCTTCAAGGGCGGCGATCGTACCGGCACTGATCATGCCGCGGTCGGCCACGACGCACGAGCGGGTTATCCCAAAGCGGGTACGCAGGCGCGTGACGATGGGCATGAGCACCTTCACGTCGGCCGTGTTGCCCGGGACCATCTCGGTGCAGATCGGACGCCCCTCGGCGTCGATCACCACGGCCAGGATCATCTGGGCAAGCTCGGGCCGGTGGTCCTTGGAATGACCACGCCGACCCAGCGTGTCGCCGCCTGCACCGTAGAACGAGAGCGACGTCGTATCCATGAACACCAGGCTGAGATCAGTGAACAGGTCCCGCCGGCGATCGAACAGCTTCTCCTCGATCACGTCCTTCACACAGCGAGGTGCCAATGCGCCTTCTGTCTTCTCCTCGATCTCCTCGCCGAGCCAGGCCATGGCGCGATAGAAGTGATGAAGGGCAAGATCCTCGCTGCCGTCGATGGCGTAGCTCTCCATCCAGTCCAGGCAGGCTCGGTCCGAGCCGGAGACAAACAGGCGGTGCAGTGTGGCGACAAACACGGCGCGCTCCACGGCAAAGCCGAACTGGCGGCCTTCCAGCACCTCTTCCATTACAGCATCGATGCCAAGCCGCTGCCACAGGCGCCCGAACAGCAGCGGACCGCCTATCCGGCGGGCTGCGATCCGGCCTGCATCAATGTCAGACAGAATGACACTGCGTCCCGCGTGACGTGCGATCGAGGCGGCCAGCCTGTCGAGTTCGCCACTGGCGGCCAGCACATCCTTACGGCCCAGAGCCTTGATCGTGCGCTGGCGGACGGCTTTGCCCTCGCGCACGCTCTCGACCAGGTACAGATAGCGGTGCCCGCGCGCGACTCGTTCGACGACATACATAGGCAGGTTGTTACTGCCTGCTCCCGTAAAAATAAACCAAGCCGCCAGTCACAGGCAAAATGTTGTTAGCACACCCGGTTTTGCCACCAAATCCACGCCCAGCAATATCAGATACTTACTAGCTCACGTTCTCTGCGTGTTCCGCTGGCACTGTTCAACTTGGGTCAAGGAATTGATCGGTCAGGAAGAATATCAGGCGACGGGCGCTTATGACGACGTGCGTTTTGAGCGGCATGTTCGCGGCCAACTCAGGAAAGTAGCCAAGATGGCCAAGGCGAATGAAGGGTTCGAGAAAACGCTGCACTATCAATAAGCGGACGCGAAGGTCAGTGGCATTGCTGGAGCCGGATCCCGCAGGTCGAAAATAGCGTAAAGCCGCCATGCGGAAAATACACTATCTTATATAAAAATTGACGAGAAAGATTGAAAGACTCTACTATAAAGTCAAAATATATTGGCCGGTTTAGGTAAAATTGAGAATAAAGTATGTATCGCGATTCCAGGACTGAAAATTGTTAAAGAGGCATGTGTTAAGCTTATTGGGCGGGCGGATGCTAAATTTTTGTCGCAGGTTGGACCTATATTTAAACGGCGGATTCTGAAGGCGGGCAAGACGGAGCCATGCTCCGAGCCGTGAGCTGGATGTGCAATCGGCACGGTTGTTTTAGGCTGTAAATTCCTGCCCCATCCGGCTTCCAATGAGTGGCGAGGAATTCATGCACTATTCAACCGATATGGCCATGCTCAAACCCGCGCCGGATGACAAGTCCCATGATAAGGCTGCGGTTTCGCACCCTGCTTCGATCAGGCCAATGAGGCGCTATTAGGCCTGTGCCAGCATACGCGACCTCATTTGTTACGCTGTTGCCAGTCTGGCTGGCGAATATTCCTCATATGCAAGCCCGAACATGCCAACGACGATTCCAGCACCGCGAAGCAAATGGGCTATCCCCTGCCATCCATATCGTGGCGAAAATGTCAGCATCGGCAGTAGAGCCAAGCCGAGACCCATTCGTAGCAATCCAATGCCCAGCCACCTTGACCGCACCCATCGATCATCCTGAATGCGAGCGGCGACGGCGAACGTATTGCCAATCCGAAATTGGCGCTGCAATGCCCACTTCCAGGTCATCCGGGTTGCCGGTATGCCGTCGAAGACGATCGCTGCATCCGACCATGAAATAGTGAAGCCTATTCGAGATGCTTGATTGAAAAAAAGAAAATCTTCTCCGCCAGTGAAACGCATCCGTTCGTCAAAGCGAATGCCGGCGGCCCGGACACGCCGAAAATCCATCATGACATTGTTGGAAGCGGCGTAGTCGATCCGTTCGCCATCTAAATGGCTTCGATCGGCGAACACCCTTGCCTGTATGAAATATGGATTACCGTCCGGCGAAAAAACCGGTTCAACCGGCCCATGAACGATGTCTGTACCCGTCATGTTTCGTGTCGTGAGCATCGCGTCAAGCCAGCCGGGCGCCGGCCATTCGTCATCATCGATGAAAAGGAACAGATCCGTGTCGGCAGGCGCATCATCCATGGCTCGGTTACGGCCCATGGGGATGCCTTGCCGTGGTTCGATCACATATATTAGTTGGTAGGACTCATTAGCAGAAAATGCTTCTGCGGTAAGGCGGCCGCTCCCTGCGGCATCGTTATCGACGATCAAGACCGTCAAAATATAGGGTCGCATCTGGTTCAGCTCTTGCTGTCCAAGTGCATGGAGTAAAGTCCGCAGACCGTCCGGTCGCCGAAAAGTCAGTGCCGCGACCGTCACCTTCAACGGAATCACGGGCGCCAAGGTTGGGGCGAGGGTTTTCATGCGGTGTCTGCAACGCCGCTGCCAAGAGCGCCAAAGCTTTGCTCCATCGCCTTGATTTGAGAGTCGTTGCGATTATTCGCGACATTTTCATGCTTCAGCGCAATTTTTTGCGATGATGGCCATATGGTCAAGGGGAAGCGCCCGCCTGCATGGCGATGTGACGCGCCAGCGCGCCGGGCCATCCAAAACAACCAGACATCATCGGCGTAGGGGCATAGCGATGTGAACCGCGTCTGGTCGGTTACGGCCTTGTCCAAGCTGCCGGGAGGATAAAGCACTCCACCGATTCCAACCGGAAACACCAAGCCTTCTGGACCGGAACGGGCTTCTGGCCGGATCTCCTCTTTCCATTGTGAATAAGGCAACGCCGTTCCATTTTCGGTCGTCTGCGCCAGAAGCGTATAACATCCCACGACCGTCTTGGCTGTCGGATCGGCGGCGTTGACAAGCGTTTTCAGCCAATCGGGGGCATAATAAATATCGTCATCCGCAATAACGATTGCCGCTGCCGGAAATTCCAGAAGAGCCGGAATGATCTTCTTGAATGAGCGCAGGTCGTCACACGGGCGGATCGTTAGGCCATGGTCCTGAAGGGACAGGACGTTGGCGGGTAAAGTGGACATGTCGTCCTTCGCAATCCACAATATGATGTGGTCGGCCTGCACGGTCTGATCCAGCAACGCCCGTAGCGTCTTGTGCAAAGTGGGGTAACGCGGGGGAAAGGAAGTAAGTGACACCACTAGCGGCCACGGCAGCAGATGTGGACGCTTTTCGCATGTCCGGGGAAAGTGCCGCACGGCACGTTCCGCCAGGAAAAGTTCGCCCGCGCGCTGGATTCTGCCACTAATTTTTTCAATGAACCAGGCAGGCGTATATTTGGCAGCGCTTTTTTTGGCTATCGTCAATGCCTTCTCCGATGAAAGGGGGAGGCAAGGCGCTTGCCCAGCATCATGGCGCAGGTCGCCGCGCCATGCAGGCGCGCAGCGGCGAAATAGCGCTGGCTATCGGCAACGCGCTTTGTACGACACTGCCGGCAATCAGTTGTCGGCTATCATGTTGCATTCCGGCGCAGTGCCACGCGAGGCTAGTTCCGATGGTCGCCATGAGCGCCCATCGCGATGCGCCCGAAGGCGCCGAGAATTTTGATATCGCTGCGTATGATGCGTGCCGGATTGCCCCCGACGAGCGATCTTGCAGGAATGTCACGCATTACCACAGACCCCGATCCGATCACGCAATCGTCCCGTAATTGCTCACGGGGTCGGCAATTGGTGGGCTGATCAGGCGACCACGAATCTGCCGTCGACGAGTTCGCGGATGGCTACGAGGGCCGATTTTCCGCTGAGACGAGCGGTTCCGGTGACGGATCGATATCCAGCGTGGATCTGGGCGCCCCAGTCGGAGCGGAAGCCGTTGGTGACCTTGCGGAACACGACCGAGGGGCGGATCTCGCGCTCTGATATATTGTTGGTCGCAGGGACGTCGCGGTTGGTGAGGAAGACGAAGAACTTGCCCCGCCAGGCCTTGATTTGTTTGAGCAGAACGCGTCCCGCCGGGTGCGCGACAGGCATCTGTACCAGGCGGGTCAGCAGATTGTCGGCCTTCGCGGCGTAGGCGGCCAGCGTCGTGTCCTTCAGGCTGCTTCGTCGCTTGCCGATCCGGATCGCCCAGCGCAGGTGGTCGCGGACTTTGGGAGCGAAGGCGGTATCCCCGCAGTCGATGGCATACTGAACATCGCGCAGGACATGCGCGAGGCAGACCTGATGCTCCTTGCCCAGTTCCTGCTGTCCAGCGTAGCGATCGGAGACCCACACATCAGGTTGGTGGCCGCCCAACACCTCCTCAGCAACACTGCGCGCCCGGCGCGGGGCGATCTTGTGCAGAACCGCGTCTTTCGAGAGGAAGACCCATTGCCAATGGGCAATGCCGTTGGTGCGCGTGGACGTCTCATCGGACGCGATAATCTTTGCCGTGAGCAACTTGTCGGTGATCGCCTTCGTGGCTGCTGTCATTCCGGCCTCCATACGCCTGAACGCGTTGGCGATCGCCCCTTGGGAGATCGTGAGGCCAAACAGCTCCGCAGCAATGCGCGAAAGTCGCTCGAAGCTGACATGGTGGCTGTGATGCAGATAGGCCAGCAGCGAGCGGATGCCGGGGCCAAACGGCGTGCCCGGCTCCATGCCCGCCGGTGCTGCGGCACGGTAGCGACGGCCACATCCCCCGCAGCGCGCACCAAACAATTCGATGCGGGTCACAATCGGACGGATCGGCGGCAGGTCGATATGATCGTAGCGGTGGCGGCAATGCTGGGCCTGCGAGGATATATCGGTCCCGCAATGGCAGCAGCTTGCCGCCATGATGCGTTCGGTTTTGTCCGGCGTCTCGGTCAATGGGCGGTGCTTGCCTTCGCGCGGCGGGCGCGTAATTGCTCACGTGGTTGGCAGAAAAGTATTGCGCGGAGGTCGATTGGCTGATTCACCCTACGGATGTCACCGCCGCCGCTTCATGTGCTGACCGAAGCCGAGAAGAACGAGTTGCTGCTCGCGCAGCACGAGATGATCGAGCGACTGGTAGCGCGGATTTCTGAGTTGGAATCCCTGGTCGGCACGCCGCGCAAGACATCCAGGAATTCGCATATTCCGCCATCGAAGGACGACTTTGGCAAGCGCGGTGGCAAAGGCGGTAAGCCCAAGGCTGGCAAGCGCCCGCCGCGCGAAGGCAAGCACCGCCCATTGACCGAGACGCCGGACAAAACCGAACGCATCATGGCGGCAAGCTGCTGCCATTGCGGGACCGATATATCCTCGCAGGCCCAGCATTGCCGCCACCGCTACGATCATATCGACCTGCCGCCGATCCGTCCGATTGTGACCCGCATCGAATTGTTTGGTGCGCGCTGCGGGGGATGTGGCCGTCGCTACCGTGCCGCAGCACCGGCGGGCATGGAGCCGGGCACGCCGTTTGGCCCCGGCATCCGCTCGCTGCTGGCCTATCTGCATCACAGCCACCATGTCAGCTTCGAGCGACTTTCGCGCATTGCTGCGGAGCTGTTTGGCCTCACGATCTCCCAAGGGGCGATCGCCAACGCGTTCAGGCGTATGGAGGCCGGAATGACAGCAGCCACGAAGGCGATCACCGACAAGTTGCTCACGGCAAAGATTATCGCGTCCGATGAGACGTCCACGCGCACCAACGGCATTGCCCATTGGCAATGGGTCTTCCTCTCGAAAGACGCGGTTCTGCACAAGATCGCCCCGCGCCGGGCGCGCAGTGTTGCTGAGGAGGTGTTGGGCGGCCACCAACCTGATGTGTGGGTCTCCGATCGCTACGCTGGACAGCAGGAACTGGGCAAGGAGCATCAGGTCTGCCTCGCGCATGTCCTGCGCGATGTTCAGTATGCCATCGACTGCGGGGATACCGCCTTCGCTCCCAAAGTCCGCGACCACCTGCGCTGGGCGATCCGGATCGGCAAGCGACGAAGCAGCCTGAAGGACACGACGCTGGCCGCCTACGCCGCGAAGGCCGACAATCTGCTGACCCGCCTGGTACAGATGCCTGTCGCGCACCCGGCGGGACGCGTTCTGCTCAAACAAATCAAGGCCTGGCGGGGCAAGTTCTTCGTCTTCCTCACCAACCGCGACGTCCCTGCGACCAACAATATATCAGAGCGCGAGATCCGCCCCTCGGTCGTGTTCCGCAAGGTCACCAACGGCTTCCGCTCCGACTGGGGCGCCCAGATCCACGCTGGATATCGATCCGTCACCGGAACCGCTCGTCTCAGCGGAAAATCGGCCCTCGTAGCCATCCGCGAACTCGTCGACGGCAGATTCGTGGTCGCCTGATCAGCCCACCAATTGCCGACCCCGTGAGCAATTACGCGGGCGCTTGCCAGCCTTGGGCTTACCGCCTTTGCCACCGCGCTTGCCAAAGTCGTCCTTCGATGGCGGAATATGCGAATTCCTGGATGTCTTGCGCGGCGTGCCGACCAGGGATTCCAACTCAGAAATCCGCGCTACCAGTCGCTCGATCATCTCGTGCTGCGCGAGCAGCAACTCGTTCTTCTCGGCTTCGGTCAGCACATGAAGCGGCGGCGGTGACATCCGTAGGGTGAATCAGCCAATCGACCTCCGCGCAATACTTTTCTGCCAACCACGTGAGCAATTACATCGTCCCCGATGGTCACACCGGGTAATATTATGCTGCGCGCACCAATAAAGCAGCGCTTGCCGATAAAAGTATCGTAATATAATTCCCGTGTAAAATCATAGGCCAATATCAAAGCATGAAATGCGATATAGGTCTGTGCGCCTATATGTATGCCCATAGGATTGTTATGGTCAAATTTGGTACTTAGGGAAAACTGGGCAGATGGATCGATATCCATGCCCAAAAATTTCGTTAAGTAAATTCGTCGGGTTCGAACAAATATGTTACGCAGTGGCCTTAATATGTGAAGGCCCCATTTGGGCCGGGGATTGCTCTGCCTGCTATTTTTTAAAACAGTCAATTCAGGCATAAGAGAAGCCCTCTTAACAGTAATAATAATATAAATAATGATACAACATGATCCATCCTGTCAAGAATGGCATATTGCAGGTCGATAATTTTATGCCGCATTTGCAAAGGCGCGCCAAGGCGAATGTGGTTATGGTTCGAAATTGATCGTTGTTGAGCAGTTTTGACCGTCGCAATTTGTCGGCGCGGAATGGGAATTTATCGGCTCACGGAATGCGACAGGCATATTCGGAATTGGGGATGGCGTCGCAGCGGTAGATTTCACAGGCCATTGGGCTATTTTATCGGCTTATCACGCTAATGTTGTAGAGATGCCTAGCCCTTACCGGAGGCATCGGCAGTCACCCTTATCATTGCTCTCTCAATCATTGCTTCTTTTATCGGGGCACGTCATGCCGCCTAAGGAGCATTGTAGTAGCTCCCCAGGCGACATGCTTTCTTGTTCAATTATTCGGTAGCTGCCGGTTCCGCAGCCTTTTTCGCGCGGCCCTTGGGTGCGGCAGTCGCTGCCTTCACCTTGGTTCCGGCTTTGCGGCCCAAGCCGATCTTGACGGCAAGCGCCTTGCGCGTTGCGGAATAAGCCGGCGCGGTGAGGGGGTAATCTTTTGGCAGACCGAATGTTTCGCGGTAGCTGTCCGGTGTGTAGCCATTTTGCTGAATATGGCGTTTGAGCATTTTATAGGGTTTGCCGTCCAGCATCGAAATAAGATGGTCCGGCTTAATCGATGCCCGAATGGAAACAGCGCCCTTGGGCTTCTCATCGACAGGTTCGGGTGCCTTATTCAGGCCTGCAAGCGCACTATGAACATTGGCTATCAGATTAGCCACATCACCTACTGCAACGCTGTTATTAGCGACATGCGACGCGACGATATCCGTGGTTAGCGTAATAAGCAGTTCGTTTAAATTATTATCGGCCAGGTCAGTCATGTGCGATCCTTTTAATTGGTATCGTACATATAGCTGCCTTTGATCATAAATCACCCCTGTTATGATAGGTAATTTCGGGGATAAAATTGTGATTTGATGGACATGGTGAGCCGGTCGGAATTTCAGGACTGCGACTTGCCACCTGCTTTTGGTCGATCATGATGCCCGTTCTTCAACCCTTTGCATGACAGCATGACTGCATTGATGAGATTAATGAAAATCCCTTGAGCCGGGAAGGACACGTACGTCGCGTGGATGGCTGTGAGCGCGACTGCGCGACATGACTGGATGTACGGCTTTATCGCCCGATCCAGCCTCGATAGACGTAATATGGTCCTGTGAGAGGCGGCTGAGTTCCGCCGTGCGATCAACGATGCGATCTGCCATCAAATGCACAACATCGACCGGCCCTTCGCGTGATCGCTGGACCACGCCATGCGCTTCCATGACACGCGCTGCCATGAGTGGCAGGCGATAGCGTTCCAGCATTCTGGCCCAGAGCAGGATGTTCACAATACCCGTTTCATCCTCCAGAGTGGCGAATATCGCATTGCCCTTGCCAGGCCGCTGACGCACCAGCACCACGCCCACGACCTTTGCGCGCGTGCCATTTTTCACCTCGCCAATCTGGTGGCAGGATAACAGGCCTTCGTCGCGAAAGACGGGGCGCAGGAAGGCCATCGGATGCTGCTTGAGCGACAGGCGCGTCAATTGATAGTCAGCCGCCACGGCTTCGGACAGGGGCATGGGCGGTAGCGCCGCGTCCTTTTCCTCTCCCAATTCGCGGGCGCGGGCAGCAGCGAAGAGGGGCAGTTCCCCCGATGGCATTCGGCGCACGTCCCAAGCCGCATCCCGCCGATCTTGTCCGGTCGAACGGCACGCATCGGCATCGGCCAGCAAGTGCAGCGCACGCACAGGCAATCGCACCCGTCGGCCCAGTTCCTCCATAGTGGTGAAAGGGCCGCCTGCCATTCGCTCGGCAGTGATGGCTTTTCCCCAAAGTTCCCGAAAGCCGTCGATCTGACGAAAGCCCAGCCGCATCGCAAACGCGCCGTCCTGTCGGTGACGCGAGACGATGTCCCCCCAGCGTGGATTGGCCGGGGTCCAGCGTTTGGCTGCCTGAGGATCGCTGGGTTCGATTGGTTCCAGCCCATTGTCCCAGTCGCTGGCATTGATGTCGATGTCGCGCACCATGACGCCATGTTCGATCGCGTCTCGCACGATCTGGGCCGGAGCGTAGAAGCCCATCGGTTGGGCATTGAGCAGAGCGGCGGCAAATACCGCAGGCTGATAGCATTTGAGCCATGCCGATACATAGACCAGCCGGGCAAAGGAGATGGCATGGCTTTCGGGGAAACCATAGCTGCCAAAGCCCTTGATCTGGTCGTAGCAGCGTTGGGCAAAGGCGCGATCATACCCCCGCGCGATCATGCCCTTGACCATCTTCTCCTCAAATTCGCCGATCGTGCCGATATTGCGAAAGGTTGCCATGGCGCGGCGCAGCTTGTTTGCTTCGCCGGATGTGAATTCGGCAGCGGTAATGGCCAGCTTCATCGCCTGTTCCTGAAATAGCGGGACGCCATAAGTATCGCCCAGGACGCCATGCAATTCATCGGCAGGATGCGGCGGCGCGGGGGAAGGAAAGCGCCAGGATGGCGGCTTGCCATCGCGCGCTTCCGCGCGGCGTTGAAGATAAGGGTGGACCATATCGCCCTCGATCGGGCCGGGACGGACGATCGCCACTTGCACGGCCAGATCGTAAAAGGTGCGCGGGCGCAGGCGGGGCAGCATGTTGATTTGCGCGCGACTTTCAACCTGGAACACACCAACGCTGTCACCGCGACACAACATGTCATAGACTGGACCGGCCTCTCCCGGCACGGACGCCAGCGTCATGGTGCCAAGCCCGTGACGATCCATCAAAGCGAATCCTTTGCGGATGCAACTGAGCATTCCCAGCGCCAGGACATCGACCTTCATCAGCCCCAGCGCGTCGATGTCATCCTTGTCCCATTCGATGAAGGTGCGATTTTCCATTGCGGCATGATGGATCGGCACGGTTTCATCCAGCCGATCCTGCGTCAGTACGAAGCCGCCGACATGCTGGGACAGGTGACGCGGGAAGGTGAGCAGGCGATCGACCAGTTCCTTCAATTGCATGACGATAGGGTTGGCGACGTCCAATCCCGCGTCGCGGAACCGTCTTTCCTCCATGCCGCTGGCGTGGCTGCCCCAGACAGTGCTGCCGATCCGCGCAGTGACATCCTCCGACAAGCCCAATACCTTGCCGACTTCCCGCACCGTGCTGCGCGGGCGATAGTGGATGACGGTCGCGGCGATTGCAGCGCGTTCGCGGCCATAACGGGCATAGATATGCTGGATCACTTCCTCGCGCCGTTCATGCTCGAAATCCACGTCAATGTCGGGCGGTTCGTCGCGGTCCTCAGAAATGAAGCGGGAAAAGAGCAGGTTGTGCTGCGTCGGATCGACCGAGGTAATGCCCAGATAATAGCAGACTGCTGAATTGGCTGCCGACCCGCGCCCCTGACACAGGATCGGCGGATCAAGGCTGCGGGCAAACTTTACCGCGTCGTAAACGGTCAGGAAATAGCAGGCATAGTTGCGGCTGCGGATCAGGGCGAACTCCTCATCCAGCATGGCGTGGACCCTGGCCGGTATGCCATCGGGGAAAGCATTTCCCGCCAGCCGTAACACTTCATGTTCCAGCCAGTCCTGTGCCTCCCATCCATCCGGCACCGGCTCATGGGGATATTCGTAGGTCAATTGTCTCAGATCGAAGGTGATCCGGTCCAGCACGTCGCGCCAGGCGGTCACTGCCGCTGGCCAATCGCGGAACAGGCGCGCCATTTCGCGTGCGGGTTTCAAGTGCCGTTCCGCATTGGCCTCCAGCCGTCGCCCTGCTTCGCGCAGGGTCGTGCCTTCCCGGATACATGTCACTACGTCATGCAGCGGGCGATCCTGCGGCATGGCATAAAGCGCATCGCAAGTGGCCAGCAGCGGCAGGCCCAGCCGCTGCGCCATCAATGCCATCCGGGCCAGGCGACGCCGATCCGATCCTGCGCGCGGCATCGTGACGCCGATCGACAACGCACCCGGCACCGCCCGCGCCAGCGTAGCGAGCAATTGCGCGTCCTTTTCCCCCGCCATGGCGATCAGCACCATGTCCTGCGCATGGTCGATCAGGTCGGACAGGTGCAGGATGCAATTGCCCTTCTGCACACCGTCTTTCAAATTACCATGGCTGAGCAGGCGTGTCAGTCGGCCCCAGCCATGACGGTTCATGGGATAGGCAATAATGTCCGGCGTGCCATCGGCAAAACAGAGGCGCGCGCCGGTGACGAGGCGGAAGGCATCCGCCAGCGGCAACGCTTGTTCTGCGCGATGACGACGCTCCTGAGCCTGATCCGCTGTTTCGCTGGGGCGGATATTCTGGTCGCCGGCATCTTCCGCCAGCATCCGGCGCACCGATTTAAGTGCGCTCCATGCCCGCACCACCCCCGCCACACTGTTGCGATCGGCAATGCCGATGCCCGCATGGCCAAACGCCAACGCTTGCGCCACCATGTCGGCAGGATGGGATGCGCCACGCAGGAAGCTGTAATTGGTCGCGGCCACCAGTTCCATAAAGCCGGGTTCAGGCGATATCGGTCCGGCTGATCGCGTGCGCAGCGCAACATCGAGCGTAACAGGCTGGTTTGCAGCTTCCTCCGGCCCCGGATCACGTCCCCGGCTCATGCGAACAGGCCGTGCAAATACCAGTGCGGCATGGGCTTGTCCGCTTCGAAAAAACCTAGCCGGAAAATCCAGAAGCGGCGACCGCGCCGGTCCTCCACCCGGTAATAATCCCGCACATGGCTGGATGCGTCGCCAAGAAGATAGCGGACATGCTCATCGCCCTTGTCGTCAGTCAGCAATATGGAGCCGGGCCGCCGACGCCACCATTCCCCGGCGATCCGTTCCGGCCCCTCGAAACGGGCGACTTCATGCAGGGCGCGCCGCCAACGGAAACGGCGTGGCGGGCCATCGGGGACTTCCGCGCCCAGCACATCTATCGACTGGGGCGGATCGAACAGGTGAATGGGGCGCAGAGGCGGTTCGCCCTGCTGCGGCGATGGCCAAGGGTGGGATGGGGGCGGATCAAGCGCGGGCAGGGTAAGTTCGGCCTGTTCGGGTATATGGCTGTCGCGCGCGTCAAAGCGGCGGATCCGCGCACGGCCCAGCCGGGCGCTCAGCCGTTCGACCAGTGCGGTTACGGCTGCCTCGCCGGTCGCGCCACCTTCCAGCCGGAGCTGCGATGCGCCCAGCGGTTCGCTCAACGGCACATTCAACCTTAGCAGGTCGAAACCGAAGCCGGGATCAATGGGATCGTTCAGGCTGTCGATCCGCTCCCGCATCAACCGCATCAAAGCAGGCACATCGCGCATAGGCGCGCCGGTTTCCACGGCAAGACGGCGGACAAGGCCATCGGTGCGGAAAAACAGTGCCTCGAAATGCCGACCGCCATGGCCTTTTTCCTTCAGCAAAAGGGCCGCTTCCCCCGCCAGTTCCGCCAAGATAGTCAGTATAGTCTCAGTACGAGCCACAGGTTCGGCGAAGCGCCGTTCCACGCCCAGCGGCGGAACGACCCGCCGGGGTGCCAGTGCGCTGTCGGCTTCTCCCAATATCCGGCGGATCGCCATGACAGCGTGCGCGCCGAAACGGGCAGCGATGGATGACATCGGCCGACGGGCAACGTCACCGATGGTCTTTAGGCCCGCCCGGCGTAATGCCAGTGTGGCTTCCTCCTCCAGTTCCAGCGCGGCGACAGGCAGGCGGCGGATGGCGCTGTCCTCGTCGCAGGCTGGTCCTGCGACATGCCGGGCCAATGCACGCGCACCCTCTGGCGTGGCGGCATAGGCATGGCGCGCGGTGACGCCCAACCGGGTCAGGCGTCGTTCCAGATCGCTGGACAGTCCCGCTTCCCCACCAAACAGATGATCACAGCCAGTGGTGTCGAGTATCAGCCCATCGGGGGGATTGAGCGCAACCGTGGGCGTATAGCGGGCGCAACCGTCAGCCAGTCGTTCCAGCCAGTCCTGATCATCATGGGGTGCATGATCGAACAGGTCGATGTCAGGCACGCGAGCACGGGCGTCTGCCATCGACAGGCCGGGCGACAGGCCCAACGCCGCCGCTGCCTCATCCACGGCCACCAGTCGCAGTGCGCCATGCTGCTTCTCGACGAAAGCGCGCGGGCGATCATCCTGCGCGGCGGACATAGGGCGGCGGGTCAGCCGCAGCCGTTCCGCCGGGAGCCAAGGGAAGAACAGGGCGAGATAGCGGCGATTGCGAGCGATCGGTATCGCTATCGTCATGCTCTCTCCCTCCCATGACTCGGCCATCGGCGGGATGTCTGAAACATAGTCGGTCACGGTCCCACTCCATACGCCATGGACCGGCAGGAGGACCGGCGCGGCGGCGCAACAATTCGATTTGAAACAGCGCCATACCCGGCGCATTGGCCTCTAATGCGACCGAGGGCGCAGCACTCACCCGCCAGCGCGTGTCGGCGGCGCCGGGTGCAGGATCGGCGGCTATTCGCAGCAGGAACAGGGTGACGCCGGATGCTTCGGCAGCCAGCATGAGGCGACGGCTGGCGGTCAGGTTCAGCCCGCGCATCGCACCCCATCCCTCGACCAGCAGCGCGCCCAGCCCTGAACAGCGCGCCGCCTCCGCTGCGGCGTGGAGCAGCGTGGCTTCGTCTGGGACCAGCACCAGCAGTAGTCTGGCCGGGTCGATGCCCAGTTCCACAAGCCCGCCTGCATGAATTTGTCCCGCGCGTTTCTGCATCGCTTCGGTCCGCAACCACAGAAAAGGTCGCCCTTCCCCTGCGAGCAGGCTCAACAATGCAGCCACACCTGCGCCGCTGCTTGCATCCCCTTCATCGGCGAACAGTTCATGCAGCCGCCCACGCGCCAGCCCCCCGCCCAGCAGTGCGTCGATATGATCGTGGCCCAGCAAAAAGAGCGCGGAAGGCGAAGTGGATCGACGCGGTTCGAGCTTTTGCAGGCTTTCTTTCAACAACAGGAGGGCAGGGGACGAATCGGACATATGTTCACTATATGTTCTAATCGCGCCCTGCACCACCGAGCAAAATATGCAGCCATGCTGGATTGCGCAGGGGAGGGGGTCGCGCCGAGGATTGTGGCCGATCATGCCATGAGCTTGCGACCCTGTCCGCGTGCCGGATGCGATCGCCCGTCCCAGTTTCACGCTGCTGCATAGCGATTGTCATCTAAGAGGCTGACCGAAAAAGAAGTTGGGTGATATCAGCGAGATGTGATTCAGTCGGAGTTGCGAAACGACGACGGAGTGACACATGTGGACCGACACCACCCGGCGGCAGTATGCCAGAGCCGAACTGCTTTTGCCAAGTGATCTGACTGACGCGGAATGGGCGATTTTGGAACCGCTGCTCCCACCGCGTTCGAAGCTCGGTCGTCCGCCAGTTTGGGATTACCGGCAGATTGTCGAGGCGATCCTTTATCTGCTTCGGGGCGGCCTGCCGTGGCGGATGCTGCCGCCAGGGCTATTTCCGCCCATGACCACTGTACAGCATTATTTCTACCGATGGAGCGCAATGGGTGTGTGGAAATCGATCAACCACGCCCTGCTGCTAATGGCACGTGAAGCGATGGGTCGGGAAGCTTCTCCCAGCGCGGGTGTCATCGATAGCCAAAGTGTGAAAACGACAGAAAGTGGCGGCCCACGGGGCTTTGACGCGGGCAAGAAGATCAAGGGTCGCAAACGGCACATCGTCACAGACACGCAGGGCCTGCTGGTCGGTGCCATCGTTCACACCGCCGATATCCAGGATCGCGACGGTGCGCCTGACGTCCTTGCCAGCATCCGCCAAACCTTCCCGTGGTTGCGTCACGTCTTCGCCGATGGGGGATATGCCGGGGACAAACTGCGCACCGCGCTCACCAAAATCGGCACATGGACCTTGGACATAATTAAGCGCTCCGACGCCGCCAAGGGCTTCAAGCTTCTGCCACGCCGCTGGGTAGTCGAGCGGACAATCGCATGGCTGAACCGCAACCGCCGCCTCGCCAAGGACTTCGAGCGAACCATCGAAAGCGCCACCACCTGGCTTTTCATCGCATCCGTCAACCAAATCACCCGCAGAATCGCACGCGACTGTAATCAAAACGCTTCTTTATGAGTCAGCCTCTAAGCGTCATTTTGATTGCCTAGATGATGGGATTAACGGGGAAATAACCAGATTCTCAGTTCCAAAGATGTAAAGTGGAATTGGGTATTTCATGCCGATTCTCCGAATAACATGCCACCGCAATGCTTCGGAGTTTTCCATGGATCTTTCGAATTACGTCCGCGTCGGTCGCTATGACCTGCCTGAACCCACCCGCACGACGGCGTCGACCGGCAACTTGCTGGGGCAGGAAGCGTCCGGTGTGGCCTATAATTGGGATAGCGGCACCCTGTTCCTCATTGGCGATGGCGGGCGTTCGATCACGGAAGTCAGCAAGACCGGCCAGTTGATCAGCACGATGACGCTGGGGGCAGGCAGCAGCCCGCAAGGCACGGCTTTCTACGATCCGGAAGGCATTACCTATATCGGGGGTGGCCAGTTCGTCTTTACCGAGGAACGCGACCGCAATGCCGTCCTGATAACCTATGAGGCAGGCGCTACCAAGGATCGGGATGACGCGCAGGTCGTCAATCTTGGCACTTTTTCGCCCAATATCGGGCTTGAAGGGCTGACCTATGATCCGCTGACCGGCGGCTTCATCTTCGTCAAGGAAGCCAGTCCGATCGGCGTGTTCCAGACGACGCTGGATTTCGCCAACAACATTGCGAGCAATGGATCGGCCAGCACGGAAAACGCGGTCAATCTGTTCGATCCCGCGCTGCTGGGTCTGTCGGACGTGGCCGACATATTCGCATTGTCCAACCTGGCGTCGGAAGCCAGCGGGGCGGATGCCGCGAACTTGCTGATCATCAGCCAGGAAGAAGGCAAGATCATAGAGGTCGATCGCGCCGGAAATATCCTGAGTCAGTTGGTCATCCAGACGGACGCAGGCAATCCGCTGGGCGTCAGCGATCAGCAGCATGAAGGCATTACGGTCGATAGCAACGGCTTCATCTATGTGGTCAATGAAAATGGCGGCGGTGATGCCGACCATCCGCAACTGTGGGTCTATGCCCCGGCCGATTTCCCCAATGCAGCACCGAGTGCGATCGCGCTGGGCAATGCGCTGACCATCGTTGAGGAAAATACCGGCACGGCGCAGCGCTTCAAAGTCGCCGACATACTCGTCACCGACGACGGCATCGGCGTCAATGCGTTGAGCCTGTCCGGGGCCGACGCGGCTATCTTCGAAATCGACAGCACGGGCCTTTACCTGAAGGCCGGAACCGTCCTCGATTTCGAGACGAAAACCAGCTATGCCGTCACCGTCGCGGTAGACGACGCCAATGTCGGCACCAGCCCCGACGCCACGGCCGACTATCTGCTGACCGTGTCCGATATTGCGAACGAAAGCAGCGCGCCGACGCTGTTCATTTCCGAAGTCGCCCCCTGGTCCAGCGGCAACAGCCCGATCGGCTTCGACTGGTTCGAAGTCACCAATAATGGTGCGGCTGCGGTCGACATCACGGGTTGGAAAGTGGACGATGACTCCGCCGCATTCAGCAATGCGCGCGCGCTCAACGGGATCACCAGCATCGGTGCGCGCGAATCCGTGATCTTCTTTGAAACCAGCAATCTGGAAGCTGCCAAGACGGCGTTCATCAACAGCTGGTTCGGTGGCGTGACCCCTGTCGGTGTGCAGTTCGGCAGCTATACCGGCAGCGGTATCGGCCTCAGCACCGGCGGCGACCAGGTCAACCTGTTCAACGCCGCAGGCGAAGTGCAGGCCAGTGTCAGTTTCGGCGCATCCCCGACGGCCAGCCCGTTCGCGACATTCAACAATGCCGGTGCCATCAACAATGGCGCGATCATAACGATGAGCGAAAGCGGCACCAACGGCGCCTTTGCGATCACCACGACGCAGGCGACGGTGGAAATCGGTTCGCCCGGCACGGTCGGCAAATTGTTCGTATCGGAAGTCGCGCCCTGGGCCAGTGGCGACAGCCCGGTAGGTGCCGACTGGTTCGAAGTCACCAATAGCACAGGCCTTGCGATCGACGTCGCCGGATGGAAGGTCGATGACAATTCGCAGTCGCCCGTCGCGGCCGTCGCACTGAACGGCATCGGCAGCATCGGTGCGGGCGAATCCGTCATCTTCATCAACGGCGATGCGTCCGACGTCGCCGCCTTCGTCGACACCTGGTTCGGCGGGACTTTGCCGACTGGCCTACAGATCGGCACTTATGACGGTTCGGGCATTGGCCTGAGTACCGGCGGGGATCAGGTCAACCTCTACGACGCCACCAACATGCTGCGCGCGAACATCTCCTTCGGTTCGGCCAGCACGCCGCCTGCGCTGGCGACGTTCGACAATAGCCAGGGCATCAACAATGCCGGGGTTACAATGTTGAGCAGTCCGGGCGTCAACGGTGCCTTTCAGGTCGCGACCCTACTTGGCACGACCGAGACGGGATCGCCCGGCACCATCGTCACCATCATCAATGATGACAATGCCGCACCGACTGCCATCGCCCTGGACAATGTCGTCGCGGCAATTGATGAAAACAGCAGCACGCTGGCGCGGATCAAGGTTGCCGATGTCGCCGTTGCCGACGATGGCCTTGGCACCAACGCATTTGGCCTGACCGGGACGGATGCCGCTTTCTTCGAAGTGGACGCTATGGGCCTTTACCTGAAGGCTGGCACGGCCCTCGATTTCGAGAGCAAGGCCAGCTACGCGGTTTCCGTCACCGTCGATGATCCTACGGTCGGCACGACGCCGGATGCCAGCGTCGATTATCTGCTGGCGGTCAACAACATCGTCAATGAAGGCACTGGTCCGGCCATTCGCATCACCGAAGTGGCACCATGGTCGAGCGGCGACAGCCCGGTCGGCGTGGACTGGTTCGAAATCACCAACTTCAGCGATGACGCAGTGACCATTTCCGGCTGGCGCGTCGACGATGACTCCAGCAATTTTGGCAGTTCGGTCACTCT
Source organism: Sphingobium sp. KCTC 72723 (assembly GCF_014280435.1). Lineage (NCBI taxonomy): Bacteria > Pseudomonadati > Pseudomonadota > Alphaproteobacteria > Sphingomonadales > Sphingobiaceae > Sphingobium > Sphingobium sp. KCTC 72723. The sequence continues at coordinate 1,679,100 of NZ_CP060388.1, read as the reverse complement.
GAACGGTGTCACCACCGTTGCGGCGGGCGAGTCCATCATCTTCCTCCAAACCAACAACCTGGCTTCGACCAGCGCCGCATTCCTGGCCAACTGGTTCGACGGCACGATGCCTGCCGGTGTACGGTTCGGCAGCTACACCGGATCGGGCATTGGCCTTAGCGGGGGTGGCGACGCCGTCATTCTGTTCGATGCCGCTGGCACCGTCATGGCGAACGTGACGTTCGGGGCAGCAACGCCGACCCCGACACTTGCCACTTTCGACAATGCAGAGGGTTTGAACAATGTCCTGCTGAGCAATCTGGCAGCCCAGAATGTCGATGGCGCTTTCACCATCGCCAATGTGCAAGGCAATAGCGAAACGGGTTCTCCGGGGGCCATTGCCGTTTCGGTCGTGCGGGGCGACGATGGCGACAACAGCCTGTCCGGCGATGTCCGCAACAACATCCTGTCCGGCGGTTCTGGCAATGACCTGATGCGTGGCGGTGCGGGCGACGACGTGCTGAACGGCGGACAAGGCGCCGACATCATGTTCGGCGATGCTGGTAGCGACACGGCCAGCTATGCCGATGCCGCGAGCGGCGTGACCGCCAACTTCCTGATCGGCATCAATGCTGGGGAAGCGGCAGGCGACAAATATCGCAGCATCGAAAATCTGGTGGGGTCGCGTTTCGATGACATGCTGACCGGCGACAAGGGCGTCAACATCATTGATGGCGGTGCGGGCGACGATGTGCTGAACGGCGGTGAGGGTCGCGATACGTTGATCGGTGGCGCAGGCAATGACAGGCTTGTCGGTGGACGCGGCGCGGACATACTGACCGGCAATGCGGGCAGTGACATGTTCGTCTTTGCGACGCTGGATCATTTGAGCGCTGGCAAGACGAAAACCGATATGATCACCGATTTCGTGGCAGGCGAGGATATGATCGACCTGAGCGGGATCGACGCCATTTTGGGCGGAGGCGATGACGCGTTCACCTTCATCCGCAATGGCCGCTATAGTGGGACTGCCGGTGAATTGCGCTATTTCGTCGACGGCGGCGACATCTATGTCGCTGGCGATGTGGGAGGCGATGGCTTTACCGATTTCCTGATCAATGTCGGGAATGTCGGCAGCCTTTCTGCCGAAAATTTCCTGCTCTGAATGGAAGTCATGATTGCGGGGGCGGCACGACGCTCCTGCAATCGGCCAAGGCGGCCCGACCTGTGCCATATTGTCATACGACTTGTGCTGTCCCGTCGGGATAGGCACCATGGTCTTGCACGGGGAAATGGGGAAACCAGCTTAATGGCATCATGGCGCGGATAATATTGGCATCCGAACTGGGCGGCAACCTGGGCCATGTGACCAAATTGGGTGCCATTGGCCGGGCATTGGTCGCCAATGGTCATGACCTGATCTTCGCGGTCCAGCGGCCGGACGCTTTGCGGGCGATACGGGACGTGGCTGAAGCCGGTCGCGTGCGGCAGGCACCCATTTGGCCCGGCCTGCTGACGCTGACGCGCGATCTGCCCCATTTGCCGGTGCAAAATAGCTATGGCGATATATTGGCAGCGGTCGGCATGGCTGATTCCGGGGTGTTGGAATATCTGTTGCGCGCATGGGAGGGGCTGTTTTCCGATGTCGCGCCGGATTTGCTGATCGCCGAATTTGCCCCGGCCGCGCTACTGGCGGCGGCGGGCCGAATTCCCCGCATCGCTGTTGGCACCGGATTTTCCGTGCCGCCATCCCACCTGCCGGGCTTTCCTGCTTTCGACCCCGGCCACAGGACCGTGGTGGAGGAAGCGGCGCTGCTGGCCATCGTCAACCATGCCATCGCCCGATTGGGGCGGTCACCCTTGCAACGACTGGGCGATATTGCGCAGGCAGAGGCGCTTTGCCCATGCGTGTTCGCAGAACTTGACCCCTATGCCGATGACCGGGTTGCGCCCGTGCTGGCACCAATGCTGTCCGGCCCGACGGGACAGGCCAAAGGGGGGGAGGCGATCTTCGTCTATCATCCGGCCGGGGCGGGCGGGCGGAGCGATGCGTTGGAAGCTGCGCTGGCAATCGTCGCGGGGCGGGGGCGGCGAGTCGTTGCCTATATGCCGGGCATGTCTGCGACTGGCGCACAGGCGCTGGGCCGTGCCGGGGTGGAGCTGGCAAAGGCGCCGTTACGACCGGCTGAGATTGCCAGTCTGGCAGGGCTGGTCGTGACGGCGGGGGGGATCGGCCTGGTTTCCTCTGCGCTGGCGGCCGGGCTGCCCATCGCCCTGTTACCGCACGATGCCGAAAAGCGGCTGACGGCCCGCGCGGTGGCGCAACGGGGGTTGGGCATCATGGTGGGCATAAGCGAGGCTGACCGTTGCCAGCCCGAAGCGTTGGCATCTATCCTGATCGATGCAGCCAGCGACGGTGCGATGCAGCAGCGGTGTCGCGTCGCTGCGCCATCCTTTCGTGCGCGCCTTTCCAAAGATCCCGCTACCGCGATTGTCGATTTGGGACAGTCGCTCCTGCGCGCAGGATAATATAGCGCTTTGGCGTTTGCTTAACGGGCGGACATTCTGTATCGCTTCGGCAACAAAATCCGGGTCGCGCCGATCGCTTGACAGCCTCTGTCCCGGAGTCGTTCCATGCCCGCACCTACCGATCTTCTTGTAAACAGCTTGACCGTTGACGGGTCCGTGGCTCAGATATTCGTGTCCGAAGACGCCCGTTCCGGATTGCGCGTCGCCCGCCTGAGTGCGACGGATGCCGATGCCGGGGACATGTTCACCTATACCTTGCTGGACGATGCGGACGGGCGGTTTTTCATATCCGGCGATGGCCTGCGCCTGACCCAGGGTGCCGTGCTGGACGCCAATGTTCCCGGTGGCGCCTATAGCGTGACGATCCGCGTGACGGATTTGGATGGTAACAGCGTGGATACGCCCGTCCTGATCGGGGTTACGGATGCGCCCAATTATGCGGTGCGAACCGATGGCACCGATGGCGATGACATAGCGGTCGCCACAGATGGCGTGCAGGATATCTTTGTCGCGACGGCAGGCGACGACAGTTACGATCGGGGTACGGTCGCCTATTCCGGCAATCGCAGCGATTACAGCATCGTCTATACGCCCGCGTCGTCCGGGGGATATGGCGGTTATGGCGGGGAATCCACGCCCGCGCAGGTCCAGATCACGGACCTTAGGCCCGGCGGACCGGATGGCACCGACCTGATCCTCAATCCGCAATATGCGATCTTCGCCGATGGCGGCTATTCTATCACGGAACTGGCATCGACTGGCGCGACCGGATTGACGCTGGACGGTCGCAACCTGTCGATCGACGCCTATCTGCCGGAAAACATGGTCGTTGGGACGGTCGTGGGCCAATTGGGGATGCGCAGCGCGGACGGCGCCTTGCCGGACATCACGGACATTACCGTCTATGCCTATTATGGCGACGATGCATTCCAATATCAGATCAGGAACGACCTGTTTGCCGTGAACGACATGGGGCAATTGGTGATTGCCGAGCAGTCCAGCTATGAATTCTACAAGGAATTTTACGTCTATGTCGACTATGTCGACCCCGAAGGCAACGCGCTGGGCGACCTGCTCTATTTTGTTGCCGATGATGTGCCTGAACTGCCCGTGTTCGTCGATATCACTGGCCCGCAAAGTGTCGCGGAACATAGCAACCGCTTGACCGATATTCTTGTCGCCAATGTGCAGATTGTTGACGAGGATTTGCTGAACGAAGGCCATGAAATCCTGTTGGACGGGCCGGGCGCCGACCGATTTTATATTAGCGGCACGGAGATTTATCTGCGCGCCGGGGCTGCGATAGATTTCGAGAGCGAGCCGCTTATCACCTTGACCGTGACCATTCGTGACAATGGCGTAACCGATGGAACGGCGATAGTGCGCACGCTGGCGGTCGATGTCACCTTTGCAACATTGTTCGGTACGAGTGGCGCTGACGACATCATCGGTTCCGATTTCATCGATTCCATCGCGGGCATCGGTGGGGACGATATGATCGAAGGCGGGGGCGGTGCCGACAGCCTTTATGGCGGTGAGGGCAATGACGCGCTTTACGGCGGGGATGGAAATGACCTGGTCATCGGTCGTCTGGGCGACGATCTGTTGCATGGCGATGCCGGTGCCGACGATCTTCAGGGCGCGGGCGGCGACGACATGCTGCACGGCGATGCGGGCAATGACGTGCTGATGGGCGGGGCCAATGACGACGATCTGTTCGGTGGCGCTGGCAATGACATGCTCTATGGCGGCGGCCTGCCGGGCGGGGCAGTCGAGTATGACGGTTTTCGCTGGATCGAGATAGGCGCACCGGAATCTGCCGTAGGGCCAACATTCAGCGGCACCACGAACGGGATCACGGTCAGCGGCACAGTGGAGAACCGGGGCGCTCTGGTGTCGGCTATCATCGTCGATTATCAGCAATATACGGTATCAGGCGAACCCTTCGGTCAGACGTCCGCGCTGATGCTGACCGGCGGAGCGCCCAATGTGGCCGATGTCAGCCTGGCCTTTTCATTGGCGGCGAGCGGCGATGACGCCGATGTTTCGGGCATCAGTTTCCGGCTGAACGACATCGACAGCGCAAGTTGGCAGGACATAGTGTCGGTGGAAGCGTTCGATGCGGCGGGGCTGTCCGTTGCTGTGAAGCTGACCGCTGCGGGCGATGACATCGTCACTGGCCAGACTGTGACTGCCGGTCCGGCTTCCGATGAATCGTCGGCCACGCAAAACGGATCGGTCCTGGTCGAGGTGCAGGGACCGGCACATATGATCCGCATTGCCTACAGCAATGGCCTTGGCAGCCAGCAACTGGCCTTCATCAGCGATATTGCCTTCATATCCGATTTTACCGATGGGGATGACGTGCTTCAGGGCGGCATCGGCGACGACGTTCTCTTTGGTGGCCAAGGCACCGACATCGCGATTTTCAGCGGGGATTTTGCCGACTATGCGATCAGCCAGTCGGGCGATTTGCTGACGATCGCCGACTTGCGGGCAGGGCCGGACAGTGATGGCACCGATACTGTGTCGGACGTCGAAACATTCCGGTTCGCCGATGGCGACCGCGCCGTGACGGACCTTTTCGCGACATTGCCGATCATCGGGACGGACGATGCGGACATTCTGGCCGGCGGGGATAATGCCGACTTCGTCTATGGACTGGGCGATGACGATCAACTGTTCGGCTGGGGCGGCAACGACACGTTATATGGCGGCGATGGCGATGACAGCATCGGCGGGCAGACGGGCAATGACACGCTATATGGCGGTGCCGGGTCGGACACCCTGTCCGGGGGCATCGGCGACGATATTCTGGATGGCGGCGCCGGGCAGGATACGCTGGTGGGTGGCGCAGGCTTCGACACTTTCCGCTTTTCCGTCGGCGGCACTTTGCATGATCGCGTGAAGGGGTTTGTCAAAGGCGAAGACCGGATTGAAATCTCGGTCGAAGCGTTCGCATCGCTTGGCGTTTATGGACTGGGCATCCTCGACCTGGGCGAGCTGACCTATGGTGCCAAGGCGACGGCTGCGGGGCAGCATTTGATCTATAATCAGTCCAAGGGGCATTTGCTGTACGACGCCGATGGCGCCGGCGGACAGGCCGCAGTCATTATCGCAGCCTTTACCGACAAACCCTTGTTGGCACCGGAAGATATCCTGCTGATCTGACCAGAGGCAGGGTCAGCGCCGGTTTTTCCTTGCTTTTATGTGCGAAGCCACGCACAGGGCCGTCAACTTCGGCGTGTCAGCATGGCCTTTGTAATGCGAAGATCACAGGCTTGAGTGCTGTAAGCGGCACCAGTCATTTGGCTTTGACAGTCGAATATTCTCTCTGGCAGCGCGTACATTCGGGTTCGGCTGGGGTGCCTGATGCACTGCTATCGGGATTTGCGATGGGCCAAGGCCAGAGGGATGTCGCAGCAGGATTTGACGCGCCGGGTGGTTCGATATCGCCAGTCTGGCTTTGGACCAACTAAGAAGGAATGATGCGGATTTATGCGAGGATATAAGGAACCCGGATTTCAGGACCGGGTCGCAGCAGCCAAGGACGCCAAGCAAAAGGCGCTGGAGCGGTTGCGCGACAAACCTCCTGTGGACGAAGCCGAGCAGGCGCAGCGGCTGGCCAACCGGCTTGCCAAGGAAGCAGCGGCGCGTGAGCGGCGCGAAGCGACATTGCGCGAACGCGAAGCCGCTGCGGCAGCGCGCCGGGCGGAAGCCGAGCAGGCTGCTGCGGCAGACGAGGCGGCAAAGGCTGCGTCCGCGCCGGTCGTCATGACCGAGGCCGAGCGCAAGGCAGCGCGTGACGCGCGCTATGCCGCACGCAAGGCGCGCAAATAAGGCGCTATGCCGGGCGTTCTGCACGGATTGCCATTTCGATAGAATGTCGATTGTCGGCATGACCGCATATGAAGGATGATTTCTGGACCAGATACATAGTGCCGATGGGCAGATAAATCGCGCCGACCATGTTCGACCCTTATCCGCCGATGCAGATGCATATCAAACGGACGTTTCTGATCCTGTAGAGATTATCGACATTGCGGACATTCCGGGCGGTGGACAATTGCGCCTGTTGAAATCGGGAAATGATTTTTCGATTCAATATGGTTCGGAAGAACTGATGGGCAGTTGCGACCATGTTTCGGAAGAAGCATTGGCGACGCTGACCTGCGATCGGCTGGCCGATGGGCATGGACAGGTGCTGATCGGCGGGCTGGGCATGGGGTTTACGCTGGGCGCGGCGTTATCCGCATGGTCGCCCCGGTCGGCCATTACCGTGGCGGAGCTGGTCCCCAAGATCGTGACCTGGGCCAAAGGGCCGCTGGCGCATATTTTCCGCGATCATCTGTCCGATCCCCGCCTGACCATCGAAGTGGCGGATGTGCATGATGTGATTGCGGGGGCGACGGACAGGTATGACGCGATCCTGCTGGACGTCGACAATGGCCCGGACGGGTTGATCCAGGCGGAAAATGAGCGGCTTTATTGCCCATGGGGATTGCGGTCGGCCTATGCCGCGCTGACCGTTGGCGGTGTGCTGGCGATATGGTCGGCCTATCCGGCTGCGGATTTCGACGCGCGGCTGGCCGAGGCCGGGTTCGATGTCGAGGAACGGCGCGTTCCTGCCTTTGCCGGTAGCCAGGATGATTTCCATCACATCTGGTTTGCGTCGAAGCCGCACTGAGTGGCACAATAGCCAACGGGCAGGGCAACCGGAGGCGGGCGATGCAAGTGATGGTGCTGGTCAAGGCGACCGTGGATAGCGAACGCGGCTTCGTTGCCACGCCCGATGCCATGGCGGCGATGGGACGGTTCAACGACGAACTGCGCGCGGCGGGCATATTGCGCTTTGCCGATGGCCTGAAGCCATCCTCGTCCGGCAAGCGAGTGGCGTTCGACGGAGCCGAGCGGACCGTCATCGACGGACCGTTCGCCGCCACTGGCGAGCTGGTCGCGGGCTTCTGGCTGTGGGAGGTCAAGGACATGGACGAGGCCGTGGCGTGGGTAAAGCGCTGCCCCAATCCGATGCCCGGACCCAGCGAAATCGAAATCCGGCCCTTTTACGAGGCTGACGACCTGACCAGCTGAACCGGCAGGTTCGCGCAGGGCGACGGTGCGTCGGTCCATTGCCCAATCATATGCAAATACTATGCGATGGCGCGGCCTTGCGTCTCGTATTCCAACGCGCGCCTGTCCTACTTGCCTGACTGCACATGGTTCGTGCCGCCTGTTGCGGCCGCATGGTGCGGGAGCGTTTTTCATGCAGGACATCCTCTGGATCGGCCTCACCCTCATGCTGTTGTCGGCCAGTCTTGGCTATGCCGCGCTGTGCGACAAGGGAGGGACGGCATCATGACCATCGACCTGTGGCTGGCGGCGGTTACCGCGCTGGGCCTTCTTGCCTATCTCGTCGCTGCGCTGGCGCGGCCCGAACGCTTTTAGGGGGGAGGGCTGTCATGACATTGCAGGGATGGGCCTTGATCCTGGCCTTCGTCGCCGTGCTGCTGGCGCTGACCAAGCCGGTGGGGATGTGGCTGTTTGCGCTTTATGAGGGGCGGCGCACGCCGTTGCATGGCGTGTTGGGACCAATCGAGCGCGGCTTTTACAGGCTGGCGGGGATTGATCCGACGGCGGAGCAAAGCTGGCGGCGCTATGCCGTGCATATGCTGATCTTCAACGCGGTGCTGTTGTTCTTCACCTATGCAATCTTGCGGTTGCAGGGCGGGTTGCCGCTCAATCCGCTGGGGTATCCGGGTTTGAGCGCGGACCTGTCGTTCAATACGGCGGTCAGTTTTGCGACCAACACCAACTGGCAAAGCTATGGCGGGGAATCGACCATGTCGAACCTGTCGCAGATGCTGGGCCTGACCATCCATAATTTCCTGTCGGCGGCGACCGGCATCGCGCTGGCGTTCGCGCTGTTTCGCGGCTTTGCGCGGAAGAACGCCAGGGGAATCGGCAATTTCTGGGCCGATGTGACGCGGGTGACGCTGTATCTGCTGCTGCCGGTTTCGATCGTCTATGCGCTGTTCCTGATCGGCAGCGGGGTGCCGCAGACGCTGAGCGGATCGGTGGAGGCGACGACGCTGGAAGGCGCGAAACAGGTCATTGCGCTGGGTCCGGTCGCCAGCCAGGAAGCGATCAAGATGCTAGGCACCAATGGTGGCGGCTTCTTCAACGCCAATAGCGCGCATCCGTTCGAAAATCCGAACGCCATCACCAATTTCGTGCAGATGCTGTCGATCTTCGTCATTGGGTTCGGCCTGACATGGACGTTCGGCAAGGCGGTGGGCAACACGCGGCAGGGCTGGGCGATATTGGCGGCTATGCTGACCATATTCCTGATCGGCGTCACCATAGTTTATGCGCAGGAAGCGGCGGGCAATCCAATGCTGCATGGCCTTGGCGTGGCTGGCGGCAATATGGAGGGCAAGGAGGTGCGGTTCGGCATCGCGGCGTCCGCCCTGTTTTCGGTCGTGACCACGGCAGCGTCGTGCGGGGCGGTCAATGCGATGCATGACAGCTTTACTGCGCTGGGCGGGATGGTGCCGCTGTTCAATATCCAACTGGGCGAAGTCGTCGTCGGCGGGGTGGGGGCGGGCATTTACGGCTTCCTGCTGTTCGCCATATTGGCCGTGTTCGTTGCGGGGCTGATGGTCGGGCGGACGCCCGAATATGTCGGCAAGAAGATAGAGGCGCGCGAAGTGAAGCTGGCGGTGCTGGCGATTGCGGTGCTGCCGCTCATCATCCTGGGCTTTACCGCCATTGCCAGCGTGACGCAGGCGGGGCTGGCCGGGCCGTTGAACAAGGGACCGCATGGCTTTTCCGAAATCCTCTACGCCTTCACCAGTGCGACGGGGAATAACGGGTCGGCCTTTGCCGGGCTGAGCGCCAACACGCCCTTTTATAACGGGATGCTGGGTGTGGCGATGTGGATCGGGCGCTTCTTCGTCATCGTGCCGATGCTGGCCATTGCCGGCGGGCTGGCGGCCAAGACGCCTGTGGCGCAGACGGCGGGGTCTTTTCCGACGACCGGGCCGCTGTGGACGGGCCTGCTGATCGGCATCGTGCTGGTCGTGGGTGGCCTGACCTTCCTGCCCAGCATCGCCCTTGGCCCGGTTGCCGATCATCTCGCGATGATCCGTGGCCAAACCTTCTGAACGGAGACACGACATGGCACGCACAGCGTCCAAATCGCTCTTTACCGCTGACCTGATCCTGCCTGCGATCGGCGAAGCGTTTCGAAAATTGTCGCCCCGGCAACTCATCCGCAATCCGGTGATGTTCACGACCGCGATCGTCGCGGTGCTGCTGACGATCTTGCTGGTCGTGGGCAGCGACGAACTGGGAACAGGGTTCAAGCTGCAACTGGTCATCTGGCTGTGGCTGACGGTGTTGTTCGGCACCTTTGCCGAAGCGATTGCCGAGGGGCGGGGCAAGGCGCAGGCCGCGTCGTTGCGCGCGGCCAAGGCGGAACTGACGGCACGGCGTCTGAAAGGCGACGGGCGGGAGAGCGAGAGCGTGCCGGCCAGCGCGTTGCGGATGGGCGATATCGTGCTGGTGGAGGCGGGCGACCTGATCCCCGCCGATGGCGAAGTGATAGCGGGGGTGGCTTCGGTCAACGAAGCGGCGATTACCGGCGAATCCGCGCCGGTGATTCGTGAGGCGGGCGGCGACAGGTCGGCGGTGACGGCGGGAACACGGGTGCTGTCGGACGCAATCCGGGTGCGGGTGACGGTTAATCCGGGGCAGGGTTTCCTCGACCGGATGATCGCGCTGGTCGAGGGGGCGGAGCGGCAGAAGACGCCCAACGAAATTGCGCTGACGCTGCTGCTGGTGGGGTTGACCATCATCTTCCTGATCGCGGTGGCGACGATCCCCAGCTTTGCGACCTATGCGGGCGGGACCATCCCCGTGTCGATGCTGGCGGCGTTGTTCATCACGCTGATCCCTACGACCATCGCGGCGTTGCTGTCGGCGATTGGTATTGCGGGCATGGACCGGCTGGTGCGGTTCAACGTGCTGGCCAAGTCGGGCCGGGCGGTGGAAGCGGCGGGCGATATCGACGTGCTGCTGCTCGACAAGACCGGGACTATCACGGTGGGCGACCGGCAGGCGAGTGCGTTTCGGGCCGTGGGTGGCGTGAGTGCAGCGACGCTGGCGGAGGCGGCCTTGCTTGCCAGTCTGGCCGATGAAACGCCGGAGGGCCGGTCTATCGTGGTGCTGGCGCGCGAGCAGTTCGGCCAGTCGGCGCAGGCCTTGCCCGACGGGGCGCAGGTCATTCCCTTTACCGCGCAGACCCGGATTTCCGGGGTGCAGATCGGCGACAAGCGGATCATCAAGGGGGCCGTGGATTCGGTGCTGAAGGCGCTGGGGACGCCGACCCGCGATGACGCGGAATTGCGGCGGATCACCGACGAGATTGCGCGCGCGGGCGGCACGCCGCTGGCCGTGGCGCAGGACGGACGATTACTGGGCGCGATATTCCTGAAGGATGTGGTGAAGGCGGGTATTCGCGAACGGTTCGGCGAATTGCGGGCGATGGGTATTCGCACGGTGATGATCACCGGCGACAATCCGCTGACCGCTGCGGCGATTGCGGCGGAAGCGGGGGTCGACGATTTCCTCGCTCAGGCGACGCCTGAGGACAAGCTGGCGCTGATCCGCAAGGAGCAGGAGGGCGGGCGGCTGGTCGCGATGTGCGGCGATGGCACCAATGATGCGCCCGCACTGGCGCAGGCGGATGTCGGCGTGGCGATGAACACCGGCACGCAGGCGGCGCGTGAGGCGGGCAATATGGTCGACCTCGACAGTGACCCGACCAAGCTGATCGAGGTGGTCGGCATCGGCAAGCAATTGTTGATGACGCGCGGGGCGCTGACGACCTTTTCAGTCGCCAATGACGTGGCGAAATATTTCGCGATCATCCCGGCCATGTTCGTGGTGCTGTATCCGGGGCTGGGCCTGTTGAACGTGATGGGGCTGAACAGTCCGCAGAGCGCGATCCTGTCTGCCATCGTCTTCAACGCGATCATCATTCCGTTGCTGGTGCCGCTGGCGCTGAAAGGCGTGACCTATCGCCCCATTGGCGCGGGACCGCTGCTGGCGCGGAACCTGGCCATTTATGGGCTGGGCGGGCTGCTGTCGCCGTTTGTCGGCATCAAATTGATCGACCTGGCCGTCAGCGGCCTGGGTCTGGCCTGAAAGGATCAGCCATGGGCAAGGATATAGTCACGTCGTTGCGGCCAGCATTGGTGCTGACCCTGTTGTTCGCGCTGCTGCTGGGGATCGCCTATCCGCTGGCGATGACCGGGGTGGGGCAGATGGTCTTTCCCCGGCAAGCCAATGGCAGCCTGATCGAGGCGAAGGGCCGGGTCATCGGGTCATCGCTGATCGGGCAGGCTTTTGCCGATCCGCGCTACTTTACCGGGCGGCCTTCGGCGGCGGGGGCGGGTTATGACGCGATGGCATCGTCCGGCTCCAACCTTGGTCCCACGTCGCAGGCGCTGGTGGACCGAGTGAAGGGCGATGTTGCGCGGTTGAAAGATACGGCACCAGATTTCCCTGTTCCGCCTGATTGGGTTCCTGGCGATCTGGTGACGGCCTCCGCTTCCGGGCTTGACCCCCATATCTCCCCGGAGGCGGCTTTCTATCAGGTCGGGCGCGTGGCCGCTGCCCGGCAGCTTCCCGTGGCGCGGGTGCGGGCGCTGGTCGAGGGAGCGGTCGAAACGCCTATTGCCGGATTTATCGGTGCGCCGCGCGTCAATGTGCTGGAACTTAATCGACAACTGGACGCGATTGGCGATACGCCTGCACGGTGAGCAAGCAGGAACATCGCCCGGCCCCCGAAGCCTTCCTGCGTCAGGCGGCGCAGGAAGGGCGCGGGCGGTTGAAGATATTGCTGGGCGCGGCGCCGGGGGTCGGCAAAACCTATGAGATGCTGACCGATGCGGCGCGGCTGCGCAAAAGCGGAGTCGATGTCGTGATCGGCGTGGTTGAGACGCATGGCCGGGCGGAGACGCAGGCGCTGGTCGAGGGGCATGAGATCGTGCCGCGCCGCCGGGTCGAGCATCAGGGCCACGGCCTTAGCGAGATGGATCTGGACGCCATATTGGAGCGGCGGCCGGGGCTGGTGCTGGTCGACGAACTGGCGCACAGCAATGCGCCGGGCAGCCGCCACCCCAAGCGGTATCAGGATGTCGAGGAATTGCTGGACGCGGGGATCGACGTGCATAGCACGCTGAACATCCAGCATATCGAGAGCCTGAACGATGTGGTGGCGTCCTTTACGCGGGTGCGGGTGCGCGAGACTGTGCCGGACTCCGTGCTGGAAAGCGCGGAGATCGTGGTCGTGGACCTGCCGCCCGACGAACTGATCGAGCGGTTGAAGGAGGGGAAAGTCTATATCCCCGCCGAAGCCAGCCGGGCGCTGCATCATTTCTTTTCCAAGTCGAACCTGACGGCGCTGCGCGAACTGGCGTTGCGGCGGGCGGCGCAGGCGATCGACGCGCAGATGCTGGATTATGTCCGCGCCCATGCGCTGGCGGGCAGCTTTGCCGTGGGCGAGCGCGTGGTCGTGGCGGTCAGTGAACAGCCGGGCGGGCCGGGGCTGGTGCGCGCGGGCAAAAGGCTGGCCGATGCGTTGCGCGCGCCATGGACGGCAGTGCATATCGAGACGCGGCGCAGCGCGGGGTTCAGCGCGCAGGAGCGGCAGGCGCTGGCCGATACGCTGGCGCTGGCGTCGCGGCTGGGCGGGGCGACGGCGACGATTCCGGCGCAAGGCATTGTCGAGGGGTTGCAGAGTTTCGCGGTGGACGCCCATGCCACCCAGATCGTGATCGGCAAGTCTGCCCGGTCCTGGTGGTTCGAGCGGCGGCATGGGTCAGTGGTCGACCGGCTGGTCCGCGACATCGGCCAGGTGGCGGTGCATGTGTTGCCGGGCGATGGCGAAGCGCCGGTGCGGTCGCGGGGACGGCGGGCGGCGGGCGGTTGGGGCAGGCCGAGCGATTATCTGTGGTCGGTGCTGAGCGTGGCGGCGATGACGGTGATTGGCCGATTGCTGGTGCAGGGAATTGCGCTGGGCAATATCGCGCTGCTCTATCTGGTGCCGGTGATGTTTGCGGCGGCCAGCTTTGGCTTGCGTGCGGGCCTGTTTGCGGGGCTGGCGTCGAGTCTGGCCTATAATTTCTTCTTCCTGCCGCCGACCGGCACGTTGACGGTGAGCAACCCGGAAAATGTCATCTCCATCCTCGTGCTGCTGGGCGTGGCGATCGTCACCAGCCAGTTTGCTGCCGGGGTGCGGGCGCAGGCGATGCTGGCGCAGGCGAGCGCGCGGCAGAATGCGGCGCTGGCCGGGTTTTCGCGCCAGTTGATGGCGGCGGCCAGTCAGGACGAACTGATGCAGGGCATCTGCGCGGAGGTCGCGCGGTTGCTGGGGGTGCGGACCGTGTTGTTGCTGCCATCGGCCGACGGGCCGCAATTGCACGCGGCTTACCCGCCGGAGGACCGGATGGACCAGATCGAGAAAGCGGCGGCGCAATGGGCGATGGACAATGCGCAGCCCGCCGGGCGGGGATCGTCCACGCTGACCGCGTCCGACTGGCTGTTTCATCCGTTGCGGACGCAGCGCGGGGTGCTGGGCGTGCTGGGGCTGGCGCGCGACGATGCGGGCGAGCCGTTGCGCAGCGATCAGGTGCCGTTGCTGATGAGCCTGCTGGATCAGGCGGCGGTGGCGCTGGACCGGATGGCGCTGGAGGAACAGATGCTGGATGCGCGGCACATTAGCGAGCGGGACCGGCTGCGCTCGGCGCTGCTTTCGTCGGTCGGGCATGACCTGCGCACGCCGCTGACGACGATATTGTCGGCGGTGCATGAATTGCGGCGCGAGCATCCCGGCGTGCTGGTCGATACGGTGGAGGGGGAAGCGTTGCGGCTCAACCGCTTCGTTGCCAACCTGCTGGACATGGCGCGGGTGGAGGCAGGCGCTTTGCCGATGAAGGTCGAGCCGACCGACCTGTTCGACGCCGTGGCTGGCGCAGTGCAGGATTGCCGACAGGCGCTGACCGGGCGCGCGGTGCAGGTGGACATCGCGCCGGACATTCCGCTGGTGCGGGTGGACCCGGTTTTGCTGCACCATATTCTTATCAACCTGCTGGAAAATGCCGGGCGCTATGGCGACCCCGATACGCCGGTGACGATCGCGGCGGCGCGGACGAGCGATGCCATCGCGCTGTCGGTGCGGGACGAGGGACCGGGGATAGCGGCGGGGGCGGAGACGCGGATTTTCGATACGTTCACCCGGCTGGAGGGGTCCGACCGGGTGCGGCATGGCACGGGGCTGGGGCTTGCCATCGTCAAGGGATTTGCGCAGGCGATGGAGATGCAGGTAGAGGCAGGCAATGCGCAGGCTCCGGCCGGGGCGCTGTTCACGCTGCACCTGCCCGACAGCCTGATCGTCGCCGATGTTGCGCAAAAGGACATGCCATGAGCCATCGCCACAAGGTGCTGATCATTGATGATGAACCCGCGATCCGCCGGTTGATTCAGGTGGCGCTGGCGCGGGCGGACTATGCGACGGTTGAGGCGGGAACGGGCAGGCAAGCGCTGGAGATGCTGCGGCGGGAACGGCCCGACATCAGCCTGCTGGACCTGGGGCTGCCGGACCGGGACGGGCTGGAACTGGTGCCGTTGATCAAGCGGGAATCGGACACGACGCTGATCATCGTGTCGGCGCGCGATGCGACGGACGAGAAGGTGGCAGCGCTGGATCTGGGCGCGGACGATTATCTGACCAAGCCGTTCGACACCGACGAATTGCTGGCGCGGGTCAGAGTGGCGTTGCGCAACCGGATGACGCGCGGCGGCGGCGTGACGGCGGTGAGCGCAGGCGCGGTGACGATCGACCTGACGGCGCGGATCGTGACGCGGGACGGGGTGGAAGTGCATCTGACGCCCAAGGAATATGGCGTGCTGGAATTGCTGGCGCGCTTTCCGGGGCGGGTGATTACGCACCGGGCGATCATGGACCATGTGTGGCCAAACGAGCATGAGCATCATGTCGAATATCTGCGGGTGCTGGTGCGGTCGTTGCGCCAGAAGCTGGAGGCGGACCCGCAGCGGCCCCGGATCATCGGCAATGAACTGGGCATAGGGTATCGGCTGCATCCGGGCCAAGACGGGGGAGAATGACGTGAGCGACGAAGGGCTGCGCGGGCGGCGTGGCGAGATATTGGCGGTGGCCGCGCAACTGTTCGCGCGCAAGGGCTATCGCGGCACGTCGATGCGCGACATTGGCGATGCGGCGGGGGTGCGGGGCGGGTCGCTCTATCACCATATCAAGTCCAAGGACGGGTTGTTCGTGGAATTGCACAATATGGCGCTGGACGGAGCGGAAGCGCGGATCGTGGCGGCAGTCGCGCCGCTGGACGACCCGTGGGACCGGCTGGAGGCGGCGTGCGTTGCATTGCTGGAGGTGCAACTGGACCCCGATTCGATCACGATGCCGATGATGAATGATTTCCGCGAAGTGCCGGATGCGGTGCGGGCGCAGCTGGTGGCGCGGCGCGACGATTTCGAGGATGTTTTCCGCCTGATCGTCGAGGGGCTGCCGCTGCCCGACGATGTCGACAGGTCGATCTATCGCAACCTGTTGCTGTCGCAACTGAACGCGGTGGCGGACTGGTATCGGCCCGGAAGGCTGGGCGTTCAGGATGTGGCGCGGCAGGTGGCGCGGCTGTTCCGGCATGAGGGCGGCACGGCGAAATAAGGCCATCGGCGACAGCAAGATGGACATAGAGTCGCGCTTGTTGAAACTGTAACAAGTGTTTGGTATAGGCGTGGTGGAACGACAGAGAGGCTGACCGGCGATGCAGACTTATTCCCCCCCGATCGAGGATTATGGCTTCCTGATGCGCGAGGTGCTGGGTTTCGACGCGGCGATGGCGGAATTGGGGCTGGAGGTCGATGCGGACCTGGCGTCGGCGGTGCTGGAGGAAGCGGGGAAGCTGTGCGCGGAGAGGCTGGCGCCGCTCAATCGCGAAGGTGACGAGCAGGGCAGCCGGCTGGTCGATGGCGTGGTGGTGACGCCGCTGGGCTTTGCCGATGCGTATCGCGAATTCGTGGCAGCGGGATGGCCCGCACTGGCGGGGGATCCCGCCCATGGCGGGCAGGGATTGCCGTTCCTGCTGCAACTGTGGCTGGATGAAATGCTGTCGGCGGCGAACCTGTCCTTCGGGCTGTTTCCCGGCCTGACGCGCGGCGCGGCGGAAGCGATTGCGGCGCATGGCAGCGATGCATTGAAGGCGACCTATCTGGAGCCGCTGGTGACGGGGCAATGGACCGGCGCGATGGCGTTGACCGAAAGCAGCGCGGGGACCGATCTGGCGCTGCTCAAGACCAAGGCCGAACCGTTGGGCGACGGCAGTTTTGCGGTGACGGGGCAAAAGATTTTCATCTCTTCCGGCGACCATGACATGGCCGACAATATCGTCCATCTGGTGCTGGCGCGCCTGCCCGATGCGCCGCCGGGGGTGAAGGGGATCAGCCTGTTTCTGGTGCCGAAAATCCTGCCCGATGGCGCGCGCAACACACTGTCGGTCGGCGCGCTGGAAAAGAAGATGGGCATCCATGCGCAGCCGACCTGCGTGATGCATTATGACGGCGCTGTCGGGTGGATCGTGGGCGAGCCGAATCGCGGGCTGGCGGCGATGTTCACGATGATGAACGCTGAGAGGTTGATGGTCGGCATACAGGGGCTGGGCATTGCGGGCGCGGCCTATGGGCAGGCGGCGGCCTATGCCAAGGATCGTTTGCAGGGGCGCAGCGCCGATGGCGCGACCGGGCCGGTGGCAATCATCGACCATGCCGATGTGCGGCGGATGTTGTTGAACATCCGGGTGTTCGTGGAGGCCGGGCGGGCGCTGGCCGGGTGGACGGCGTTGCAGTTGGACCGAGCAAAGCATCATAGCGACGCGGGGGAGCGGGCGAAGGCGGACGCGATGGTGGCGCTGCTGACCCCGGTGGTGAAGGCGGCCTTCACCGATTTCGGGTTTGAGAGCGCGGTGCAGGCGCAGCAGGTGCTGGGCGGGCATGGCTACATTCGCGAATGGGGGATGGAGCAATATGTGCGCGACGCCCGGATCGCGCAGATTTACGAAGGCACCAATGGGGTGCAGGCGATGGATCTGGTGGGGCGCAAGCTGCCGCTGGGCGGGGGGGCTGTGGTCGAGGGCTTCTTCGCGCTGATCGACGCCGATCTGGACGCGGCGGGCGATGCCGGTGCGGTGGTGGCGCAGACGCGGGTGGCGCTGGCTTTGTTGCGCGACGTGACGGCGGGGCTGCGCGGTGCGGGTGTGGAGGAAACGGGCGCGGCGGCGGTCGATTATCTACGGCTGTTCGCGCTGGTATCCTTCGGCTGGATGTGGGCGCGGATGGCGGCGGCACCGGGCGACAGTGCGCTGCATCAGAGCAAGCGGCAACTGGCCGACTATTATGCCGCGCGGGTGTTGCCGCAGGCGCATGGACTGGCCGCGCAGGTGCAGGCGGGCGCGGGGGCGATGATGGCGTTGGAGGCGGGGGCGTTTTGAGGGGGGCTTGCGATAGACGGCCTGAGTCAAATAGTCTAATGTAGCGACAGGTATTACCTTTTGCTGCGGAGCGGGCGACATGGTGACGGCAACATCGATCAAGCTGGACGAGGATATGAAGGGCCGCGTGCAGCATCTGGCAGAGGCGCGTCGTCGCAGTTCCCACTGGATCATGCGGGAGGCGATTGCGCAATATGTCGAGCGTGAGGAAAAGCGCGAGGCGTTGAAGCAGGATGCCATGCAGGCGTGGGAGGGGTATCAGCAGACAGGTCTGCATTTGAGCGTCGATGAGGCCGATAGCTGGCTGGCCAGGCTGGAAGCCGGTGAGGATGCGGACCTGCCGCCGTGTCACGACTGATCTGGACGGCGGAGGCGCTGGCCGATGTTCAGCGGCTCTATCGCTGGTTGTTGCCCAAGGATGCAGAGGCTGCGAAGCGCGCAGTTGGGGCGATCAGGGCGGGGGTCAGAATATTGGCGCAGCAACCGCGCATCGGTCGCCCGGTAGAGGATATGGACCCGGAATATCGAGAAAAGCCGATTGATTTCGGGAATAGCGGTTATGTCGTGTTGTATCGCGTCGAGCAGGATGTCGTGGTGCTGTTGGCCGTGCGGCATCGGAAGGAAGCGGGTTATCCTTAGCAGGCGGCCATCATTATCCCTGCACTGGCACAATATATTGCCCAAAAGCCGACTTATCGCAGCATCGGGATATTGCTAGGGGTTGGGCCTGTCATTGTTGTGCCAAGGAGTGTCCCCATGAAAACCCGCGCCGCCGTTGCTTTCGAGGCGAAGAAGCCGCTGGAAATCGTCGAGCTGGATCTGGAAGGGCCAAAGGCGGGCGAGGTGTTGGTGGAGATTATGGCGACGGGGATTTGCCACACCGACGCCTATACGCTGGACGGGCTGGACAGCGAGGGGATTTTCCCGTCGATCCTGGGGCATGAGGGCGCGGGGATCGTGCGCGAAGTCGGTGCCGGGGTGACGTCGGTGAAGCCGGGCGATCATGTCATTCCGCTTTATACGCCCGAATGTCGCCAGTGTAAGTCGTGCCTGTCGGGCAAGACCAACCTGTGCACCGCCATTCGCGCGACGCAGGGCAAGGGATTGATGCCCGATGGCACGACCCGGTTCAGCTATAAGGGGCAGCCGATCTTTCATTATATGGGCTGTTCGACATTCTCCAACTTCACGGTGTTGCCCGAAATCGCGCTGGCGAAGATTCGTGAGGACGCGCCGTTTAAGACGAGCTGCTATATCGGTTGTGGCGTGACCACGGGCGTCGGCGCGGTGGTGAACACGGCCAAGGTGCAGGTGGGCGACAATGTGATCGTGTTCGGGCTGGGCGGCATTGGCCTGAACGTGTTGCAGGGCGCGCGGATGGCGGGCGCGAACATGATCGTCGGCGTCGACATCAACCCGGACCGGGAAGAATGGGGCCGCAAGTTCGGCATGACCCATTTCGTCAATCCCAAGGATGTGGACGGCGACATCGTGGCGCATCTGGTCGCGCTGACCGATGGCGGGGCGGACTATACGTTCGATTGCACCGGCAATACGACAGTGATGCGGCAGGCGCTGGAAGCGTGCCATCGCGGGTGGGGGACCAGCATCGTCATTGGCGTGGCCGAAGCGGGCAAGGAAATTTCCACCCGGCCGTTCCAGCTCGTCACCGGGCGCAACTGGCGCGGGACGGCCTTTGGCGGGGCGAAGGGGCGGACGGATGTGCCGAAAATCGTCGATTGGTATATGAACGGCAAGATCGAGATCGACCCGATGATCACCCATGTTTTGACGCTGGATGAGATCAACAAGGGGTTCGACCTGATGCACGCAGGTGAGAGCATCCGTTCGGTCGTCGTGTTTTGACGATGGAGACGGTGTCGGAAGCGCGCGCGTTCGGCGGGGTGCAGGGAGTTTATAGCCATGCGTCCGCCGTGACGGGGACGGACATGCGCTTTTCCGTGTTCGTGCCGCCGCACGCGCCCGGCGCGAAATTGCCGGTGGTGTGGTATCTGTCGGGGCTGACCTGCACCCATGCCAATGTGACCGACAAGGGCGAGTATCGCCGGGTGTGCGCGGAGCTGGGACTGATCTTCGTTGCGCCCGATACGTCACCGCGTGGGGATGGGGTGGCCGATGACCCGGACGGCGCGTGGGATTTTGGGCTGGGCGCGGGATTTTATGTCGATGCGACGCAGGCGCCGTTCGCGACCCATTATCGGATGTGGTCCTATGTGACGGAGGAATTGCCTGCGTTGATCGCGGCGCAGTTTCCCGCCGATATGGGGCGGCAGTCGATCATGGGCCATTCGATGGGCGGGCATGGGGCGTTGACCATCGGGCTGACTTTTCCTGAGCGGTTCCGGGCGGTGTCGGCATTCGCGCCGATCGTTGCGCCGGGACAGGTGCCGTGGGGGCAAAAGGCGATGGGGGGCTATCTGGGCGAGGATGTCGCGGCGTGGCGCAAGCATGATGCGGTCGCGCTGATCGAGGATGGGGCGCGGGTCGACGCTCTGCTGGTCGATCAGGGGGCGGCGGACGGGTTTCTGGAAAA
The DNA here is from genome assembly GCF_014280435.1 of Sphingobium sp. KCTC 72723. NCBI lineage: Bacteria > Pseudomonadati > Pseudomonadota > Alphaproteobacteria > Sphingomonadales > Sphingobiaceae > Sphingobium > Sphingobium sp. KCTC 72723. The sequence goes on along the minus strand of NZ_CP060388.1, from coordinate 1,658,451 downwards.
GGAATTGCGGCCGGAGTTACTGCGCGCGGCGTGTGCGGCGGCGGGGATCGACCTGACGCTGAATATGCGCGAGGGCTATGATCATAGCTATTATTTCATCGCTACGTTCATGGAGGCGCATTTGCGCTGGCATGGGGTAAGGTTGGGGGTGGCATAATTCTTCACCCCTCACCTTTAGGGGAGGGGCCGGGGGTGGGGGTGTGCCTCAGGCGTTGAGTCATGCGGATAGCCCCCACCCCAACCCCTCCCCTGAAGGGGAGGGACTTTTACTGATTATTTCTCGATCTGGCTTACATCCCGCACCGCGCCTCTGGCGGCGTTGGTGGTCATGGCGGCGTAGGCGCGCAGGGCGGGGGAGACGGCGCGTTTGCGGCCGAAGGGTTTCCACGCCTTGGCACCCATCTTTTCCATTTCGGCGCGGCGTTCGGCCAGCAGGGCGTCGTCCAGATCGACCTTGATGACGCGGGCGGGAATGTCGATGACGATCGGGTCACCGGTCTGAACGAGGGCGATCAGGCCGCCTTCGGCAGCTTCAGGCGAGACATGGCCGATCGAGAGGCCCGACGTGCCGCCGGAAAAGCGTCCGTCGGTGATGAGCGCGCAGGCCTTGCCCAGACCTTTCGATTTCAGATAGCTGGTGGGATACAGCATTTCCTGCATACCGGGGCCACCCTTTGGCCCTTCATAGCGGATGACGACGACATCGTTCGCCTTGACTTCATTGCCCAAAATGCCCGCGACGGCAGCGTCCTGGCTTTCATAGACGCGCGCGGTGCCGTGGAATATGAGGATGGAGTCGTCCACGCCCGCCGTCTTGACGATGCAGCCTTCGGGCGCGAGGTTGCCGTAGAGGACGGCGATGCCGCCATCCTGCGAGAAGGCATGTTCGGCCGAGCGGATGACGCCATTTTCCCGGTCGATGTCCAGTTCTTCCCAGCGGGCGGACTGGCTGAAGGCGGTCTGGGTCGGCACGCCGCCGGGGGCCGCGCGGTAGAAGCTGCGGACTTCTTCGCTGTTGGTGCGGCCAATGTCCCAGCGGGCCAGCGCGTCGGCCATGGTGCGGCTGTGGACGGTGGGCAGCGAGGTGTCGATCAGGCCCGCACGTTCCAGTTCGCCCAATATCGCCATGATGCCACCGGCGCGGTGGACATCCTCCATATGCACATCCTGCTTTGCCGGTGCGACCTTGCACAGGCAGGGGACGCGGCGGGACAGGCGGTCGATGTCGGCCATGGTGAAATCGACGCCGCCTTCATGCGCGGCGGCGAGTAGATGCAGGACGGTGTTGGTCGATCCGCCCATCGCAATGTCCAGGCTCATGGCGTTTTCGAACGCCTTGAAGCTGGCGATGTTGCGCGGCAGGGCTCTGGCGTCGTCCTGTTCATAATAGCGTTTGGTAATGTCGACGATGACATGGCCCGCTTCGCGGAACAGCCGTTCGCGGTCCGAATGGGTGGCCAATGTCGAACCGTTGCCGGGGAGCGAGAGGCCAAGCGCTTCGGTCAGGCAGTTCATCGAATTGGCGGTGAACATGCCGGAGCAACTGCCGCAGGTGGGGCAGGCGGAGCGTTCGATGGTCGCGACTTCTTCGTCGGTATAGCTTTCGTCGGCGGCGACGACCATGGCATCGACCAGATCGAGCGCGACTTCCTTGCCGCGCATGACGACCTTGCCCGCTTCCATCGGCCCGCCGGAGACGAACACGGCGGGGATGTTGAGGCGCATGGCGGCCATCAACATGCCGGGCGTGATCTTGTCGCAATTGGAGATGCAGACCATGGCGTCGGCGCAATGGGCGTTGACCATATATTCGACGCTGTCGGCGATAAGATCCCGGCTGGGGAGCGAATAGAGCATCCCGCCATGGCCCATGGCGATGCCGTCATCGACCGCGATGGTGTTAAATTCCTTGGCGACGCCGCCCGCCGCCTCGATTTCGCGCGCGACCAGTTGGCCGAGGTCTTTGAGGTGGACATGGCCGGGGACGAACTGCGTGAAGCTGTTGACGACGGCGATGATCGGTTTGCCGAAATCCTCATCCTTCATGCCCGTCGCGCGCCACAATCCGCGCGCGCCCGCCATGTTGCGGCCGTGGGTGGTGGTTCTGGAACGATAGGCAGGCATGGGAGGCGTCCTTCAAGCGATAGTCTGGTGCCTTTAGGCGCTTGGGGGCCGGAGGGAAATATTTTATTGCGGTAAAAGCGGGTTGGACGACAGTTTTGGTCGGGCGGTCACGGCACATCCTCCCCCTGTGGGGGAGGATTTTGGGGGCGGGTCATGACGTGGCGACCCGTTACCAGCGCGACACCCACGGCCAGCCAGCCGAGCATCAGCCAGATTTCCACGGGCATCCCCGCGCTTATTCCAAAGGGGGTGGCGATGGCGGCGGTGGCGACGATGGTTGCACCGATGGCGATGGTGGCCAGCAGGGGCTTGCCGCCGGGGAGGAGGAAGGCGGGTTTTTCGCCGCTGCTGTCGGTGGCGCGCAGGCGCATCAGCGCGAACAGGGCGAGCGCGGCGATGGCGGTGGTACACATGGTCCCCATCGAGATGATCGGGCCGATCGCGCCGCGCCCGGCCAGCACGCCAAGGCAGGTGCAAAGACCGACCAGCAGCGCGGCGCGGCGGGGTGCGCCGGTGCGGGCGTCGATATGGGCAAGAGTGGCGGGCAGGATGCCCGCCCGCGCCTGCGCCAGGATGACGCGGGTGGCCGACAGGTGCATGGCGTTCCATGTCTTGAGCAGGGAGGCCATGGCGACGAGCAGGATGCCCTTCGTCGCGACGCCGCCCGCCAGCGCATGGTCGAAAGCGGCGGCGACAGGCAGCGCGCCGCTGTTCAGATCATGCCAGGGGATGAGCGAGGCGGAGGCGAGGATGATGAGGCTGTAGAAGATTGCCGCGACGGCGACTGCGCCCATCATTGCGCGGGCGACGGTGGTGAAGCTGGTGCCGGGCGCGCGTTCCTCCACCGCTGAGGCTGCGGTCTGGAACCCGGCGAGCCACATGCCCGCGACGCCCAGCATCACGAACATGCCGCCGCCAAAACTGCGTCCCTGCGCCGATTCGAACAGGGGGTGCCAGTTGGCCGGGTCGCCCTGTGCAAAGCCGATCACGACCAGCAGGGCGGAGGCGGCGAGGAAGGCGAAGGTCACGACTTTCTGAAACCCCACCGCCACGGTCGCGCCCGACGCATTGAGCCATGTCATGACGATCGCGCCGGTCAGGCCCACGCCCAGATCCATCGCGCTGACCGGCTTGCCCAGCAATGTGTAGAGCGGGGTTTGCCCGGCGAGCGCGGGAAAGAGATTTTCGAGGAACCAGGAAAGCGCCAGCCCTTCGAATGCGGCGATGCCGATGAAATAGAGGGTGAGGAACCAGCCGGTGACGAAGCCGGGCCAGCGGCCGAAGGCGCGTTCGACGAACACGAATTCCGCGCCCGCGCGCGGCACGCGGGCGACCAGTTCGGCATAGGCGGCGGCGATGGGGACCATCAGCAGGGTCATGCCCATGAAGGCAAGGACTGCGCCGCCCGGCCCGGCGGGACTGACCCATTCGCCCATCAGCACCATCCATGCCGACCCGACGATCGTACCGAAAGCGAGCGCGAAGAAGCCGGGTCCGGTGACGCCCCGGCGCAAGGCTGGTTCGGGCGCGGTGGTGACGGTCATGCGCGGAGTTGGACGAGGCAGAGCAACTGGAACAGCATTTGCGCGGCGGCCTGCGCAGTCAGGGTCGTGGGGTCATATTCGGGTGCGACCTCCACCACGTCGCCGCCGATGATGTCGATGCCCGCTAGACCGCGCAGCAGGGTCAGCGCTTCGCGCGTCGAAAGTCCGCCGACTTCCGGGGTGCCGGTGCCGGGAGCGTATACGGGGTCGAGGCCGTCTATGTCGAAAGTGACATAGGTGGGTCCGGTGCCGACGGTTTCGCGGGCTTTTGCGACCACGGCGTCCATGCCGACGCGCGCGCATTCTTCGGCATGGATGACGGTCATGCCGCTGGCGTAGGAAAATTCCCACAGATATTCCGCCCCGCCCCTGATGCCGATCTGGATGCAGCGTCTGGGGTCCAGCACGCCTGCCAGCACGGCTTCGCGGAAGGGCGCGCCATGGTGGAATTTGGAGCCTTCATAGATGCCGCCGGTGTCGCAATGCGCATCGAAATGGACCATGCCCATCGGCCCGCGTGCGGCGGCCAGCCCCTTCATGATCGATCCGGTGATGCTGTGATCGCCCCCGACCGAGAGGGGGATGGCCTTTGTCGCGCCGATCATGGCGTAACATTCCTCTATGTCGGCGTGGCACAGCGACAGGTCATAGCGGCTCTGCATCGGCACGTCGCCGACATCGGCGACGTTGAGGTGGTTCATGGGCGCAATGCGCAGCGCATGTTCGTAGGGACCGATGCGGTCGACCGCGCGGACGGCGCGCGGGCCGTAACGCGCGCCGGGGCGGTTGGTGACGCCAAGGTCCATCGGCACGCCGATGAGCGCGACGTCCAGCGCATCGAGCGTTTCGCGCGTCAGGCCGCCCGCGATATAGGGGGCGTCGAGCAAAGTGGAGGGCTGGGCGAAGGGCCAGCGGCGCTTGTCACCATTTTTGAATTGCAGCCCGGCGACGTCGCGGAAATGGGGATCGTGAATGTCCGCGCCGCCGGTGCCGGCATAGAGGCGGCGCAGGGCGTCGAGATCGAGAGGGTCGTTGGCCATGGGCGGCAGTCTGGGCGGCGAGAAGGGCGGTGCAATAGGGCAAATGGCGTATGGCGGGCGTGGGTGAACGGGGCGGGGATGACGGCATGACGCATATGGATTTCGAGGCGCTGGTCGCGCTGCTGGAGCGGGTGTTCGTGGCGCATGGCGTGTCGCGGGCCAATGCGGCGATATTGGCGCGCAACTGTGCCGGGGCGGAGCGGGACGGGGCGGCGAGCCATGGGCTGTTTCGCATGGCAGGCTATGTAGCGACGCTGCGCAGCGGGTGGGTGGATGGCGCGGCGGTGCCGGTGGTGGAGGATGCAGGCGCGTCCTTCCTGCGGGTCGATGCGGCCAATGGCTTTGCCCAGCCTGCACTGGCGGCGGCGGCCCCGCTGGCGATGGAGCGGGCGCGAGAAACCGGGGCGTGCGTGATCGCGATCCGGCGGTCGCATCATTTCGGCGCGCTATGGCCCGATGTGGAGCCGTTTGCGGAGGCTGGTCTGGTGGCGCTGGCGATGGTGGACAGTATGGCAGTGGTCGTGCCGGAAGGGGCGCAGCGACCCGTCTATGGCACTAACCCGCTGGCTTTCGCTGCGCCGCGTGGGGACGGCAAGATCGTGGTGTTCGATCAGGCCGTCAGCGTGATGGCGCATGGCGATGTGCAGATTGCGGCGCGGGAGGGGCGGGCGCTGCCGCCCGGTGTTGGCGTGGATGCGGCAGGCGTGGCGACGACCGATCCGCACGCGGTGTTGAACGGCGGGGCGTTGCTGGCCTTTGGTGGGCATAAGGGTGCGTCGATCGCAATGATGATCGAGATCATGGCCGCTGCGCTGACCGGCGGGCTGTTTTCGCATGAGGTCGACTGGTCGGCGCATCCCGGCGCGCAGACGCCCTGCACCGGGGAATGCGTGATCCTGATCGACCCGGCGCGCGGGGGTTCCGGCGCGGGCTTTGCGGCGCGGGTGGAGCAGTTGGTCGAGGCGCTGGGCGAGGCGGGGCAGGCGCGGATGCCGGGCGACCGGCGCTTTGCCGCGCGCGAAAGGGCGATGCGTGAGGGGGTGCCGGTGAGCAGCGAGATGCTGGCGGGGTTGGAGGGGAATTAACCTCCTGCGTCGCGCGAAATTCTGGTTTCAGACGATAGGGTATCGTCACCCTGAACCCATGTCGATCAGCGGCTTTGTTTAACATATGTTTTGATAATAGTTTGTAATTGCGTGAAATTTCATTTGCGTAACGAAAGTAGGTTCAGCATCATTCCCCTAAAGACAGGTTGCGCCTGTCTATATGGGAAAGAGGGAATGCGATGCCAAACCGGCTGCGCGAAATCAGGCATCATATGGTGAAATTGGGAATTGGGCCTGTCGTGCTTGATGCTCTGATCGAACTCATCCGGGCCAATGCGCAGGTCGATCCCGATTTCGAGCAACAGGCAGATATTCCCGTCGCGATTGCCGATGTCGGCGCGATTGCCAAACAATTTCACCGATCATCCCTGCGGCGCGGCGAAGTGATAGGGCAGCCAGTTGCCGATCCCGGCTGGAACATGCTGCTCGCGCTGATCGCTGATACGAGCGAAGCACGGCCTTCGAGCGTGACGTCACTATGCTATGCCAGCGGAGCGCCAATGACGACGGCGTTGCGGCATTTGAACAGGCTGGAAACCAGTGGACTGGTCAGGCGGCGCGGCCATGAACAGGATGGGCGGCGCGCGATCATCGAAGCATTGCCGACGACGATCGCGACGATGAGCGAGTTGATCGTCAGTTTTTGCGTGCAGCCGCCGTCGCCGCCGTAGTGAGGGTTATTCCGCGCTGCCCATCGCTCCCTTAATGCGCGATCACTCTTACAGCGAAGGCTGCCGCCGCTGCCCGTGTTTCCACGCCCAGTTTTTCGAAAATCTGTTCCAGATGCTTGTTCACGGTGCGCGGGCTGATGACCAGGATTTCGCTGATGACGCGGTTGGGCTTGCCGTAGCTGATCCAGAGCAGCACTTCGGCTTCGCGCTGGGTCAGGCCGAAATGGCTTTGCAAGCGGGCGATGTCGGCTTGCGGGTCGAGATGGTTGAGGCGGACGAGGGTTTCGTCGCGGCGGGGGCGGCCGACGATGATGAGTTCGACGGTGTCGCCGCCGGGGCTTTCGGTCTTGATCGTGGTGCCGGCGGGCAGATCCTGCGGCAGGAGGCGGGCGACGGGTGCGCGCAACATGGTGGGGAGTGTGGCGTCGGTGCGTGACCAGCCGGGTTCAAGCGCTTCCATCAACCGGTCCGCGCCCGGCGTGCGCCAGGACAGCACGCCATCCGCACCAACGGCGATCAGGTTGCGGCCAGTGGCGTCCAGCGCATAATGGCCGCCCTGCGTCTGGCGCGCATTGGCCATATGGACGCGGACGCGGGCGAGCAGTTCCTCGACCACGATGGGTTTGCGCACATAATCGACGCCGCCAGCCTCCAGCGCATGGACGACATGTTCGCTTTCGGTCAGGCCGGTCATGAAGATGATCGGCACCGGGGCGCCGCGTGGCGTCTGTTTGATAGCGCGGGTGGTTTCGAAGCCGTCGAGGCCGGGCATGACCGCATCCATGAGGATGAGGTCGGGAGTCACATGGGCGAGCAGTTCGAGCGCGGCTTCGCCGCTGGTAGCGATGAGGACGGAGATGTTCGCCGCCTCCAGCGTGTCGGTCAGAAAGCGCAGCGATTCGGGCGTGTCGTCCACGACGAGAACGGTATCGCTGTGAGGGGTAGGGGTGGTCATTTTACGGCCCTTATGATTTTTATCAGCCCCTTGAGGTCGAAACGGTCGAGATGGGCGAGCATCCGGGCGGCGAGCGGCCGGGCGTGCGGCACGGCTTCCTCCAGCGCGCGGATGCTCGATTCGATGCCGCGCACATGACCGATGATGGCTTTATGTTCGATGTCGGCCAGAATCGGCAGCGCGTCCTCCGGCAGGTCGGGCAGGGTCAGGTCGTCCGGCGCAGGGACGGGTGGCAGCGGCGCGTCGCCGGTCCAGCGGATATGAAGCTGATCGGCGATCGCGTCCAGCAGCGCGTCGAGATCGACCGGCTTCATCAGGAACATGTCATGTGCCGCCTGCCCGTCGCCGCCGCGATGATATTCATGCGCATTGGCCGACACCATGATGATGCGCACCGCGCCGCCCAATGTTTCGCGCAATGCCCGGCTGATGTCCCAGCCGGATTCGCCGGGCATGGAAATGTCGAGCAGGACGATGTCGGGCGCTTCGTGCGCGGCTATTTCCAGCCCCGCACGCCCGCTCAATGCCTCCATCACGGTGAAGTCGAGCGGTTCGAGCAGGCCGCGCAGCACCGCGACCTGGGCGGGATCATCGTCGATCAGCAGCACTTTGCGGCGGTCGCCGACATAGCCGGATATCCGGTCCACCGGCGGCGCATCCTCCACCGGGTTGGCGACATGGCCGAGCATCAGGCGGACGGTGAATTGGGTTCCGCGCCCCGCTTCGCTGACGACGGACAGGTCGCCGCCCAATATCTGGACCAGCGCCTGGGTGATCGACAGGCCAAGGCCGATGCCCTTTTGCCGTTGCGCGTCGGGGTTGCTGCCGCGTTCGAAGGGGTCGAACACGCGCTTCAGGTCATCGGGGGCGATGCCAAGGCCGGTGTCGATGATGTCGAACGTCGCCATCTGGCTGCGATAGGCGACGCGAAAGGTGACTGCGCCGGAGCGGGTGAACTTGATCGCGTTGGACAGCAGGTTGATGAGGATCTGGCGCAGGCGTTTCTGGTCGGTGCGGACGAAATCGGGCAGTTGGTCGGGGCGTTCGAACAGAAAGTCGATGCCCTTTGCCTGCGCCTGCGGGCGGAACATGTTGGCGATCTGATCGACGAAAGGGGCAAGGCGCACGGTTTCGCTGCTGATGCGCAACACGCCGCTTTCGACCTGCGATATGTCCAGCAGTCCTTCGACCAGATTGGTCAGATGTTCGGCGCTGCGGCGAATGATCTTGGCGGCTTCCACGGGCGCGATGTCGTGGCCGCGCTCCATCAGTTGCGCATAGCCGTATATGGAGTTGAGCGGCGAGCGGATTTCGTGGCTGACGCTGACCAGATAGCGGCTTTTGGCGGCGTTGGCGGATTCGGCGGCTTCCTTTGCCTTTTGCAGTTCCGCGCCGGTGATGTCGTGGGCGATCACCTCCTCCATCAGCTTTTGCACATGATGTTCGCTTTCCTGCATCGCGGTGCGGCGGCTTTGATGCGCCAGCACGATCATCCAGGCGATCACGCCGCCGATGAGCGAGAAGAGGAGGAACAGGCCGAGCATCAGGCTGTTGATCTGAGTCGCGGCGGCAGGTGCGCGGCGGGCGAATTGCCAGGCGACGCCGCTCATGATCCCGGCATTGGCGAGCGTGATGAGCGTCATGACCGCAATGAAATGGCCCACGGGCGTATGGACGTGGCGCGCTATGCCGCCGGGCAGGAGGCGTTCGAGCCAGCGCGCCGCTTGTTGCGTGGCGCGGCTGTCGGATTTGCAGCGGTCGTGGCAGCGCGCCTCCAGCGTGCAGCAGAGCGAGCAGATCGGCGCGGCATACATCGGGCAATGCGCCATATCGACAGGCTGAAAGGCGTTTTCGCAGATGATGCAGGTCTTGGTTTCCGCGCCGTCGGCCCAGTGGGAGCGGCGGGCGATATAGTAGCGGCCATGGGTGATGAGCGCGATCACCGGCGCGGCGGTGAACGCGACCGCCATGCCGATCACCGGGGCGAATGCCTGCGCCAGTTGCCCAAGCAGGCCCAGATGCGCGCTGCCCGACATCAGGATGGACAGGAGCATCGCGCCGATGCCGACGGGGTTTATGTCGTAGAGATGGGCGCGTTTGAATTCGATTCCGGCGGGCGAGAGGCGCAGCGGCTTGGAGATCATGAGGTCGGCCGCGAGCGCGCCGATCCAGCCCGCAGCCACCGTGGCGTAGAGGATCAGGATCGCTTCGATCGCGTCGAAAATGCCGACTTCCATCAGCAGCAGCGCGAGGAGGACGTTGAACAGCAGCCACACGACGCGGCCGGGGTGGCTGTGGGTCAGGCGGGCGAAGAAATTGGACCAGGCGATGGAGCCTGCATAGGCGTTGGTGACGTTAATCTTGAGCTGGCAGATGATGACGAACAGGCCAGTCAGCACCAGCGACAGCCCGGCATGGCCCGACATGGCGGTAAAGATGGTCTGGAACATGACGGTCGGGCTGGCGGCATCGCTGGCCGATGCGGCGCTGCCGATCAGATAATGGGCGAGCCAGGAGCCAAGCAGCAGCTTTAGCCCCCCGATGAGCGTCCAGCCGGGGCCGCCAGCGAGCATGGCGGCCCACCATTTGCCTTTACCGATCTTTTGCGCGCTGGGCAGGAAGCGGAGATAATCCGCCTGCTCGCCGATTTGCGGCAAAAGGGAGAGGAGCGTGGAGAGGGCGAAGCCGAAATAGAGCAGGCTGACGCTGCCGTCGGGTGCGCCAAGCTGGCCAGTGAAGCGCGACCATTGGGAAAGGGCGGCCGGACCGGACCAGAGTATATAGGCGATGGGGGCGATTTGCAGCGCGATCCATAGCCCTTGCGTCGCATTCTGAAACCGGGTGATGGCGCTCATGCCGTACAGGGCGATGGGGATGACGACCAGCGCGCTGACCAGATAGGCGATGCTCATGGGCATCCCGGTCATCGCGGTGAGCGCGACGGCCATGATGGTCGCTTCGACCGAAAAGAGCAGGAAGGTGAAGCTGGCGTAGATGAGCGAAGTGAGGGTGGAGCCAAGATAGCCGAACCCTGCGCCACGAGTGAGCAGGTCGATGTCCAGCCCATGTTTGGCGGCGTGATAGGCGATGGGCAGCCCGATGACGAACATCAGGGCGACGGCGGCGGCGATGGCCGCGACGCTGTTGGCAAAGCCGTAGGTCAGGGTGATCGACGCGCCGATCGCTTCGCAGGCGAGGAAGGCGGTCGCGCCGATCGCGGTATTGGCGACCTGCCCCGCCGACCAGCGCCGGGCGCTGTCGGCAGTGTAGCGCAGGGCATAATCCTCCAATGTCTGGCTGGCGACCCACTTATTGTAGAGCCGCTTTTCGCGCAGGACATAGGCGGCGCGGTCCATCAGATCGCGGCGGGGAAGGGGCGCAGGCCGCCGGTCGCAACGATGAAGTCGATGACGGCGGGTAGCCCGATATTGTCTTTCAGGTTGGTGAAGAGGAAGGGGCGCTGCCCGCGCATCTTCTTTGCGTCCCGGTCCATGACATTGAGGTCCGCGCCGACGAAGGGGGCGAGATCGATCTTGTTGATGAGGAGCAGGTCGGAGCGGGTGATGCCGGGGCCGCCTTTGCGCGGGATCTTGTCGCCCGCCGATACGTCGATGACGTAGATGGTGATGTCGGCCAGTTCGGGCGAGAAGGTGGCGGCCAGATTGTCGCCGCCGCTTTCGATGAAGATGAGTTCGAGGCCGGGGAATTTGCGGCTCATCGTATCCACGGCGGCCAGGTTGATGCTGGCATCCTCACGGATCGCGGTGTGCGGGCAGCCGCCGGTTTCCACGCCCATGATCCGTTCAGGCACCAGCGCGCCGGAGCGGGTGAGAAATTCGGCATCTTCGCGGGTGTAGATGTCGTTGGTGATGGCGGCGATGTTATAATGGTCGCGCATCGCCTTGCACAGGCGGTCGGTCAGCGCGGTCTTGCCGGAGCCGACCGGGCCGCCGATGCCGACGCGAAGGGGACCGTTGTTGCCAGAAAGAACCGGATTCATGAGCGGAACAACCTTGTATAGAGTGTTTCGTGGGACAGGCTGGCAAGTTCGAGGTCCGGGGCGGCGGTGCCGAGGTCGTCGAGCGGGGTGGCGAGCGCTTTTGCGGCAATGGCGGGAATGGCGTGGGATAGCGCGGCCAGCGCCAACTGGCCATCGGTCTGGCCCAGTGGCACAAGCCGCACGCCCGCCGAGACGAGATTGGCGGCAGTGGCGTGAAGCCAGCCGTGCAGCGCGGGTTCGAGCGGGATGGCGTGGACGGCGCAGGCGAGCGCCATGACGGTGGCGTGGGCGATCGGGTGATCGCCATTGCGCGCGGCGAAAGCGTCCAGCGCGGGGTGGGGCCAGGCTTTGCGCGTGACCGAGAGGAAGGAGCCGCCCTGCTGCCGACTTTCGAGCGCGGTTTCGCTGCTGCCCCGGAAGGCGGCGGCGAGTTCGGAGAGGGCGTCGAAGGCGGCATCGTCCTGCGCGGCGCGGTGGGCGTGGACGAACAGCACAGCGTCGATCCAGCCGCCACCGCGCGCCAGCACGGCTTCGACATAGGCAGTGACATGGGCGGCCGTAGTGATGCGGCCATCCTCGACCGCTGTTTCCAGGCCGTGGCTGTAGGTGAAGCTGCCCACCGGATAGGAAGGGGAGGTCCAGGCCAGCAGGCGGTGGAGCGCGGCGTCAGCCAGCATGGTCGTGATGGTGGTGATCGTGGTTATGGTCGTGGCCGTGATGATGATGGCCATGATCGTGGCCGCCGCCGGAATAGGCACCGCCTTCGGGCGTGAACGGGGCGTGGATTTTGGTGACGGTCGCGCCCAGCCCCAACAGCATGGCGTTGATGACATGATCGTCGCGCAGGCGGATGGCGTGGGGGTGCAGTTCGGCGGGCAGATGCCGGTTGCCGATATGCCAGGCGAGGCGGATCATCGCGGATGGGTCCGTGGCGGTCACTTCGACCAGCGCTTCGGGCGCGGCGAGGATTTCAATGAGGCGACCGTCGGACAGTTGCACCGCGTCGCCATGGTTCAGCACCGTGGCGCGCGCCAGATCGAGCAGGAACAGCGTGCCATGATCGGCGGTATAGACCCAGCGGCGGCGGTGGCGCGCGTCATGATCCAGCATGATATGGTCGGCGGCGGGGCCGGACCAGTGGCCGTGGGGGAGGACGGTGTGGGCGGTCAGCATGGAGATGCTCCGAAATTGACTATAAAGTGCTCCCGCGCAGGCGGGAGCCCAGTCGGGACGGTTGAGCTGGGCTCCCGCCTGCGCGGGAGCACGTTGCTGTATCGGGTTGGCGCGGCACCCATCAGAACAGGAAATAGCGCTGCGCAAACGGCAGCACGCTGGCCGGTTCGCACGTGAGGAGTTCGCCGTCGGCGCGGACTTCGTAGGTTTCGGGGTCGACCTGAATGTCGGGCATCGCGTCGTTCAGGATCATCGACGCCTTGCCGATGCCGCCGCGCGTGTTGCGCACGGCTTCGAGCGGGCGGGCGAGGTGGAGCCGTTCGGCGATGCCGTCCGCGATGCTGGCCGCCGATACGAAATGGAGTGACGACAGCGCGCCCGCGCGGCCGATGCCGCCGAACATCGGGCGGTAATGGACCGGCTGGGGCGTAGGGATGCTGGCGTTCGGGTCGCCCATGGGGGCAACGGCGATGCTGCCGCCCTTGATCACCATGTCGGGCTTTGCCGCGAAAAAAGCGGGGGACCACAGCACCAGATCGGCCAGTTTGCCCACCGCGATGGAGCCGACGATATGGCTGATACCATGGGCGATCGCCGGGTTGATCGTATATTTGGCGATATAGCGTTTGGCGCGGAAATTGTCGCTGTCGGCATCGTCGGTGCCAAGGCTGCCGCGCTGCTGCTTCATCTTGTCGGCACTCTGCCAGCAGCGGATGATGGTTTCCCCCACGCGCCCCATCGCCTGACTGTCCGACGACATCATCGAGAAAGCGCCGATGTCGTGGAGAATATCCTCCGCCGCGATGGTTTCCTTGCGGATGCGGCTGTCGGCGAAGGCGACATCCTCGGCAATGCGGGGGTCGAGATGGTGGCACACCATCAGCATGTCGAGATGTTCCTCGATCGTGTTGACGGTGTAGGGCCGGGTCGGGTTGGTGGAGGAGGGCAGGACGTTGGGCAGGCCCGCCAGCTTGATGATGTCGGGCGCATGGCCGCCGCCTGCGCCCTCGGTATGGAAGGCGTGGATGGTGCGGTCCCTGAACGCGCCGATCGTGCTTTCGACGAAGCCCGCTTCGTTGAGCGTATCGGTGTGGATCGCGACCTGAATATCATATTCGTCGGCGACCGACAGGCAGCAGTCGATGGCGGCAGGCGTGGTCCCCCAATCTTCGTGGAGTTTGAGGCCGCAGGCACCCGCGCGAATCATTTCAATGAGAGCGGCGGGCTGGCTGGCATTGCCCTTGCCCATCAGGCCGAAGTTCATTGGCATGGTTTCCAGCGCCTGCAACATGCGCCCGATATGCCATGCGCCGGGCGTGCAGGTCGTGGCCAGCGTGCCGTGCGCGGGGCCGGTGCCGCCGCCCAGCATGGTGGTGATGCCCGCGTTCAAGGCTTCCTCCACCTGCTGCGGGCAGATGAAATGGATATGTGCGTCGATGCCGCCTGCGGTCAGGATGCGGCCTTCGCCTGCGATGATTTCGGTGCCGGGGCCGATGGGGATAGTGACGCCGGGCTGGACGTCCGGGTTGCCTGCCTTGCCGATGGCGGCGATATGGCCGTCGCGGATCGACACGTCCGCCTTGATGATGCCCCAATGATCGAGAATGAGCGCATTGGTGATGACGGTGTCGGGCGCGCCGTCCGCGCGGGACATCTGGCTTTGCCCCATGCCGTCGCGGATCACTTTGCCCCCGCCGAATTTCACTTCCTCGCCATAGACCGTCAGGTCATCCTCGACCCGGATGAGGAGCGAACTGTCGCCCAGCCGCACGCGGTCGCCGGTGGTGGGACCGAACATGCTGGCATAGGCGCGACGGGGGATGGTTATGGGCATGTCATAGCGTTCCCATCACATCGCCGCGAAAGCCGATGACGATACGGTCCCCGGCATAGGGGATGAGTTGCACGTCGCGCGTCTGGCCCGGTTCGAAGCGGACGGCGGTGCCGGACGGGATGTCGAGGCGATGGCCGCGCGCGGCTTTTCGGTCGAAGATCAAAGCGGGGTTGGTTTCGGCGAAATGATAATGGCTGCCGACCTGAATCGGGCGGTCGCCGCTGTTGGCGATAGTGAGCGTGATGGGCGCACGCCCTGCGTTCAGGATGATGTCGCCGGGGGCGGGGATGATTTCGCCGGGGATCATGGGGCTGTCCCCGACACGCCGTGTTCCCGCGCAGGCGGGAATCCAGTCGAGAGGGTGGGGCTGGGTTCCCGCCTGCGCGGGAATACGGAGGTATGAGTCGCCAAGCCCCTCACCGGATCGGCCGATGCACGGTGACGAGTTTGGTGCCGTCGGGGAAGGTGGCTTCGACCTGAATGTCGTGGATCATGTCGGCGATGCCGTCCATCACCTGATCGCGGGTCAGGACGTGGCCGCCGCTGGCCATCAGGGTGGCGACCGACTGGCCGTCGCGCGCGCCTTCGACGACATGGTCGGTGATCAGCGCGATCGCTTCGGGATGGTTGAGTTTGACCCCGCGCGCCAGCCTTTGCCGCGCGACCATGGCGGCCATCGCCACCAGCAATTTGTCTTTTTCGCGTCCCGTCAGGTTCATGGAATCAGCAGTAGCAGATTGTAGGCATGGAGGGCGACAGTCCGAATATCGCGGCACGCAAAACGCCCGCCGCGCGCATCACATCCTTGCGCAGCGCCTGCGCGTCGTTGCGAGTCAGGCGCAGGATGAGGAGGCCATCGAAGCTGGTCGCGCCGCCGGTGGGCGCGTCTACCAGCGTGCGGGCAAGGTCGAGATAGTCGGCAGCGTCCGGCCCGGCATAGACGAGGGTGGCGATGGCGCTCGCATCGCCGAAGCCGAAGGGGGCGCGGCCCTGCGTCGCAAAGTCGCCTTCGACATGCAGCGCATCGGCCCAGACCAGCCGCCCGCCCCGGCGGATGCGCCAACTGTCGTGGATGAGGCCGCTCTGATAGGTTTCGCCCATCGCGCTGCGCCCCAACACCAGCATTTCCATTGCCAGCATCCGCGCGTCGGGGGCCATGTCCGCCTCCAGCGTGCGGCGCATTTTGCTGCGGTCGAACAGGATGGCTTCCTGCGCCAGCCATTCGCAGGTCGCGCCCGCGCCGATGGCGATGCGGGTGTCGATGCGGGTGGGTTCGTCCTCATCCAGCGCGCGATAGAGTTTTTCGGCGGCCTGCGGCACGATGGTCGCGGCGACGCCGGGATCGACGATGATGTCGAGCGCCAGCCGGTCCCCCCCGGTCAGCCCGCCGCTGGTCGTCACCGTGACGCACAGGGGAAAGTCGCCTTCGCGCCCGTCGGGGAACAGCAGGCGCGCAGGCGCGACCTGCATCATGTCGCGGATGCCGCGCGGGCCGAAGGCGACCATGGCGCGGCCATCGACGCGCTGATGCCGGGAGCGGGGAGGGAGGGGTATGGCGCCGTGCGCGGTCATGATCGACATGTGCGGTTGCGATGCGGGTCGGGATATGGGGTATATGACGTATGGGGCGGAAGCGGGGCTATCCCGATCCCTTCCCTATTGCCCCATCGGCGCATAGGTCCAGCCACGCGCGGCGCTGCCGTCGATCTTCGCTATTGCCGCGCGGAGGAATTTGCCGTCGCGCCAGTAGCGGATATGCTGGGGATAATCATGGGCGGCATTGGCAAAGACGATTTCGGTCGCGCTTTGCGAAACCATGGGGAAACGCGATGCGGGTGCGCCCTTGGGCGAGGCATAGAAAGCGATGCTGCCGTCCGGGTCGATCTGTATCCGGGTCTGTTCCCAAAATTCCAGCGTGCTGCCTTTGCCCGTGCGCGCCGCGCCGAGCAGGATGCCGCCGCGTGGACCGGACCAATATTCCTCCGACCAGCTGTCGCCATTACGTTCGACCCATGCGCCCGCGATCCAGCCGGGCAGTTCGCCGGCCTGCGCCGTCAATGGAACCGCCAGCGCCATCGCCAGGCTGGTGAAAATCCTGCGCATCATGCCACTCTCCCCCTGTCCAGACCGGGCGCGTGCCGCTATGGAGCGGGCCGACCCAAGCCTTATCATGGATCGGCCCCGATGCCGACCATCGCCGCCGAGCAAGGACGACATCATGACATATCATATGCCTGCCGAATGGGCGCCGCACGACTGGACTTGGATCGGCTTTCCGACCAACCCTGCCGAATGGCCCGGCGCGTTCGACGATGCGCGGGCGCAGATCGCCGCCTTTGCCAGTGCGCTCCATGCGGGCGGGCGTGGCGAGGAGGTCAGGCTGGTCGTTGCGACGGAGGCGGACGCGCAGGTGGCGCGCGGGCTGGTCGATCCGGGCGTGTCTATCATCGTGCAGCGGCTTGGCGACATATGGTTGCGCGACACGGCGCCGATTGCGGTGCTGAACGGTGCGGGCGCCAAAGAATATGGACGGGCGCTGGTCGATTTCGGCTTCAATGGCTGGGGCGGTAAATATCAGATGCCGGGCGACGAGGATATTGGCGCGCGGCTGGCCGCGACCACGGGGATGCTGGTATCGACGCAGAACTGGGTGTTTGAAGGGGGCGCGATTGATACGGACGGCACTGGCCTGTTCGTGACGACCGAACAATGCCTGCTCAACCCCAATCGCAACCCGGACCTGGACCGGGGCAAGATAGAGACGTTGCTGGCCGGGAGCCTGGGCCTGTCCGACATGCTGTGGCTGGGCGACGGGTTGTTGAACGATCATACCGATGGGCATGTCGACAATCTGGCGCGGTTCGTCGCGCCGGGCCTGCTGGCTTTGCCGATCGCGACGACGCCGGACGATCCCAACGCGGCGATCTATGCCGATGCGCGGGCGCGGGCGACGGCGCAGGGGGTGGCGGTGACGGACATTCCATCGCCCGGTCTGGTGATGGTGGACGGCGAAGCGATTCCGGCCAGCTACATGAATTTCTATGTCGGCAATGCTGCCGTCATCGTGCCGATCTATGGCCAGCCCAATGATCAGGCGGCGCTGGATGCGTTCGCGCCCTTCTTTCCGGGGCGGGAGATAGTGGGGCTGCGCAGCGACGCGATATTGTCGGGCGGGGGCAGTTTCCATTGTTGCAGCCAGCAGATGCCCTCGCTGTAACGTTGCAAGGGGCGCGGGAAGCGGCCAGTCTGTCGCCCAAGGCGCGCCGGAGTCGGTAGCCAAGTCAGGAGAATGTCCATGATCCGCATCATGATCGCCACGATGGCGCTGTTGAGTTCCACGGCTTCAGTCGCACAACTAGGCGACATTGGCGGGATGTTGGGCGGCGCGCTGCCCAATATGGCGTCGGCGGGTGCGGGCAATGCGGCGGGCGTGCTGAGCTATTGCGTCAAGAACAAGCTGGTCAACGCGACCAGCGCGTCGTCGGTGCTGGGCAAGCTGACCGGAAAGCCGGGCGTCAAGGATTCGACCGGGTTTCAACTGGGCCAGACCGGCACGCTGAAAAGCGATCAGGGTGCGTTGCCGATCGCCAGCCTGAAGGGCAAGGTCAAGACCAGGCTGTGCGACATGGTGCTGCGCCACGCGACGACGTTGTTGTAAGCGTTCCGCACCGGCCCGCACCCCCACCCGACCGCCCACAGAGTGTATCCTGAATGGGCGGTCGGGTGGGGGTGTGGGCCGGTGCGGATGCGTCAAAGGCGCATTTCGAGACAGACTCTTGGGCGCAGCAGATTTTGGTTGCCAGCCCGGTGGCAAGCGGGTCGGACATCGCTATAGGACGCGGCAGACAAGCGCGCGTGGAGTGAGGAATGACCAAGGTTACCGTTGCCGCATTGCAGCTGAGCTTTACCGACGACATGGCCGAGAATATCGCCAAGGTCGCAACCCATGTGACCAAGGCCGCCATGCGCGGGGCCAAGATCATCCTGCCGCCCGAATTGTTCGAGGGGCCATATTTCTGCCGCGTGGAGGATGAGGCGCTGTTCGCGCAGGCACAGCCGGTCGATGTGCATCCCGCCGTGCAGGAAATGCGCAAGCTGGCCAAGGATCTGGGCGTCTATATCCCCACCAGTTTCTTCGAGCGGGACGGGCAGCATCATTATAACTCGCTGGCCATGATCGACGATCAGGGCGAGGTGATGGGCGTGTATCGCAAGAGCCATATCCCCGACGGGCCGGGATATGAGGAGAAATATTATTTCCGCCCCGGCAATACGGGTTTCAAGGTGTGGCCGACGAAATATGGCACCATTGGCGTCGGTATCTGCTGGGACCAATGGTATCCTGAAACCGCGCGCTGCATGGCGTTGATGGGGGCGGAAATGCTGTTCTATCCCACCGCCATCGGTTCCGAACCCTATGATGCGGAACTCGACACCAGCCGGATGTGGCGGCGCGCGATGATCGGCCATGCGGTCAGCAATTGTATGCCGGTGATCGCCGCCAACCGCATCGGCGATGAAGACGGGCAGCTATTCTACGGCCACAGCTTCATCACCGATCAATGGGGCGATTTCGCCGCCGAAGCGGACGCCAGGGACCATGGCGCGCTGGTCGCCACGCTCGACCTGGCGCAGGCGCGGACGCACCGCGCGGGCATGGGCTTCTTCCGCGACCGGCGGCCTGATCTTTACGGGCGGATCGCACAGGATATTTGACGGTTAGAGTCAAAGCCGATCAAGACTGCGCATGATCGACGGTTCCTCCCCTTTAAGGGGAGGATCAGTAACTGTGCAAAGCTGGTCGCTTCAACTCTAGAGCAACAGCGCGCTGGCGCGGCGGGAGCGGCGGATCAGTCGGTCGATTGCGAAGGGCGCGGTCAGGGCGATGGCCAGCAGCCATGGCTTGCCCAGATAGGGCGAGAGATAGTGGATCATGGCGACATGCAGATACATGATGACCAGTGACGCCCGGCCCAGAGCGGCGAGCGGGGTTGCGAAGGGCGTAATGCGGGCGGACAGGCGCATGATGAGCAGGGACGATGCGACAGCCGATACGATCGACACTATCGGCCAGCCATAATCGCCGACTTTCATGTTGAGCGTGGGCAGCAGGCCCGCCAGCCCGGCGATCGAGAACAGGGCCAGCGGCACGGCCATGCCGTTGCGCCAGCGGACGCGCGCCCATGCGGATCCCGCCCATAGCAACAGGAACGCCATCGGCACGGCGACCAGCCCCAGCGGCGATGCGGGCGTTGCCCATCCCGCCGCATAGGCCAGCGCCAGCACTGGCGGCACCAGCATGAACCAGCGCCGGTCGAACGGATCGGGCCAGCGCACCAGCAGGGCGTTGAAGGCGATCCGGGCGAGCATGAGGCACGGCACGAACCAGAAAATAGTATAGGGACCGCGCAGCCAGTAACCGCCCAATAGTATCGGCAGCAGATCATCGGGCCAGACATGAAAGATCGGCCGGCCGCCCTTTAACGGTTCGATGATCTGGTCGGCCAGGATCAGCAGCAGCAGGAAGGCGGCATAGGGGCGCATCTGCCCGGCGATCTGGCGGGCGGTGAAGCGGGCCACCGGCTGCGGGCGGGAGAGCAGGCCCGACAGCAGGAAGAATAGCGGCATGTGGAAACTATACATGGCGTCGCGCAAGGGACCGCGCGTCCACACATGGCCGATGACGACGGCGAGGATGCCGATGCCGCGCGCGACATCGACCCAGTTTAGTCGCGCGTCTGCGCCTGTTTCGGTTTGCCCCCTGTTCCCCATCGCCGCCACGCCCTATAGGAAGGCGCGCGCGCGTCAATCGTCGCCCATTTCCCTGTTTCCCGATCGGACCCTATCCCTTGGCCCTGCTTACCGACCTTGTTCTTTTCATCGATGGCGAGGCCATTATCCTCGACAAGCCTGCTGGCCTGCCGGTCGATGCTCCGCGCGACGGGTCGATCGCGCTGGAAAATCATCTGCAATCGCTGACCTTCGGCTTTGCGCGCTGGCCTTTGCCGGTCCATCGGCTGGACCGCGACACCAGCGGTTGCCTGCTGCTGGCCCGCAATCCCAAGGCGCACAAGCGCTTTGCCGCCGCGTTCGAGGCCGGGACGGTGGCCAAGCGCTATGTCGCGGTGGTGGAAGGCGTGCCGGCCGATGATGAGGGCATCATCGAATTGTCGCTGAAAAAGATCAGCAGCGCGAGCGAAGGCTGGCGCATGATCCCGGCCAAGGCGGGGAAGGTCGCGGTGACGCATTGGCGCAAGCTGGCGGAAAAGGACGGGCGTTCACTGATCTTCTTCACGCCGCAGACCGGGCGCACCCACCAGATTCGCGTCCATGCGCTGCATGGGCTGGGCTTTGGCATCGTGGGCGATCCGGTCTATGGCGATGGGGAAGGCAAGATGCTGTTGCACAGTCGTTTCCTGAGCATCGCGCGCGGGGACAAGCCCGCCGCAGAGGCGACGGCGCCGTTGCCCGCGACCTTTGCCGCTGCCGGTTTTGGCGAAGAGATACTGGCCGACGCCGGCCTTTGATCGGGCAGGGGGGGTAGGTTATCAGCGCGCCATGACTGCTATCCCCATCACCCGGTCCATTGCGATAGACAGCGACGAAATCGTCGAAAGCTATACGCGCGCGTCGGGACCGGGCGGGCAGCATGTCAACACGACGGACAGCGCGGTGCTGTTGCGTTTCGACGTGGCCAATTCGCCTGGCTTGCCCGAAGCCGTGAAATATCGGCTGGCGGAACTGGCCGGGTCCAGGCTGACGCGCGACGGCGTGCTGATTTTGCGCAGCGAAGGCGCGCGGTCGCAATTGCTGAACCGGCAGGAAGTGCGCGAACGCCTGCTGGCGCTGATCCGCGAAGCCACGATCGTTCCCAAGAAACGCCGCCCGACCAAGCCGACCAAAGCGTCGCAAAAGCGTAGAGTCGAAGGCAAGGTCAAGCGCGCCACGGTGAAGCAGGGACGCGGCAAGGTGCGGATGGATTGACGATCAGGTCGCCGGGCGGCCGCTGCCCCGACTGTTCCCGCCGCGTGCAAAGCCGGGATCGACCTTTTCCGCCTTGCCGTCCTTCGCTGCCTTTTCGCCGTAAAAGGGCTGGCCATGTTCGGTGGTGAGGTCGGAGAGGAAGCCCGCTTGTTTGATCCCCTTCTTGCGCATGGCGACGCCGGTCAGGCAGGCGTGCATGATGAAGTTGGCGTTCAATGCGCTGCGGTAGGTCGGGTCCAGCACGGGGGCGAGTTCGACGATTTCGAAGCCGACCAGCTCATTTTCCGCGCATAGACGGCGCACGATGGGGATGGCTTCGCGCATGGTCAGGCCGCCGGGAACGGGGGTGCCGGTGCCAGGGATGAAGGCGGGGTCCAGAACGTCGACATCGAAGGAGACATAGAGTTTCTTGCCGCTTTCGCGCGCTTCCTTTAGCGCCCGTTCCATCGTTGCGGCCCAGCCGCTTTTCTCGATCTCCGGCATGGCATGATAGCGCACGCCATTGTCGCGCATCCATTCAAAGCCTTCCTTTTCCGGCCATGGTCCGCGCAGGCCGACCTGGATGTAGTTTTTCCCCAGCACATGGCCTTCCTTCACCGCGCGATAGACCGGCGCGCCATGGGTGATGAAATGGACGCCGCCCTTGCCCGCGTCATAGTGGGAATCGAAATGGACGACGCCAAAGCTGCCCTTGCCATGGACATCGGCAATCCCGGCGACGTCGCTATATTCCAGGCTGTGGTCGCCGCCGACGATGAAGGGGATGGCCCCGGTGCGGGCGATTTCGGCGACCCGTTCGCGCACATGGGCGACGGTGCGTTCGGTGGACATATTGTCGACGGCGATGTCGCCATAATCGACGATCTTGAGTTCCTTCGACGGGTCGACCATCGTATACATGTCGATGCCGCCCGCGCCATATTGGGTGCGCATGGCCGACGGGCCGCCCTTTGCCCCGCGATAGCCCGACCCCATGTCGAGCGGCGCGCCGACGATGGCCACATCCACCTTGCCTGCGACCAGATCTTCGGGGAAAACCGCGACGGGCGCACCGGCGAAAGTCGCGATGCCACCGCCATAGACGCCGCCGCCTGCGGTGGCATGGGCGTAATAGCTGAGCGAAAAGGGACCGGGTTCGCGCTTGGGGTCCAGCCCGTCGGGGCGGCGCAGTTTCCAGCCGTTGAAATTTTCGTTCCCGGTGTCGAGCGGGATCGCCGCCATGTCTGTTTTCGCGTTATATTTGGACGCTTCGACCGCATCCATCATCGCTTCGATATAGGCGTCGATTTCCTGCGGCGATTTGGTCGCCAACCGTTCGAACAGCTTGTCGAAGGAACCGGCGAACATTTCGGCCGGGTCGGAAGTGAGAAAGTCGCGCTTCGCCTTGGGCAGGGATTTGATCTTGGCTTCCAGCGCGGCGGGAATCGTCGGCTTGTCGCCCTGCGCGATCACGGCGGCGGAGGATATGACCGTCGCGGCCAGCAGCGCGCCCAGCGCCATGCGTTTGATGCTCAATGCCGTTCCCCCGAAAGCCCGTTCCCATGCGTGGCAGGCTAGGCCAGGCGGACCCGCGTGGCAAATGGGGCGATTGACGTAGCCTGCCATCAAAAGGCCCGGATCCTGCGTCGAGAATCCGGGCCTTTCGCAGGTGCCATGGGAAGGCCGTTTATCTTTACCTGCGACGACATAGGGAATCCTGCGAACGATCCCTGAATTGACGATAGCAGCGGGGCGGCGGGCAACCCTACGTCAAACGCCCTATCGAGCGTGGCGGGCGGTTCCTTTAGCGCAAGGGGCGAGCGATCGGGGAGTGGAACATCGACATGGACATATTCGCCGCGTGCTGATCGCGTCTCTTTTCCTGTTGTGGATGGTGGTCATCCTGCTGGTGGTGGCGGTCGTCGCCTTGTCGCGGCAGTTGCGGGCGATGCAGGATAGCGCCGGGCCAGCCGTGACAAGGGCGATGCCTGCGGTGCCGGGGCGGTCCGCGCCGGTGGTGAGCGCG
Source organism: Sphingobium sp. KCTC 72723 (assembly GCF_014280435.1). NCBI lineage: Bacteria > Pseudomonadati > Pseudomonadota > Alphaproteobacteria > Sphingomonadales > Sphingobiaceae > Sphingobium > Sphingobium sp. KCTC 72723. The sequence continues at coordinate 1,635,015 of NZ_CP060388.1, read as the reverse complement.
CCGACGCTGGCGGGGGATATGCTGACGATCGGCGGGCCGAGCGCGGACGGGCGGGCGCAATTGCTGCTGTTCATTGCGCCGGGGTGCGGGGCCAGCCGGTCGGCGGTGCGCGACGCGCTGGCGCTGACGGATCGCAAGGCGCTGCGACTGCTGTTCCTGGGCGAAGGGCGGGCGGAGGAGTATGCCGACATGCTGCGCCAGCATCGCATCCGCGACACCGACGTCATTTTGAATGCGCAGGTCGGCGCGGATTTCCGCATCGGTGTGCGCCCCAGCGCGGCGTTGATTGATGCTGGCGGGCGATTGCTGGCGCGCGGGCCGGTGGACGGGCGCGCGCAGTTCGACGCGCTGCTGGCGCATGGTCGCTATGATGTGGCGACGGACGAAATAGTGGCGCTGGCGTCCTGAACGGGCTGGACAGGAAGCGGCGTTTGCGCATCTTGGGGTGCGGGACAAAAGGGACGAGACAATGGCGATCAGTCTGACGGTGAATGGCGTGGCGCGGCGGGTCGATGGTGATCCGGCCAAGCCGTTGCTGTGGGTGCTGCGTGAGGATCTGGACATGGTGGGAACCAAGTTCGGGTGCGGCGCGGGGCTGTGCGGCGCCTGCACCGTGCATGTCGATGGCAATGCCGTGCGGTCGTGCCAGACATTGCTGGGCGATGTGCCGGGGGCAAAGATCACCACGATCGAGGGAGTGGCGCAAAGTGCGGTGGGCAAGCGTGTGGCAGCAAGCTGGATCGCGCAGGACGTGCCGCAATGCGGCTATTGCCAGGCGGGGCAGATCATGAGCGCCACCGCGCTGCTGGCGACGACGCCAAAGCCCAGCGACGAAGAAATTGACGCGGCGATGATGGGCAACATCTGCCGCTGTTCGACCTATGTGCGCATCCGCGCCGCGATCAAGGCAGCTTCTGCGGAGATTGGCGCATGAGCGGGGTCGCACTATCCCGCCGGGGCTTCATTTCCGCGTCGCTGATGGCGGGCGGCGGATTGCTGTTCGACCTGCATGTGCCAATGGCGCAGGCGGCGGACGGGACGCCGGTGATATTGACCGCGTTCATCCGCATATTGCCCGACAACCGCGTCATCATCGGCGCGAAAAACGCCGAAGTCGGGCAGGGCGCAAAGACGATGCTGCCAATGATGATCGCTGAGGAACTGGACGTCGACTGGACGCAGGTGACCATCGAGCAGACCCATGCCGACGCCGCGATATTCGGCGGGCAATCGGCAGGCGGCAGCCGCACGACGCCGCGCGAATGGTTGCCGACGCGGCGGGCAGGGGCGGCTGCGCGGGCGATGCTGGTCGCGGCGGCAGCGGCGCAATGGGGCGTGGCGGCGGAGACGCTGACGACGGTCAGCGGCACGGTGCGCGATCCCAAATCGGGCAGGTCGGTGACTTATGCGGCGCTGGCCGGGGCGGCGGCGAAGCTGCCCGCGCCCGATGTGGTGACGCTGACACTGAAAGATCCGGCGGATTTCCGCATCATCGGCCAGTCGATCGGCGGGGTGGATACGCCCGCCATCGTCGCGGGGAAGCCCCTGTTCGGGATCGATTTCAAGCTGCCCGGTATGTTGTACGCGGTGCTGGAGACATGCCCGGCCTTTGGCGGGACGTTCAAGTCGGCCAATCTGGATGCGGTCCGCGCCTTGCCGGGGGTGGCGCATGTGCTGACGATCAAGGGCGATGGCACGGCGGAGTCGGGCTATGACGGGGTGGCGATCCTGTCGAAAAGCTGGTGGAGCGCGAAACAGGCGCGCGAAACGCTCAAGGTCGAGTGGGATATGAGCGCGGTGTCGGGCTTTTCGACCGATAGCTATGCGACGCAGGCGGCGGCGCGGGCGAAGGGCAAGGCGGACGGCGACATTGCGCGGACCGGCGATGTGGACGCGGCATTCGCGGCGGCGGGGAAGGTGATCAGCGCGGACTATCATTACCCCTTCATCGCCCATGCCACGCTGGAGCCGCAAAATTGCACGGCCTTGTTCAAGGATGGCGCGGTCGAGATCTGGGCGCCGACCCAGAACCCGGAAAATGGACGCGGGCTGGTGGCCAAGGCGATGGGCCTGCCGCCGGAAAAGATCCGCATCAACTTCACCCGGATCGGCGGCGGTTTCGGGCGGCGGCTGATGAACGATTATATGGTGCAGGCCGCCGCGATCGCGCGGCAGGTGCCGGGCGTGCCGGTGAAATTGCTGTTCAGCCGGGAGGATGATTTTCACCGCGATTTCTATCGTCCGGCGGGCTGGCATGGCTTTCGCGCGGCGATCGACAAGGGCGGCAGGCTGAGCGCGTTTCACGATCATTTCGTGACTTTCGGCAAGGATGGCAAGCCGGTGCGATCGGCCGAATTGCCCGCGACCGAATTGCCGGTCGGGCTGATCGACCATGTGCTGCTGGAACAGAGTTTCCTTTCCACCAACATGCCGACCGGCTGGCTGCGCGCGCCCGGATCGAACGCTTTGGGTTTCGTGACGCAGGCGTTTCTGGACGAGGTCGCGCAGGCAGCGGGCAAGGATCTGCCCACGCTGATGCTAGAATTATTGAGCGATCCCAAGGAGTTGAATCGCGGGTCCAATGCGCCGCCGTTCGTGACGGCACGAGCCAAGGGCGTGATCGAAAAGGTGCTGGCGATGGCCGATTGGGCCAATGCCAAGGCGCTGCCCAAGGGGCATGGCAAGGGCTTTGCCTTTTATTATAGCCATATGGGCTATTTTGCCGAAGTTCTGGAAGTGGTCGTGGCCGATGGCGTGCCGACGGTAAAGACCGTGTGGGTGGCAGGCGATGTCGGCAGCCAGATCATCAACCCCGTCAATGCGCTGCATCAGGTGCAGGGTTCGGTGATTGAGGGGCTGGGCCAGGCATTGGCCGGGCAGATCATCACCCAGGTCGCAGGCGCAGTGGAACAGGGGAATTTCGATACCCATCCGTTGCAGCGGATAACCGAGACGCCCGCGATCATCGTGGAATTCGTAAAGACCGACTATCCGCCCACGGGACTTGGCGAGCCCGCGCTGCCGCCGGTCATTCCCGCGCTGGTCAACGCGATCCATGCCGCGACCGGCAAGCGAGTGCGCAGCCTGCCGGTGACGGCGGAGATGCTGGCTTAGGGTGTCGCCTTTTTCGTCATGCCAGCGCAGGCTGGCATCTCCCTTCCTTTTTGCGCGGTTGCAAAAGGCAGCGGGATCCCGGCCTACGCCGGGATGACGGTGAGAGGGGGTGGCCACCTCGCCCGACCAATCCGTCATTTGACGTAGAGGGGGGATGGGCTGCTATCGTCATAACCCGGTGAGAATGATAAGGGGTTTTGCGCTGATGCGCCGTCTGTCTGCTCCGTTGCGTGTCTTTGCCGGGCGCGATCCGTTTCTGGTGTTTCTGCTGGTGGCGGGGGCGATCTTCGCGCTTTATTGGGTGGTGACGGCGCGGCGCGAGACGATCGAGGTGCCATTGTCGGTGCAGAAAAGCCTGTCCGACGATTATGAAATGATGGCGGGCAAGAAGCCGGATGCAGCGGCCAAAGCCAAGCTGGTCCATGATTATGTCGCCGACGAACTGCTGTTCCGCGAAGCGGTGGATCGCGGTATGCACATGACCGATAAGACGACCAAGCAGCGGCTGATCGACCGGGTGCGCTTCCTGATTGCGGGAGCGCCGGCCGAGCCGAGCGAGGATCAGTTGATGGGCTATTATGCCGCGCATCGCGACCTGTATCGCGCCGAACCGCGCCTGTCGGTGGACCATGTGTTTTTCGAGAAAATGCCTGCCGATGCGCCTGCGCTGCTGGCGCGGCTGAACGCGGGTGGCACGGTGAAGGGCGACGATTTCTGGATGGGGCATGATTTGCCCGATTATGGCGTGTCGATGCTGCGCGGCATGTTCGGCCAGCCGTTCCTCGACAGGTTGAACAGGACGCCGACCGGCCAGTGGATCGGCCCGCTCCAGTCCACGCGCGGCTGGCATTTCGCGCGGGTGCGGGACCGGGGAGCATCGGCCATGCTGCCCTATCCGGCGGTGCGCGATCAGGTGAAGCAGGATTTTCTGAGCGAGCAGAGCGGCACTTTGGTCGAGGCCGAAGTGCAGAAACTGGAACAGGGCTATCGCGTGCGGGTGGAGCAATGATGCTGCGCTGGGCGATCCTGCTGCTCGCACTGATCGCCGCGCCCGCGCAGGCCGATGTGTTTCGCGTGGGCGACTATGCGATCCAGCCGGGGATGGAACCGGGCAGCCTTGACCTCAGCGCGTCGGTGCCGTCAGTGCTGGCCAGCAACGCGGCGCTGGGGCTGCCGGACGGGTGCCGGGAAACGGCGCGTGAGCGGTTGAACGAGGCGACGGTCACGCGATACGCCATCAGCATCGCGTGCGACCGGGCGATCCGGGCGGACGATGCCATCGTCACGCCATGGGCCGTGGATGGCGGCACGTTCCTGTCCACCGCCACCGGCACGCGGGTGCAACAGGCGTTGCAGCCCGATGGCGACACGCTGGCGCTGCCGATCGGGGCGGTGGCGGCGCGGACGCGGGCGCTGCCGGAAATCGCGACCGAATATACATGGCAGGGGATCGTCCATATATTGGGCGGGTGGGACCATCTGGCGTTCGTGCTATGCCTGTGTCTGCTGGCACGGGGGCGGTTTTTGCTGGCGCTGGTGACGACCTTCACGATCGGTCATTCGCTCAGTCTGGCGCTGGCCTTTTTCGATATGGTCACGGTGCCGGTGCCGCCGGTGGAGGCGGTTATCGCGCTGTCGATAGCGTTCATGGCGCGCGAAGCGATCCGCGCGCATGGCGATGAACCCGATGCGCGCACGCGGCGGCGGCAACTCGCGGTGGTGGCAGGGTTCGGGCTGCTGCACGGGCTGGGGTTTGCCACGGTGCTGCGTGAACTGGGCGTTGCGCCCGATGAGCGCGTGTCCGGGCTGCTGTTCTTCAATGGCGGGGTCGAACTGGGGCAGTTGATCTTCGTCGGCTGCGTGCTGGGCGTGATGAAATTGGCGGCGCTGTTCGACCGGGACCAGTGGGTGCGGCAGGCGGCGCTCTATGGCGCGGGGATCGTCGGCTGCTTCTGGATGATCGAACGGGTGGTCGGCTTTACCGTGGGGACGGCGTGACGTTGGAGGCGCAGGCGCGCGCGGCGCTGGCGCGGGGCGATCTGGCGGGGGCGGCGCAGGCGGCGCAGCAACTGGCGAAGGCGCGGCCGGACGATCCGGCGGGCTATTTCCTGCTGGGGATCGCGGCGGCGGAGGCGGGACAGGTGGCCAAGGCGCTGCCGATGATCGAACATGCGGTCGCGCGGGGGCGGGCGGCGGAACATCTGGCCCATTATGCCCGGCTGTTGATCCTGCTGCGGCGCGACGGCGAGGCGGGCGCGGCTGCGCGCGAGGCGATGGCGCAAGCACCCGATGACGCGATGACGCTGGATACGATCGGCTGCGTGCTGGTGCGGCTGGGCGATCATGAAGGGGCGGTCGCGCCGTTTGAAGGGGCGGTGGAGCGCGAACCGGACAATCTGGACTATCGCTATAATCTGGCGGCGGCGTGCGGTTTTACCGGGCGAATCGATGCGGCGCGCGGCCATTATGAGGCGATATTGGCGGCCGATCCGGGCAATGGCCGGGTGCATTATGCGCTGAGCCTGCTCGCGCGGCAGCGGGCGGAGGCGGACCCGGTGCCGCGACTGGAGGCGGCGCTGGCAGGCGCGACGCGGGCCGAGGATGTGCTGCGCATCCGCTATGCGCTGGCCAAGAGCCATGAGGATATGGGCAACGGGGCGCAGGCGTTCGCGCATCTGTCGGCGGCCAATGCGGCGCACAAGCAGACGATCGGCTATGACTTCGCGCAGGATGCAGCGATTTTCGATGCGATCGATCGGCTGTTTAGGGATGGGCCGCCATCGGGCTGGGGCGTTGGCCATGACTGCGGGGACGCGCCGATTTTCGTCACCGGGATGCCGCGCACCGGGACCACTTTGGTTGACCGTATACTGTCGTCCCATCCACAGGTTGCATCGGCGGGCGAGTTGCAGGCGATGCCGCTGGCGGTGAAGCAGCTTTCCGGCACGCGGTCACGGTTGGTGATCGACGCGGAGACGATAGTCGCAAGCGGGGCGGCGGACCCGGCGGCGATGGGGCGGGCCTATCTGGCGCGGGCGAGCCACCACCGGCCGGAGGGCAAGGCGCGCTTCGTCGACAAGCTGCCCGCCAACTTCCTGTATATCGGCCATATATTGCACAGCCTGCCCGATGCGCGGGTGGTGTGCCTGCGGCGGCACCCGATGGATACGCTGTGGAGCAATTATAAAAATCTGTTCGCCAGCCAGTCGACCTATTATGCCTATAGCTACGACCTGATGGACATTGCGCGTTACTATGTGCGGTTCGACCGGCTGATGGCGATGTGGGAACGGCTGTTTCCGGGGCGGTTGCTGGCACTGTCCTATGAGGCGCTGGTGGCGGATCAGGAGGGGCAGACGCGCGCGATGCTGGCCCATTGCGGGCTGGATTGGGACGCGGCCTGCCTGTCGTTCCACGAAAATAGCGCAGCGGTGGCGACGCCGAGCGCGGCGCAGGTGCGCCAGCCGATCAACGCCGACGCCGTGGCGCGGTGGAAACGGCATGAAGGCGCACTGGCCCTGGTGCGCGACTGGCTGGCGGCGCAGGGGATCGCGGTGGATTAGCGATTCCCATGGCGGGCTTTACCGCAGGGCGGCAACGGGCCTAGACTTGGGCCATGATGGATTTGGATGATGCGGGGCGTGCCGCCGCGACGGTGGTGATCGTGCGCGACCGGGCCGATGGGCCGCCTGAGATATTGATGATGGAACGCGCATCGACCATGGTTTTTGCCGCCGGTGCGTTGGTGTTCCCCGGTGGAGCAGTCGATCCGTCGGACCACATGCTGGCGGCGCGGATCGCCCATGGGCTGGACCCGGACGAGGCGGCAGCGCGGATCGCGGTGGTGCGCGAGACGATCGAGGAAAGCGGGCTGGGCGTGGGGCTGACCGGCGCAGTCGATGCGGCGGGTGTCGCGGCGGTCCGGGCGGGGTTGCTGGCGGGGGCGATGCTGGGCGATCTGCTCGACGGCCATGGGTTGATGCTGGCGCTGGACCAGTTCACCCCTTTCGCCCGGTGGCATCCCGCGCCGCGCGAGCGGGCGATCCGCGTCTATGACACGCGCTTCTATATCGTCCGCGCGCCCGACGGGCAGGATGCGAGCGTGGATGCGACCGAGAATGTGCGGCTGTTCTGGGCCAGCGCCGCCGAGACGCTGGCGCGGTGCGACGCGGGGGATGGGCATGTGATCTTTCCCACGCGGCGCAATCTGGAACGGCTGGCGCTGGGGCGCAGCCATGCCGAGATCGTCGCTCATGCCGCCGCGCATCCGGTCGACAAGGTCCGTCCGTGGATGGAGGATCGTGATGGCGAGCGGCATTTGTGCATCCCCGATCATCTGGGCTATCCCGTCACGTCGGAACCTTTGGCCCGCGCCCGGCGTGGTTAGGGGATGCGTCGCCTGCACCTGATCCTTCGTCGCTGCCTGATCTGGGGCGGTTTTCTGGCCCTGTTGCTGCTGGGCTATGCCGTGGTGCAGCGGCGGCCACAGGATATGCCGTGGACGGCGCTGGACCTGGGCCAGCCGGTCGGGCTGTTCACCGGGCGCAAGCTGGCGGAGCTGACCGGGGAGCGGGCGCAATGCCTGGCGTTGCTGGAGCAGGCGGGCGTGGCGCATGTCGCGGTGGCGGCGGGGGGAAAGGACCAATGCGCCTTTGCCGATGCGGTCCGGTTACGGCGGGAGGATGGGGCGATTGCGCTGTCGCCCGCGTCGGTTGCGCCATCCTGCCCGGTGGTGGCGGCAATCAAGCTATGGGAATGGCAGGTGGTGCAGCCTGCCGCACAACGCATCTATGGGCAGCAAGTGGCCTCCATGCGGCATTTCGGCAGCTATAGCTGTCGGCGGATCAACGGGCGCAGTCAGGGCGATTTTAGCGAACATGCGACCGCCGACGCGATCGACATCGCCGCGTTCGTGCTGGCCGACGGGCGGCAGGTCAGCGTGCTGAACGACTGGGACGGCAAGGCGCGCGACGCGGAATTTCTGCGCGCGGTGCGGGACGGGGCGTGCGATCTGTTTTCGACCGTGCTGTCGCCCGACTATAATGCCGCGCACAAGGATCATTTCCACCTGGATCAGGCGGAGCGGGGCGCGACGGGATGGCGTGGGTGTCGGTGACTCCCCACTTTCGTCATGCCAGCGAATGCTGGCATCTCATTGTTCTTTCGACCGCCGAAGAAGAAGTGAGATCCCAGCTTTCGCTGGGATGACGGGGTAGGGCGCCTTACTGGCCGTAGCCGCTTGTCTGTGCCAATGCCACGGCTTCGCGAGCGGCGGCGAGGAGCGCGCCGCTCTTGGCTTCGCATTCGCGCTGTTCATAGTCGGGGTCGGAATCCGCGACGATGCCTGCGCCTGCCTGCACATGCATGACGCCATCCTTCAGCACCGCGGTGCGCAGGACGATGCAGCTGTCCATATTGCCGTCCGGGCTGAAATAGCCGACCCCGCCAGCATAGGCACCGCGCGTTTCGGGTTCCAGTTCGGCGATGATCTGACATGCGCGGACTTTGGGTGCGCCCGACACGGTGCCAGCGGGGAAGCCGGCGAACAGGGCGTCGATGGCGTCCTTGTCCGGTGACAGGCGGCCGACCACGTTGGACACGATGTGCATGACATGGCTGTAAAATTCGACGGTATAGCTTTCCGTCACGGTCACGCTGCCAGCGGTGGCGACCCGGCCGACATCGTTGCGGCCAAGGTCGAGCAGCATGAGATGTTCGGCCCGTTCCTTGGGATCGGTGAGCAGGCTTTCGCGGTTGGCGGCGTCCTCTACTGCATTACGGCCACGGGGGCGAGTGCCTGCGATCGGGCGGATCGTGACTTCGCCGTCGCGTGCGCGGACCAGAATTTCGGGGCTGGAACCGATCAGCGCAAAGCCGGGCAGGTCGAGATAATAGAGGAAGGGCGAGGGATTGATGCGCCGTAACGCACGATAGAGGGCGATCGGCGGCAGGGTGAAGGGGCTGGTGAAGCGTTGCGCCACGACGACCTGAAATATGTCGCCCGCAACGATATAGTCCTTCGCCTTTTCCACCATCGCGGCATAGCGGCCCGGTTCCAGCACCGGCGTTACCGCGACATCGGCAATATCGACGGGCGCAGGCGTTGCGGGCAGCGGGGCGGCGAGGCGGGCGGCAGTGGCGTCGATCCGTTCCAGCGCATCTTCCACCGCGCGGTCGGCGTCGGCAAAGCTGCCCTTCCACACCGGCGCGACCAGATACAGCACGTCGGCCAGCCGGTCGAACACCAATATGACGGTGGGGCGCACGAACAGCATGTCGGGCAGCGCGATGTCATTGGGCGCGGGGCGAGGGAGTTTTTCGACCAAGCCCACGGTTTCATAGCCGAAATAGCCCACGAGGCAGGCAAGCGCGGCGGGCAGCGCGGGATCAAGTTCCGCGCGACATTCGGCGACCAGCGCGCGCAATTCGTCCAGCGCGCCGCCATTGAGCGGAGTGAAGGCGGTAGCATCGGTCGCCCAGTTGCGGTTGATTTCCGCTTTCTGCCCTTCGGCCCGGAACACCAGATCGGGGGCCAAGCCGATCAGGCTGTGGCGGCCACGCACTGCGCCGCCCTCCACCGATTCCAGCAGGAAGTCGCCGCGATCGGCCTGGAACAGTTTCAGAGCGGCGGAAATCGGCGTGTCGGTGTCGGCGATCTGCCGCCGCCACACCAGCGCGGATTCGCCCCGCGCCAAGGCCGCGCGCGCCGTTGCGACGCCGTCTCCTGCAACCGCGACCATCTTACTGTTCGCCGCTATTGTTGGCGGCCAGCGCCTTGCGCAGGTCGGCAACGGCCTGCGCATTGCGAGTGACGCCCAGATGCTTTTCGACGGCGCGTTCGAATTGCTGGCCATATTCCTGGCCGACCACTTCGCCCAGCTGGTCGCGCACCTGTGCCAGCAATTGCGGCTGACCCTTGGCATCGCCGCGCTTGATGGCGTTCAACTGCACGACGAAATAGCCGCGATCCTGACCGATCGGCAGCGTTTTGACCGTGTTGGCCGCCATCGAAAAGAGAATGGCGACTTCGGCGGGGGGACGTTGTTCCCCGCGCATGATGTCGGCGCGACGACCGCCCAGCACCTGCGGCGCGGGCAGCTTGACCCCGGCAGCGGCAATGGCGTCGGCCAGTTTCATGCCCTTGGCGACCTTGGCCCGGATATCCTCGGCCAGCTTCTTCGCCTTCTCGTTACCCTGATTGAGCTTATACTGCGCCTGCACGATCGGCTTGACCTTGGCCAGCGGCGGCGGGGCGGCGGCAACAATGTCGCCCGGCGCAATCAGCGCATAGCGCTTGTCGGGCGTGATCGGCACCAGTTGCGCATCATCGTCCGCGCTCATGGCAAAGGCGGGGGCAAGCAAAGGCTGCACATCGGCGGGGACGACATAGGCCTGATCCTCCACCTGCTTGCCGGTAGCGAGCAGCAGCGGGCTGGTTTCCAGCTTCAGCCCATTATCCTTGACCACTTCGTCGAAGGTGCCGCCATCGGCAATCGCGTCCTCCAGCTTGCCGGTAAATTCGGTCAGCAGCGATTTTTCCTTCTGCACGCGCAGGGTGGCGACGAGTTCATCGCGCACGGCGGCCAGCGGACGGGCAGGGGTCTGGTTGATCGCGGTAACGCGCAGCAACACCCAGCCCAGCGACCCGCGCACCGGCCCGGCCAGATCGCCCTGCTTTGTGGCAAAGGCAGCGTCGGCCACAGCCTTGCCCGCTGCGGTGGTCAGCGCCGACTGGCTCTGGTCCGACAGGGTGGCGACGGCAAGGCCAGCGCCCTGCGCGGCGGCGGACAGCGTTTTGCCGCCCTTCACCTGATCGGCCACCGCCTTGGCCGCTGCCTGCGTCGGCAGCACCAGTTGCTCGACATTGCGGGTCTGTTTGGCGGCGTAGCTGGCCTTGTTCTGATTATAGGCGGCGGCAATGTCCGCGTCGGTCGGTTGCGACGCCTGCGCAAAGCGTTCCGCGTCGATCACGGCATAGCGGATGCGGCGCTGCTCAGCTATGGTGAAGCGGTCCGCGTTGCGCTTGTAATAATCGGCCAGTTGCGCGTCGGTCGGTGCCTTGTCATCCAGAAAGGCGACGGCCGGGATCGCCGCGATCGTGCCTTGCCGCGCTTCGAGCAGCAGCGAGGCATAGGGCAGCACCATGGAGTCGGACAGTTTGACGCCAAGCCCCACCGGACCCAGCAATTGCCGCTGGAGGATTTCGCGGCTGATGTCATCGCGCAACGCCTGTTCGGTCAGCCGTTCGCGGACCAGAAGCTGGCGGAAATTATCCTGGCTGAAATTGCCCGCCGCATCCTGAAAGGCGGGGATCTGCGCAATCTGCGCATCGACCAGCCGCTTGGAAATATGCACGCCCTGATCATCGGCAAAGGCGCGCAGCGAGAGCGAGGCGACCAGCTGATCGAACACCTGGGTCGCGCCGCCCTGCGCGAAAAATTCGCCGATGGTCAGCGCCGGGTTGGATCGGCGGGCATTTTCGAACACCCGCTGCACCCGGTCCTGAAATTCGGTCTGGGACAGTTTCTGGCCATTGGCCTTTGCCGCCGTACCGCCGCCGCCCAACGTGCTACCGAACTGGCCGCTGGTCAGGTCGCCAAGGACGAAAGCGCCCGCGATGACGGCCAGAAACAGAACCGCGATGATCGCGCCGAACCTGGATTTGATGAAGCGACGAAAGACAGCAAGCATGAAAATGTCCGAACTACAGGCAGGATTGCGGGTGCTTTAAGCGCCGAACGGCGCGGCGGCAAGGCTATCACTGGACAAATGCGCGAACGCCGTTCATCGGCCATGACAGTCCCGATGATCTTCCGGGGAGACGCTGCGTACAGACGCGGCGGCGGAAGGCTGGCGGGGTGACGTGCAGCAATAACAACCCACAGGTTAAAGAGGGAAATCATTCAATGGGCAGGCGCAAGCTGGTTGTCGGCAACTGGAAGATGAACGGCCTTTTGGCCCAACTGGACGATGTCGAGGCGATCGGCAGCGTGGCGGCGGCGCATCCGGCGGTGGAAGTGGGCCTGTGCCTGCCCGCGACGCTGATCGGCGCGGCGGACGCGCGCAGGGGCGGCGCTTTCATTGGCGCGCAGGATTGCCACCAGAATGGCAATGGCGCGCATACCGGATGCCTGTCCGCCGCGATGTTGGCGCAGGCAGGCGCAAGCTGGACCATCGTGGGCCATAGCGAACGGCGGCAGGACCAGGCCGAAACCGACGCGGACGTTGCGGCCAAGGCGCTGACGGCCAAGGCGGCGGGGCTGAACGTCATATTGTGCGTGGGTGAAAGCCTGGACGTGCGGGACGCGGGTGACGCTGAAGCGGTCGTGTCGGCGCAGTTGCTGGCGTCGCTGCCCCAAGGCGCGGCGGCGGACTGGCTGGCGATTGCCTATGAACCGATCTGGGCGATCGGCACCGGCCGCATCCCCACGATGGAGGCAGTCGCGACCATGCACGCGGCGCTGCGCGCGGAGCTGGTTAGCCGGATCGGCGACGAAGCGCAGGGGATGCGCATCCTCTATGGCGGGTCGATGAATGGCGACAACGCGGCCGAATTGATGGCCATTGCCGATGTCGATGGCGGGCTGGTCGGCGGCGCGAGCCTGACGGCAGCGAAATTTGCGCCGGTGATCGCGGCGGCTGCTGCGGCTGTGGGGTAAACGGCTTAATTCCTCCCCCGGCGGGGGAGGGGGACCACGAAGTGGTGGAGGGGTGTCACCCTGTCGATAGCAGGACACCCCTCCGTCTGGCCTTTGGCCAGCCACCTCCCCTGCGAGGGGAGGATGAATCAGGATAGCGGTGCAGCGGCGGTTGCCCCCGCGCACCTTCGTCGCTATGTGCGCGGCAACGCACTTTCATTACCGGACAGAAACCGCTCGCATGTTCACTTTCCTCCTCGTCGTGCAGGCGATCATCGCCGCCCTGCTGGTCACTGTCATCCTGATGCAGAAGTCGGAAGGCGGCGGGCTGGGCGTGGGTGGCAGTCCGGCTGGCTTCATGTCGGCGCGCGGCGCGGCGGATTTCCTCACGCGATCGACCACGGTGCTGGCGACTATCTTCGTCACCCTGTCGATCGTGATGGCGGTGATTGCGTCGGTGCGTCATGCTCCCAGCGACATCGACACGTCGCTGGTGCGTCAGGCACCTGCGGCGCAGGGTGCGCCCGCGACCGGCAATGCCGATCCGCTGGCCGGGGCTGCCGAATCGGCCAGCAACGCCAGCGCGGCCAACGGCGCGGTTCCGCTCGCTAACTAAACGCCTCACCGATCGTTCGATCTTTATTTAAGCGTGCGTGGATTCGCGCGCTTGCCCTTTGTTGTCCTGAAAGGCTAAGCCTCTTTCCCCATGGCGCGGTATATATTCATCACCGGCGGCGTGGTCTCCTCGCTTGGAAAAGGCCTCATGGCCGCATCCCTTGCAGCATTGCTGCAAGCGCGTGGCTATCGCGTCCGCATTCGGAAATTCGACCCCTATCTCAACGTCGATCCTGGCACGATGTCGCCCTATCAGCATGGCGAAGTCTATGTGACCGACGATGGTGCGGAAACGGACCTGGACCTGGGCCATTATGAGCGCTTTACCGGCGTTTCCGCGCGGCAGAGCGACAATGTGACGCAGGGTCGCGTCTATCAGACGATCATCACCAAGGAACGGCGCGGCGACTATCTGGGCGCGACGGTGCAGGTCATTCCGCATGTCACGGACGAGATCAAGGCGTTCGCGCTGGCCGATACCGACGACATCGATTTCGTCCTGTGCGAAATCGGCGGGACGGTGGGTGACATCGAATCGCTGCCCTTCATGGAAGCGATCCGCCAGCTGCATAATGATCTGGATCGCGGCCAGTCGATCTTCGTGCATGTCACGCTGGTCCCCTATATCGCGGCGGCGGGCGAGCTGAAGACCAAGCCGACCCAGCATAGCGTGCGCGAACTGACGTCGCTGGGCATCCAGCCCGACATATTGCTGTGCCGGTGCGAACATCCGCTGCCCGAAAGCGAACGGCGCAAGATCGCCTTGTTCTGCAACGTCCGGCCTGAGGCGGTCATCCCCGCGCTCGACGCCAGCAGCATCTATGCCGTGCCACAGCAATATCATGCCGAAGGTCTGGACGCCGAAGTGCTGCGCGCATTCGGCATCACCGATGCGCCCGTGCCAGAACTCGCCCGCTGGGACGACATCATGGACCGGCACAAGAACCCGGAAGGCGAAGTAACGATCGGCGTGGTCGGCAAATATGTCGGCCTGCTGGACGCTTATAAATCGCTGCACGAAGCGCTGCATCATGGTGGCCTGGCCAACCGGGTGAAGGTCAACGTCAAGTGGATCGACGCCGAATTGTTCGAAGGGGAGGGCGCGGACATCGCTGCCCGGCTGGAGCCGATGCACGGCATATTGGTCCCCGGCGGCTTTGGCGTGCGCGGGTCCGAAGGCAAGATCGCGTCGGTCAAATTCGCGCGCGAACGCGGCGTGCCGTTCTTTGGCATATGCCTGGGGATGCAGATGGCCTGCATCGAGGGTGCGCGCAACACGGCGGGCATCGTCAAGGCATCGACCACCGAATTTGGCGAAACGTCCGAACCGGTCGTGGGTCTGATCACCGAATGGATGAGCAAGGAAGGCCTGCAAAAGCGGACCGCCGACACCGATCTGGGCGGGACGATGCGGCTGGGCGCTTATCCGGCGAAACTTGCGGGCAACAGCGTGGTCGCGGGCGTCTATGGCGCAAGCGAGATCAGCGAACGGCATCGCCATCGCTATGAAGTCAACGCGGGTTATCGCGAGCCGCTGGAAAAGGGTGGCCTGATCTTTTCGGGCATGTCGCCGGACGGCATGTTGCCCGAAATCGTCGAGCGGCCCGACCATCCCTGGTTCGTGGGCGTGCAATTCCACCCGGAATTGAAATCCAAACCCTTCGACCCGCACCCGCTGTTCGCCAGCTTCATCGAAGCGGCGGTCAAGCAGAGCCGGTTGGTCTGAGAATATTCACACAAACCTCCGTCATGCCGGGCTTGACCCGGCATCCCGCTTTTCTTTTCAGGCGTTGGAGAGAAAGCGGGACCCCGGATCAAGTCCGGGGTGACGCGTTAAGCGCCTGTCGGTGATGCTTCACTTCGCAGGCGTCAGTTTCAGCAGCCGTCCCTGCGATCCGTCCGCACCATCTTCCAGCAGCCAGAGCGCGCCGTCCGGTCCATGATCGACATCGCGGATTCGCGCACCCATGTCCCACTGGTCGGCCTTGGCCGCGCTTTCGCCATCCAGCCTGACGCGCACCAGCGCCTTGCTCGACAGGCCGCCGATGAACAGCGATCCCTTCCACGCCGGGAACAGATTGCCCGAATAATAGAGCAGGCCGCCCGGCGAGATGACCGGGTTCCAACTGACCTTGGGTGCTTCGAAGCCGTCGCTGGGCGCATGGTCGGGAATGTCGCGGCCGTCATAATGGCTGCCGTTCGACACTTTGGGATAGCCATAGTTGAGGCCTGGCTTGATCAGGTTGACTTCATCGCCGCCCTTCGGCCCCATTTCCTGTTCCCACAGGCGGCCTTCGCCGTCGAAGGCGATGCCCAACAGATTGCGATGGCCGTAGGACCAGATGGCCGGGTTGAAGCCTTTGGCCGCCAGCGGATTGCCCGCAGCCGGGGTGCCGTCCAGGTTCAGGCGCAGCACTTTGCCCAATGTCGATTTGGGGTCTTGCGCGGGGTCGAATTTCTGCCGCTCGCCATTGGTGAAGAACAGATATTTGCCATCGGGCGAAAAAGCGATGCGGCCCGAATAATGGCCGTTCCCCTCGACATAGGGGGTGGCGCGGAAGAGGGTCTGCACCTTGGTCAGGCTGGTCGTGCCGTCGCTGGCCTGCGCGAACATGCCCTTGGCCAATGCCACGCCCTTCACGCCCTCGCGCGCCTCCGAAAAGCTGAAATAGACGGCCTTGTCCCTGGCGAAATTCGGGGACAGCACCACGTCCATCAACGCGCCCTGACCGGCAGAATCGACGGCCGGGATGCCCGCGACGGGGATCTTCGTGCCGTTTTTGGGATCGAACAGGATCATCTCGCCCTTCTTTTCCGTCACCAGCGCGCGCCCGTCCGGCAGGAAGGTCATCGCCCAGGGCGAATCGAAATCGGCGATGGTGGCCGTGGCGAAGGGTTTGGGCGCGGGCGTGGCCGCGTTCTGGCCCGTGGCGTTGTCTGCCGAACAGGCAATGAGGATGAGGGGCAGGGCGGCAAGGGGAAGGCGGCGCATCTGTGTCTCTGATAAATGGCGGCTGTCGGGGCGTCTGTTGCCTGCCATAATGGATCAGAACGAATAATGTTGCAGATTCCCTGCACCCCGCCTATATCGAGATTGCTTCCTTACATCGTCAAACATGTCAGGGTCGCAGGTGAAACGCCTGCGGCAACGGCGGAACTGCTTATTTGTTTTTCGGAGATTGCATGGCGGACATCGCCGCACTGACTGCGCTGATCGAACCTGAGGTGAAGGCTTTGGGCTTTGACCTCGTGCGGATCAAGCTGTTCGGGTCGGGCGACGAACGCACGCTCCAGATCATGGCAGAGCGCCCCGAAACCAAGCAGTTGGTGATCGAGGATTGCGCCGCCCTGTCGCGTCGGCTGTCGGACGTCATGGACGAAGCCGATCCGATCGAGGAAGCCTATCGGCTGGAAGTCAGTTCGCCCGGCATCGACCGGCCGCTGACTCGCCTGCATGATTTCGTCGAATGGGGCGGGTTCGAAGCACGGATCACCGTGACCGAAGCCGTCGAGGGTCGCAAGACGTTCAAGGGCATGTTGGGCGGTGTCGACGACAGCGACGGCGTCCTGTTTACCGATACCAAGGCGGGTGCGGTCGTCATCCCCTTCGCGCTGATCGACGGGGCCAAGCTGGTGCTGACCGACGCATTAATTTCTGCTACCATGCCGTTGTCCTCCGAGGGCGCGGACGATATCGAAACCGAAGGATAAGGGTTCTTTCCATGGCCAACGCCATTTCCGCCAACAGGGCCGAACTGATCGCCATCGCCAATTCGGTGGCGTCGGAAAAGATGATCGACAAGGCCATCGTCATCGAGGCGATGGAAGACGCCATTCAGCGCGCCGCGCGTGCGCGCTACGGCGCTGAAAACGACATCCGTGCAAAGCTGGACCCCGAAACGGGCGATCTGCGCCTGTGGCGCGTGGTCGAAGTGGTCGATGTGGTCGAGGATTATTTCAAGCAGGTCGATATCAAGGCCGCGCAGAAGCTGAAGAAGGACGCGATCGTCGGCGATTTCATCGTCGATCCGCTGCCGCCTATCGACCTGGGGCGCATCGACGCCCAGTCGGCCAAGCAGGTCATCTTCCAGAAGGTCCGTGACGCAGAGCGCGAGCGCCAGCATGAAGAATATAAGGACCGCGTGGGTGAAATCATCACCGGCGTCGTCAAGTCGGTCGAGTTCGGCCATGTCGTCGTCAATCTGGGCCGGGCCGAGGGCGTCATTCGCCGCGACCAGCAGATACCGCGCGAAGTTGTCCGCGTCGGCGACCGCATCCGTTCGGTCGTGCTGAACGTGCGCCGCGAAAATCGTGGACCGCAGATTTTCCTGTCCCGCGCGCACCCTGAATTCATGAAGAAGCTGTTCGCGCAGGAAGTCCCCGAAATCTATGATGGCGTCATCACCATCATGGCGGCGGCGCGCGATCCGGGCAGCCGCGCCAAGATCGGCGTGATCAGCCGCGACGGCAGCATCGATCCCGTCGGCGCGTGCGTCGGCATGAAGGGCAGCCGCGTGCAGGCCGTCGTGCAGGAAATGCAGGGCGAAAAGATCGACATCATCCCCTGGTCGGAAGATACTGCGACTTTCGTGGTCAACGCGCTGCAACCCGCACAGGTCAGCCGCGTCGTCATCGACGAGGAAGAAGAACGCATCGAAGTGGTCGTCCCCGACGATCAGTTGTCGCTCGCCATCGGTCGTCGCGGCCAGAATGTCCGCCTCGCCAGCCAGTTGACCGGCAAGGCGATCGACATCATGACCGAAGCCGACGCCAGCGAGAAGCGCCAGAAGGAATTCGTGTCGCGTTCCGAACTGTTCCAGAACGAACTGGACGTGGACGAAACCCTGTCGCAGCTGCTGGTCGCCGAAGGTTTTGGCGAGCTGGAAGAAGTCGCCTATGTCAGCATCGACGAGCTGGCCTCGATCGAAGGTTTCGACGACGATCTGGCAGGCGAATTGCAGAGCCGCGCACTCGAAGCGCTGGAGCGGCGCGAAGCGGCTTCGCGTGAAGAACGGCAGGCGATGGGCGTTGAAGATGCACTGGCCGAAATGCCGCATCTGACCGAAGCGATGCTGGTGACGCTGGGCAAGGCGGGCATCAAGACGCTGGACGATCTGGCCGATCTGGCCACCGACGAACTGGTGCAGAAGAAGCGCATCGACCAGCGCCGCCGCAAGTCGGAAAGCAACGCCAGCGAGGACAAGGGCGGCGTATTGGCAGCCTATGGCCTGTCGGACGAGCAGGGCAATGAGATCATCATGGCCGCGCGCGCCCACTGGTTCCAGGACGAGGAAGCCTAAGTCTGATGCCTTTCGTCGACATCCGCCTGGCTGGAAGCGCCACTCGCGAGCAGAAAGCCGCGTTGGTCGCTGACATCACCCAGTCGCTCGTAGAGCGGCTGGGGAAGCCGGCGGCTGCGGTGCAGATCAACATCACCGAATTGTCGATCGAAAATTATGGCGCGGGCGGCCTGCTGATGGCGGATCGCGCGCCCGCCATTTCCCCGACCTCTGATAGGGAGGACGCCAATGTTGCGGACACTCCCCGATGAGCGTTTAGGCTTATCCGATAGCGTTGGGGTTGCCAGGCCATCCGTTTTCGCGGAGGGGCAGGCATGACCGAACGCAAATGCATATTGACCGGCGACCGTGCCGACCCTGAAACGCTGATCCGCCTGGCGATCGGGCCGGAGGGGCAAGTGCTGCCCGATGTCCGGGCCAAGGCGCCGGGACGCGGCGCATGGATCGGCGTCACTCGCACGGAACTGGAAAGCGCGCTGGCCAAGGGCAAGCTGAAAGGCGCGATTGCGCGATCTTTCAAGGCCGGGTCTGGCAAAGATGGCGCGTTGCAGATCGACGCCGACTTGCCCGACTGGATCGAAAGCGCGCTGCGGCAGGACATGCTCAGCCGTCTGGGTCTGGAATCGCGCGGCGGCATGTTGCTGACAGGTTCGGAGAAAATCGATACCGCGTGCCGCAAGGGGCTGGTCAAATTGCTGCTTCATGCCGGCGATGCGGCGGCCGATGGCAATCGCAAACTGGACCAGGCGCTGCGCGTCGGGCAGGAAGCGGAAGGCAGCGATCTTGCCGGCATCGTCTTGCCTGTGGACCGCGACGCCCTATCTATGGCAATGGGGCGCGACAATGTCGTCCATATTGCGGTAACCGACTCGCGTGCGGCCTTGCGTCTGCGTGCAGCCCTGGGCCGCTTGGAACACTATCTGGGTTGCGCCGTCGCGGCGCCCGCGCAGGATGAGCAGGACTCATCCGATGCGCTGGCGGACGAGACTGTATGGAATGATATGCCGGACATTGTGCCGGTCGAAGATGAAGTGAAGGGTTAAGTTCAGTCGTATGAGTGACAGCAAGGAAGACAAGCCGGTTCTGGGCCGCAAGCCTTTGGGCATCAAGCGGACCGTGGAATCCGGTCAGGTGCAGCAGCAGTTCAGCCATGGCCGCAAGAATACGGTCGTGGTCGAAGTGAAGCGGCGCCGCGTCCTGGGCAAGCCGGGCGAAGCGGTGGCACCTGCCACAGCGCCGCAGGCTGACCCTGCGCCTGCGCCCGTGGCGGCTGCACCCGTCGTTGCCGCGCCGCGTCCTGCTGCGCCGCCGCCGCCGCCCCAACAGCGCGCACCACAGCCCGCGCCGCAGCGCCACACCCCGCCGCAGAGCCTGATGTCGCGTCAGGAATTGCAGGTAAAGCTGCTGCGTGAGGCCGAAGAAGCCCGCATGAATGCGCAGGAAGATGCGCGCCGTCGTGAAGATGCTGCGCGTCTCGCCGCGATCGAGGACGAAAAGCGCCGGGCCGAGGAAAATCGCCAGGCTGCCGAAACCGCTGCGTCCGCCCCTGCGGTCGAGGAAGCCAAGGCACCCGAACCTGCCCCCGAACCTGGCATGGTCGAAGCGCCTGTTGCCGCCGCTCCGGTGGAAGCCACCGCACCTGCGACCGAAGCTGCTGCTGCGCCCGTCGAAGGGGAACGCGCTGCTGGTGCGACTGCCGCTCCGCCGCCGCCGCGCCGCTTCACGCCGGTTACGCCGGTCAAGCGTCCCGAACCCACCAAGCCCGAACGCGCGAAGAAGGGCGAGGATAATCGTCGCCAGGCCGGCAAGCTGACCGTCACCAAGGCTCTGGCCGATGACGACAGCGCCCGCGCCCGCAGCCTTGCCGCGCTCAAGCGTGCGCGCGAAAAGGAACGTCGCGCCCATTATGCAGGCGGCGCACGCCAGCGTGAGAAACAGTCGCGCGACGTGGTGGTGCCTGAAGTCATCACCGTGCAGGAACTGGCCAACCGTATGGCCGAAAAGGGCGCGGACCTGGTCAAGGCGCTGTTCAAGATGGGTCAGGCGGTCACGCTCAACCAGTCGATCGACCAGGACATGGCCGAATTGCTGGTCGAGGAATTTGGCCACCGCATTCAGCGCGTGTCCGAAGCCGACGTCGAAATCGGTATCGAGGGTGAGGCCGACGCAGTCGAAACGCTGCTGCCGCGCGCCCCGGTCGTCACGATCATGGGTCATGTCGATCACGGCAAGACGTCGCTGCTCGACGCGCTGCGCGGGACCGATGTGGTCGCGGGTGAAAGCGGCGGGATTACCCAGCATATCGGCGCCTATCAGGTAAAGACGAAGGGTGGCGACATCATCACCTTCCTTGATACGCCGGGCCATGAAGCCTTCTCGGAAATGCGCGCACGCGGTGCGAACGTGACCGACATCGTCATTCTGGTGGTGGCTGCCGACGATGGCCTGATGCCGCAGACGATCGAAGCGATCAACCATACCAAGGCCGCTGGCGTGCCGATGATCGTGGCGATCAACAAGTGCGACAAGCCTGATGCCAACCCGCAAAAGGTGCGTGAACGCCTGCTCGAACATGAAATCGTGGTCGAGGATATGGGCGGCGACGTGCAGGATGTTCAGGTTTCCGCGCTGAAAAAGACGGGTCTGGACGAACTGATCGAAAAGATCCTGTTGCAGGCTGAAGTCATGGAACTGACCGCCAACCCCGATCGCGCAGCCGAAGGCAATGTGATCGAGGCGCAGCTGGACAAGGGCCGTGGCGCGGTCGCCACCGTGCTGGTGCGCAAGGGTACGCTCAAGGTCGGTGACACGTTCGTCATCGGCGCGGAAAGCGGCAAGGTGCGCGCGCTGGTCAATGACAAGGGTCAGCAGGTGAAGTCCGCCGGTCCTTCGACTCCGGTCGAAGTGCTGGGCCTGTCGGGCGTGCCGATGGCGGGCGACCAGATGACGGTCGTCGAAAATGAGGCGCGCGCTCGTGAGGTCGCCGCTTATCGTCAGGAACAGATCACGCGCAAGCGGACGGCTTCGGTGCCGACCAACTTTGAAAATATGTTCTCGGCGCTCAGCACGAAGGTGATCGAATATCCGGTCGTCATCCGTGGCGACGTGCAGGGTTCGGTCGAAGCGATCGTCAGTGCATTGAACCGCATTTCGACCGACGAGATCAAGGTGCGTATCCTCAGCTCCGGCGTCGGCGCGATCACCGAAAGCGATGTCACGCTGGCTTCTGCTAGCCGTGCGCCGCTGATCGGCTTCAACGTGCGTCCCAATGCCAAGGCGCGTCCGCTGGCCGTGCGCGAGAAAATCTCGCTGCGTTATTATGACGTGATCTACGACCTGCTGGAAGAAGTGCGTGGCGAAATGGCGGGTCAGCTGGCCCCCGAACGCATCGAAACGATCGTGGGTCGTGCCGAAGTGCTTCAGGTGTTTCCGGCAGGCAAGAAGGACAAGGCAGCCGGTCTGCTGGTTCTGGAAGGCGTCATCCGCAAGGGGCTCAATGCGCGCCTTACCCGGTCCGACGTCATCGTGTCGAAAACCGTCATCCACTCGCTGCGCCGGTTCAAGGACGATGTGTCCGAAGTCCGCGCGGGTATGGAATGTGGCGCGGTCCTGCAGGATACCAACGACATCAAGGCGGGCGATACGCTCGAATTGTTCGAAGTCGAAGAACGCATCCGCACGCTGTGATAGGAAAGACATGGCCCCGGTTTCGGCCGGGGCCATGAGGTTGATATATGTCCAGTCAGAATGATAGTTCGTCCGTTCGCGCGCTTCGCGTCGGGGAACAGGTGCGCCATATCCTGTCCGAGATATTGCAGCGCGGCGATGTGCATGACGATGTGCTGGCCAAACATGTCGTGAGCGTCACCGAAGTGCGCATGTCGTCCGACCTGCGTCATGCCGTCTGCTTCATCAAACCCTTGCTGGGCAAGGATGAGGAAGCAGTGCTGAAAGCGTTGCGCACCAACACCGCCTATTTCCAGCGCGAGGTCGCTGCCCGCACCCGCCTGAAATATGCGGCCAAGATCAAGTTTCTGGCCGACGACAGTTTCGACGAGGGCAGCCATATCGACAAGCTGCTGCGTGACCCCCGCATAGCGCAGGATCTGGCGAAGGACGATGCGGGCGAGGATTGAGCCAGGCGCCGCTTGGTTCGCGACGGTGACGCCTGGCCGGTAACGTTTCATTTGGCAGTAATCGGGGGCAGTCAATGTATCGGATCGGACGCGGAGTTGGGATAGCTGCACTGACCTTGCTACTGGCCGGGCCTGCGAGCGCCCGTGAACCCGCCATCCATCCCGCCGTCATCAGCGATCCCGCACCAGACGCGGCCTATCCCGCAAACATGAGCGCGTTCGCTCTGCCTGCGGAAGACGGCGCGATGAACGTAGTGATGTATACCGCCGCAGGTGCGGGGCTGCATCCCACGCTGTTGCTGCTCCACGGCTTTCCCGGCAACGAACAGAATCTGGACCTAGCGCAGGCGGCGCGGCGCGCGGGGTGGAATGTGCTGACGCTCCATTATCGCGGATCATGGGGCAGTCCTGGCGTCTTTTCCTTTACCCATGCGTCGCAGGATGCGTGGACCGCGCTGCAATTTCTGCAACAGCCCGCATCCGTGGCGAAATTTCGCATCGACACCAGTGCGATCGTCGTGGCCGGGCATAGTATGGGCGGTTTCATGGCGGCCGATGTCGCGGCGGCCGAACCGCGCGTGGCGGGTCTGTTCCTGATCGACCCGTGGGATCCGGCGCAAACCGTCGCCGCACTGGCGACCGATCAGGGCAAGGCAGCGTGGAAGGCGGAAGTGGAGAGCGACCTGCCTCCGCTGAACGGCGCGACCTATGACGGGCTGACCGCCGAAATCACCGGCAATGGCGACAAGTTCGATCTGGGACGGCGGCTGTCCACTTTTGGCCGCCGCCCGCTGACCATCGTGGGTGCGGAAAAGGGACTGGGCGCGGAGGCGCGCAAGGTTGCGGCCGATGCGCAGGGCGGCAATCCGGGTGCGCGGCTGATGGTCTGGCCCACCGATCACAGTTTTTCGGACAAAAGGATCGCGCTGGCCGACGCGCTGGTGCGCTTCCTGTCTGGCGTTGCGCCGACCATTCGGTAAAGCGCGCCATGGCCAAACTCTATTTCTACTATAGCTCGATGAATGCGGGCAAATCGACCACGCTGCTGCAATCGAGTTTCAACTATCGCGAACGCGGCATGGCGACGATGCTGTGGACCGCAGCGGTGGATGACCGTTACGGGCAGGGGCGGGTGGTGTCGCGCATCGGGCTGGAGGCGCAGGCGCATCTGTTCGATCCGGCGATCGACATGTTCGTGGCCATCGCGGCGCAGCATGAGGCGACGCCGTTGTCCTGCGTGCTGGTGGACGAGGCGCAGTTTCTGAGCCGGGATCAGGTGTGGCAATTGGCAGGGGTGTGCGATCGGCTGGACGTGCCAGTGCTATGCTATGGCCTGCGCACCGATTTTCAGGGCGAACTGTTCGAAGGCAGCGCCCATCTGCTGGGGCTGGCCGATACGCTGAGCGAGATCAAGACCGTGTGCGATTGCGGGCGCAAGGCGACGATGAACCTGCGCGTGGACGGGCAGGGGCAGGCGATCCGCCACGGCGCGCAGACCGAAATCGGCGGCAATGACCGCTATGTCGCATTGTGCCGCCGCCATTTTGCGCAGCAGATGGGCCAGTGAGCCGGATCTCCCGATTGCTGGCACCGATCATTGCGCCGGGCCTTCTGCTGGAGCAACTGGGCGAACGGCACCGCGAAGCGTTGCGCGGCATCTGTCCGCCCGACGACCCGGTGTGGGAGATTTATCCCGTGCGTTTTGCCGGGGCGGATTTCGACGCAGCGTTCGATGTCACCATGGCCAATGCGGATCGCTGCCCCTTCCTTATTCTGGCCGATGGCGTGCCGGTGGGCATGTCGGGCTATCTGCACATTCATGCGGCCGACAATGGGCTGGAACTGGGCGGCACCTATATGACGCCATCGGCGCGGGGGACCGGGCTGAACGGCGCAATCAAGCCGCTGTTGATCGAACGGGCGATCGACTGCGGCTTTACCCGCATCGAATTTCGCGTCGACATGCGCAATATTCGTTCGCAACGGGCGGTGGAGAAGCTGGGTGCGGTGCGCGAGGGCGTGCTGCGGAAGCAGCGCATCACCTGGACCGGCCATGTGCGCGACACGGCAGTCTATTCGATCCTGGCCGACGAATGGCGTGACAGGCAGGCGGCGCAACGATAAGGCCCGCCGCCATGCATGGCTGGATCATTCTCGACAAACCGCACGGCCTTGGCTCGACCCAGGCAGTCAGCGCGGTCAAGCGCGCGCTGAGGCAAAGTGGCGCGGGCAAGTGGAAGGTCGGCCATGGCGGCACGCTCGATCCGCTGGCGACCGGCGTGCTGCCGATCGCGATTGGCGAAGCGACCAAGCTGGCCGGGCGGATGCTCGACAGCGACAAGATTTACGATTTCACCATTGCCTTCGGGGCGCAGACTGACACGCTCGATCTGGAAGGCGCGGTGATTGCGGAAAGCGATCATCGCCCTACGCTGGCGGATGTCGAGGCTATCCTCCCACGCTTCACTGGCGGAATCGAACAGGCACCGCCCGCCTATAGCGCGATCCTGATCGACGGCCAGCGCGCCTACGACCTCGCCCGTAAGGGGGAGGAGGTCGAGATGAAGCTGCGGTCGGTGACGGTGCATGGGCTGCATATCTCCTCGCCCCATGGGGGAGAGGATAGCGCAGCTTGCCCGCAAGGCGGGTTAGCGCAGCTTGGAGAGGGGGAGGGCGCGTCGCCCCCCTCTCCAAGCGCGGCTAGGCAGCACGCTGCCGAGCCTTGCTATCCTCTCCCCCAAGGGGAGAGGATTTCGTTCATCACCCTGACTGCCCATGTCTCCAAAGGCACCTATATCCGCAGCCTTGCGCGTGACATAGCGCTGGCGCTCGGCACGGTCGGCCATGTCACCATGTTGCGGCGAGTGAAGGCGGGGCCGTTCACGCTGGGAACCGCAATTACGCTGGACAAATTGGACCAGGCTGCTAAGGGCGGCGACATCGGTGGGCTTATGCTGCCGCTGACGGCGGGGCTGGACGACATCCCGGCTCTCCCCGTCTCCCCCGATCAGGCTGCCGCTCTCCGCCAGGGGAAGGTGCTGACCGGGGTCGCTGCCACCACTGGCCTGTACCTGGCGATGCTGGAAGATATTCCCGTCGCTCTGGTCCGGTCGGATGACGATCAAATCGTCGTGGTGCGCGGTTTCAACCTGATGTCGAGGGAAGACGATTAGATGACGATTACTGCCGAGCGCAAGGAAGCGCTGATCAAGGAATATGCCCGCGCTGAGGGTGACACGGGTTCGCCGGAAGTTCAGGTTTCGATCCTGACCGAGCGGATTGTCAACCTGACCGAGCATTTCAAGGGTCACCACAAGGACAATCATAGCCGCCGTGGTCTGCTGATGATGGTCAACAAGCGTCGTTCGCTGCTGGACTATCTCAAGAAGAAGGATCAGGCGCGCTACGTCGACCTGATCGGTAAGCTGGGCCTGCGCAAGTAAGCCTGCTAAAAGGGACGGCCCCAATCGGGGCCGTTTCTGATTCTGAAACATGGCGTCGGGCAATCCGGCACGGCGTTCATGATCCGGGGGACACTTCCCCACACCGTCGCACCCGCGACGGAGGAGAGTGAAACGCTCTCCAATCATGGGTCCAAGCGACCCTCCAAAGGCCCCGCCCGGCAATAGGGCCGACGCGGGCGAAGGAAAAAACTATGTTCGACGTCAAGAAAGTATCTATCGAGCTGGCCGGCAAGACGCTGACCCTCGAAACCGGCCGTATCGCGCGTCAGGCTGACGCCGCCGTGCTGGCAACCTATGGCGAAACCGTGGTGCTGTGCGCCGTGACCGCTGCCAAGAGCGTGAAGGAAGGCCAGGATTTCTTCCCGCTGACCGTTCACTATCAGGAAAAATATTCCGCTGCCGGTCGCATCCCCGGTGGCTTCTTCAAGCGTGAACGCGGCGCGACCGAAAAGGAAACGCTGGTTTCCCGCCTGATCGACCGTCCGCTCCGCCCGCTGTTCCCCGAAGGTTTCTACAACGAAATCAACGTCATCGCTCAGGTGCTGTCGTTCGATGGCGAAAGCGAGCCGGACATGGTGGCGATGATCGCCGCATCGGCCGCGCTGACCCTGTCGGGCGTGCCGTTCATGGGTCCGATCGGCGCTGCGCGCGTCGGTTACAAGGATGGCGAATATCAGCTCAACCCGTCGCTGGACGAAGTGAAGACCGGCGAACTCGACCTGGTCGTTGCCGCCACTTACGACGCGGTGATGATGGTCGAATCCGAAGCCAAGGAGCTGTCGGAAGAAATCATGCTGGGCGCCGTCCTGTTCGCGCATGACGCGAGCAAGAAGATTGTCGATGCGATCATCGCGCTGGCGGAAAAAGCCGCCAAGGATCCCTGGGACATGGCCAAGAGCGATGATCTGGGCGACCTGAAGGCGAAGCTCAAGAAGCTGATCGGCAAGGACATCGCTGCCGCCTACAAGCTGACCGACAAGTCGGCCCGTTCCAACGCGCTGAACGAAGCCCGCGCCAAGGCGAAGGCGAAGTTCATTGCGGACGGCCTGGACGCCCAGACCGTGATGGCCGGCATCAAGCTGACCAAGAAGCTGGAAGCGGAAATCGTGCGCGGTGCCATCCTCAAGGACGGCAAGCGCATCGACGGTCGCACCACCACGCAGATCCGCCCGATCGAAGCGATGGTCGGCTTCCTGCCCCGCACCCATGGTTCGGCCCTGTTCACGCGCGGTGAAACGCAGTCGATCTGCACCACCACGCTGGGCACCAAGGACGCCGAGCAGATGATCGACGGCCTGACCGGCCTGCATTATGAAAACTTCATGCTGCACTATAACTTCCCGCCCTATTCGGTCGGTGAAGTCGGTCGCTTCGGCGCGCCGGGTCGTCGTGAAGTGGGTCATGGCAAGCTGGCATGGCGTGCGCTGCACCCCGTGCTGCCCAGCAAGGACGAATTCCCCTACACGATCCGCGTTCTTTCGGACATCACCGAGTCCAACGGTTCCTCCTCGATGGCGACCGTCTGCGGCGGTTCGCTTTCGATGATGGACGCCGGTGTGCCGTTGAAGCGCCCCGTGTCCGGCATCGCCATGGGCCTGATTTTGGAAGGCAAGGACTTTGCCGTCCTGTCGGACATATTGGGTGACGAAGATCATCTGGGCGACATGGACTTCAAGGTCGCAGGCACCGAACTGGGCATCACCACGATGCAGATGGACATCAAGATTGCGGGCATCACGCGCGAAATCTTTGAAGCGGCGCTGACGCAAGCGAAGGAAGGCCGCGCGCACATCCTTGGCGAAATGGCCAAGTCGCTGTCCTCGACCCGCACCGAACTGTCGGCTCACGCCCCGCGCATCGAAACCTTGCAGATCGACAAGTCGAAGATCCGCGAAGTCATCGGAACCGGTGGCAAGGTCATCCGCGAAATCGTCGCCGAAACCGGCGCGAAGGTCGACATTGACGACGAAGGCCTGATCAAGATCAGCTCGTCCGACCCGGCGCAGATCGAAGCGGCCCGCAAGTGGATCCTGGGCATCACCCAGGAAGCGGAAGTCGGCAAGATCTATGACGGCAAGGTCGTCAACATCGTCGATTTCGGCGCTTTCGTGAACTTCATGGGTGGCAAGGACGGCCTCGTCCACGTCTCCGAAATGAAGAATGAGCGCGTCGAAAAGCCCACCGATGTCGTATCGGAAGGCCAGGACGTGAAGGTCAAGGTTCTGGAAATCGATCCGCGCGGCAAGGTGCGCCTGTCGATGCGCGTTGTTGATCAGGAAACCGGCGCAGAGCTGGAGGACACCCGTCCTGCCCGCGAAGCACGCGAACCGCGCAGCGATCGTGGTCCGCGCCGTGACGGTGGCGGCGGCGAAGGCCGTGGCCCGCGTCGTGAAGGCGGCGGCGGTGGCGACCGTGGTCGCGGCCCGCGTCGCGATGGCGGCAGCGGCGATCGTGGTCCCCGTCGTGAACGCAGCGAAGGCGGCAATGATGACGGCCCGACCGGCGGCCTGCCTGACTTCCTGACGCAGGACTGATCTTTCCAGCGATGGATCGAACGGAAAATGGGGCGCCCGGTGATACCGGGCGCCCTTTTTCATGGAAAAAATGGTTGGGACTGATTTGTATCAAGGCGGGCGGGTAAGGTTCTGCTACTGTAACGAAGCACATTTGGGGAACATCATGCAGCGGACCAACGCGCGCTTCGTCGAACGGCTGCCACTCGTCCTCGATCGGCCGGTCTATGCCTATGCCCTGACGCTATTGTTTTGCGCGGCGGCAATGATGCTGCGCTACGCTGCTGAACCCTTGCTGCCGACCGGCTACCCGTTCGTCACCTTCTTTCCGGCGGTTATCCTGGCATCCTTCCTGTTCGGGGTCCGTCCGGGGATATTCGCGGCGGTCCTGTGCGGGTCGCTGTCCTGGTATGTGTTTATTCCGCCGTTCTACAGTTTCGGCTTCAACCCGGCGGTTGCGGTGGCGATGCTGTTCTACACTGGCGTCGTCACCATCGACATCCTGCTCATCCACTTCATGCAGCGTGCCAATTTCAACCTGGCGGTGGAGCGGGAGCGCAGCCGCGCGCTGGCGGAAAATCGCGAACTGCTGTTCCATGAATTGCAGCATCGCGTGTCCAACAATCTTCAGGTCGTGGCCGCGATGCTGGCGTTTCAGCGGCGCCATGTCGATCATGACGACGCGCGCAAGGCGCTGGACGATGCGTCGGGTCGGGTGGCGCTGGTCGGCCGGATCAGCCGCGCGCTCTACGACCCGTCGGGGCAGGGGCAGGACATTGCCGCCTTCCTGCCGCGCCTGACCGCCGATGTGGTGGAAGCCAGCGGGCGGGACGACGTGACCGTCACCACCACGGCTCCCGAAGGACTGGTGATCGAACCGGAAATCATCGTGCCACTGGCGCTGATCGTGGCGGAATCGGTCAGCAACGCCATCGAACATGGCTTTCCCGATCGCGCTGGCCAGGTGGACGTGGTGCTGGAACATCAGGGCGGCGCGCTGTCGCTGCGCATTGCTGACAATGGCCAGGGGCTGCCACCGGGTTTTCAGGTCGGCGCGGGCGATTCCATGGGGTTGCGCATTGCCCATGCGCTTGCGGCCCAGTTGGGCGGGCGTTTTGCGCTGACGCCGGGCGTGGCGAGCGGCGCTGTGGCCCGGCTCGACCTGCCGCCACGGACGGCCTGTTGACCATGACCCAATCTGTCGCTTGGCGGCGGCGTGTCCCTCGGCTATGACCCGCCCCATGCTGACGAAAAAACTGACGCGCATCGGCGCGGCCACCGCCCCGGTCCTGCTTGCCGCCCTGCTCGCCGGGTGTTCGACATCCAAGAACAAGGCGGATACGCAATATGTCGCCCGCGACGTATCGACCCTGTATAATAGCGGCAAGGAACGGCTCGATCGCGGCCAGTATAAGCTCGCCGCCGCGCTGTTTGACGAGGTGGAGCGTCAGCATCCCTATTCGCCCTGGGCGCGCCGGGCGCAGCTGATGTCGGCATTCAGCTATTATATGAACAGCGATTATGCCGAATCCGTTTCCGCGTCGCAGCGTTTCCTGTCGATCCACACCGGCAACAAAGACGCGCCCTATGCCTATTATCTGATCGCGCTCTGCTATTATGAACAGATTGCGGACGTTACCCGCGACCAGAAAATCACGCAGCAGGGGCTGGATGCGCTGGGCGAACTGATCCGCCGCTATCCCGACAGCCGTTACGCCGCCGATGCGCGGTTGAAGGTCGATCTGGTCAACGACCATCTGGCTGGCAAGGAAATGGAAGTTGGCCGTTTCTACCAGCGGCGCGGCCAATGGCTCGCTGCCACGCTGCGTTTCCGCACCGTCGTCGGTAAATATCAGACCACCACCCACGCGCCCGAAGCGCTGGAACGTCTGGTCGAATCCTATCTCTCGCTCGGCATCCCGGCCGAAGCGCAAAAGGCCGCCGCCGTGCTGGGCGCCAACTATCCCGGCAGCGAATGGTATGAACGCTCCTACAAGCTGATGCGGGAACATGGGCCAAAGGCGTAAGCCATCTTGGCCCCCTCCCGCAGGTGGGAGGGGCTAGGGGTGGGCAGCAAGCGCAGCGAGCTTCCGTCCTGTCCCCTGTGCGGCGCACCCACCCCCAACCCCTCCCGCCTGCGGGAGGGGAGAGTTTTTTGATGTGCTGACCGCCCTTTCCATCCGCAATGTCGTGCTGATCGAGGCGCTGGACCTGGAGTTCGGCGCAGGCCTTTCCGTGTTGACCGGCGAAACCGGGGCGGGCAAGTCGATCCTGCTCGATTCGCTGGGGCTGACGCTGGGCGCGCGCGCCGATAGCGGGCTGGTGCGCAACGGGGAGGCGCAGGCCAGCGTCATCGCGACCTTCGACCCGCCCGGCACGGGCCATCGTGCGGCCGCGCTATTGATCGAAAATGGCATCGACCTGGAACCGGGCGAACCGCTCATCATCCGCCGCATGGTGAAGGCGGATGGCGGCAGCCGCGCTTTCGTCAACGACCAACCCTGTTCGGCGGCGCTGTTGCGCGACATCGGCGGATCGCTGGTGGAAATTCACGGCCAGCATGACGATCGCGGGCTGCTCAATGCACGCGGCCATCGCGCGCTGCTCGACGCTTATGGCCGCTGCGATTCCGGCGCAGTCGCCGCTGCCCATGGCGCGTGGCGCAAGGCCGCGAGCGCGCTGGCCGAGGCGCGCAGCACCGTGGACAATGCCGCGCGCGACCGCGATTACCTGACCCACGCAGTCGATGAACTCACCCGCTTTGCTCCGCAAGCGGGCGAGGAAGCGACGCTGGCCGACGAACGCGCCACGATGCAGAAGGGCGCGCGCCTGACCGACGATCTGACCGCGATCGGCGATTGCCTGACCGGGTCGGACGGTGGCCTCGCCCAGTTACGGCAAGCCGCGCGTCGGCTGGACCGGATCGCGGGGGAGGAACCCTTGCTCGCCGCCGTTCTCGAAGCGCTCGACCGCGCCGTGGTGGAAGCGGGCGAGGCGGAGGATCGGCTGGCGGAAGCCGCCGAGGCGCTGAGTTTCGACCCCGCCCGGCTCGACAGCATCGAAACCCGCCTGTTCGACCTGCGCGGCCTGGCCCGCAAGCATCAGGTGCAGCCGGACGATCTGGCCGCCCTGCGCGACGAGATGGCCGCCCGGCTGGCCGCGATCGAGGGGGGGCAGGAGCATGTCGCCGCGCTGGAGGCGGCAGTGACGGCCAAGGCAGCGGCCTATCGCAAGGCGGCGCAGGCCTTGTCGGGCGAACGGCAAATGGCGGCGGGCAAGCTGGACGCAGCGGTTGCGGCGGAACTGGCCCCGCTCAAGCTGGACGCGGCCCGCTTCCGCACCGTGGTCGCGCCGCTCGATGAAGGCCAGTGGACCGGGCAGGGCATGGACCGGGTGGAGTTTGAGATTTCGACTAACCCCGGCGCACCCTTCGCCCCGCTGACCAAGATCGCGTCGGGTGGCGAATTGTCGCGCTTCATCCTGGCGCTCAAAGTCGCGCTGGCGGAGCAGGGCGGGGCGGACACGCTGATCTTCGACGAGATCGACCGGGGCGTGGGCGGCGCGGTGGCCGATGCGATTGGCGAACGGCTCGCGCGCCTCGCGCGCAGCAACCAGATCCTCGTCGTCACCCACAGCCCGCAGGTCGCGGCACGCGGCGCGGACCATATGCTGATCGCCAAATCGAGCGACGGCACGGTGACTCGCACCGGCGTCCATGCGCTCGATGCGGGCGAACGACGCGAGGAAATCGCAAGGATGCTGTCCGGCGCGGAAATCACGGCGGAAGCCCGCGCGCAGGCGGAACGGCTGCTGGAGCGGGTTTAGCGTCGGTGTTCCCGCGCAGGCGGGAACCCAGATCGCAGCGTGGGACTGGATTCCCGCCTACGCGGGAATACGGACAATGAAACGGCGGAGGAAACACCCATGACCCATAACCGCAGAGACATGATCGGCCTCACCGCCGCCGCCCTCGCGGCCAGCGCCATCCCTGCCGCCGCACAATCCGCCGCGCCCCGCTACGGCCTGATCGGCCAGATGATCGCCAAGCCCGACCAGCGCGACGCCTTGCTCGCCTATCTCCGCGACGGCACGGCCGCTATGCCCGGCTGCCTGTCCTATATCATCGCGCTCGACACCGCGAACCCCGACGCATTGTGGATCACCGAAGTCTGGGACAGCCGCGAAAGCTACGCCGCCTCGCTCAAACTCCCCGCCGTGCAAACCGCCATCGCCAAGGCCCGCCCGATCATCGCCGGTTTCGGCCAAAGGTTTGAGACGGTGCCAGTAGCGGGCCTATAAAATAATGTACTCCCGCGCAGGCGGGAGTCCAGGGCGGCGCACATCTCCTCTCCGCCTTTCGCCAAAGCACGACAGCCGTTAAGGCATCCCCATGACCGACCCAGCCTCCCTCACCGAACCCGAAGCCGCCAACCGCCTGATGCGCCTTGCCCGCGCGGTGGCCAAGCATAACCGGCTCTATCATGATCAGGACGCGCCGGAGATTAGCGACGCGGATTATGACGCCCTGATCGCGGAAAACAACGCGCTGGAGGCGGCCTTCCCGCATCTGGTCCGCGCCGATTCGCCCAATGCTCAGGTCGGGGCCGCGCCGACATCCACGTTGAAAAAAGTCGCCCATGCCCAGCGCATGATGAGCCTCGACAATGGCTTTGCCGATGCGGACATCGCGGAATTTCTCGCCCGCGTGCGCCGCTTCCTCGCGCTGGCCGACGACGCGCCCGTCGCGTTGACCGCCGAGCCGAAGATTGACGGCCTGTCCTGTTCGCTGCGCTACGAACAGGGCGCGCTGGTCATGGCGGCCACGCGCGGCGACGGCACCACGGGCGAAGATGTGACCGCCAACGTCCGCACCATAGCCGACATTCCCCAGCACCTGACCGGCGACGCGATCCCTGACCTGTTCGAGGTGCGCGGCGAAGTCTATATGGCCAAGGACGATTTCACCGCTCTCAATGCCCGGCTGCTGGCCGAGGCGGACGAGCCGGACAAGGCGCGGCAATTCGCCAACCCCCGCAACGCTGCCGCCGGATCGCTGCGCCAGAAGGACGCGACCGTCACCGCCAGCCGCCCGTTGCGCTTCCTGGCCCATGGCTGGGGCGCGCACAGCCAGCTTCCCGCCGAAACGCAACTGGGCGTGATGCAGGCGATTGCCGCATGGGGGCTGCCCGTGTCCGACATGCTGGTGCGAGTCGAAACGCTCGACGCGCTGCTCGCCCATTATCGCGGCATCGAACGGGCGCGCGCTGACCTGCCCTTCGACATTGACGGGGTGGTGTATAAGGTCGACCGGCTCGACTGGCAGCAGCGGCTGGGTTTCGTGGCAAAGGCACCGCGCTGGGCCATCGCCCATAAATTCCCCGCCGAACGGGCGCAAACCACGCTCGAAGCCATCGACATTCAGGTCGGTCGCACCGGCAAGCTGACCCCGGTCGGCCGCCTGACCCCGGTGACGGTCGGCGGCGTCGTCGTGTCCAACGTCACGCTCCACAATGCGGACGAGATCGCCCGCCTTGGCGTGCGCCCCGGCGACCGCGTCGTGGTGCAGCGCGCGGGCGACGTCATCCCGCAGGTGGTCGAAAATCTGACGCGGGATGAAGACCGCGCGCCCTATATATTCCTCGCGCAATGCCCCATCTGCCACAGCGAAGCGGTGCGCGAGGAAGGCGAGGTCGATTATCGCTGCACCGGCGGCCTGATCTGCCCGGCGCAACGGTTCGAGCGGCTGCGCCACTTCGTCAGCCGCGTTGCGCTCGACATTGAAGGGCTGGGCGAAAAGAGCATCCAAGAATTTCTCGATCTGGGCTGGATTACAGAACCGGCCGACATTTTCCGCCTGAAACGCCACCGCACGGCCCTGCTGGAGCGCGAAGGGTGGAAAGAAAAATCGGTCGACAATATGCTCGCCGCGATCGAAGCGAAGCGTGCGCCGGACGCCGCGCGGCTGCTGTTCGGCCTTGGCATCCGCCATGTCGGCGCCGTGACGGCGCGCGACCTGCTCAAACGCACCACCACGCTGCCGGGCGTGCGGGCTTTAGCGGAAGAAATCATCGCCCTGCGCGCTGCCGCGCCCGACGATTTGACGCAGGCGAAAAAAGACAAGGCGATCGCCGACCATATCGGCGTGGAAAATGTCGGCGCGGCAGTAGGCCATGCGCTGGCCGATTTCTTCCACGAACCCCATAATGTCGATGCGTGGGACGATCTGCTGTCCGAAGTTTCTCCGCCGCCCTATGTCGTGGAAACCACCGCCAGCGCGGTCACCGGCAAAACGGTCGTATTCACCGGCAAGCTGGAAACCATGAGCCGTGACGAGGCCAAGGCCCAGGCCGAACGGCTGGGCGCAAAAGCGGCGGGATCGGTCAGCGCCAAGACCGATCTGGTCGTCGCCGGGCCGGGCGCTGGCAGCAAATTGAAACAGGCCGCCGCGCTGGGGATAGAAGTGATCAGCGAAGAAGCCTGGGCGGAAATCGTGCAGGCGGCCGGGTAAATCCTCCCCTGCAAGGAGAGGGCGCGTATATGGCCAACATCCCCCCAACGTCACCCTGAACTTGTTTCAGGGTCCATTTCGCCCAATAAGCCGCTGTTTGTGGGGCACGATGGATGCTGAAACAAGTTCAGCATGACGTATGGATGAGAGTGTAAACTACTATATGATAACCCCAAACATGTAAGGATTAAGGTTCAAACCGCCACCTTATCCTGCGTTTTCGTGTCAAAATCGCCCGCATCATGCCGCTCGTGCAATTGCTCCTCCAGCGGCCCGTTCACCTTGTTGACGATCCGCCCGCGCTGCACCGCCGGGCGCGCGTCGATCTGTTGCGCCCAGCGGACCAGATTCTTGTAGCTTGCCGCGTCCAGAAACTCCGCCGCGCCATAGGCCCGGTTCAGCACCACGCCGCCATACCAGGGCCAGATAGCCATATCGGCGATGCTATACTCATCACCCGCCATATAGGCGTTTTCCGCCAGATGCCGGTCCAGCACGTCCAACTGCCGCTTCACTTCCATCGTGTAACGGTCGATCGGATATTCGTATTTTTCCGGCGCATAGGCGTAGAAATGGCCAAAGCCGCCGCCCAGCAAAGGCGCGCTGCCCATCTGCCAGAACAGCCAGCCAAGCGCCGCCGTCCGCTTGGCCGGATCGGTCGGCAGGAACGCGCCGAATTTTTCCGCCAGATAGAGCAGAATCGCGCCCGATTCGAACACCCGCTGCGGCGGCGACACGCTGTAGTCCATCAGCGCGGGGATTTTGCTGTTGGGATTCACGTCCACGAAACCGCTGGAAAACTGGTCGCCATCGCCGATCTTGATCAGCCAGGCGTCATATTCCGCCCCGCCATGACCCGCCGCCAGCAATTCTTCCAGAAGGATCGTCACCTTCTGCCCGTTGGGCGTGGCGAGCGAATAGAGCTGGAGCGGATGCTGACCCACCGGCAACGCCTTGTCATGGGTCGCACCCGCGATCGGCCGGTTGATGTTGGCGAACTGGCCGCCATTGGCCTTGTTCCATGTCCACACGCGGGGCGGGGTATAGCTGTCGGTCATGCAGGGCGGTCTCTTATATACGGGGTGGGAAGACTGTGCGCGTGAGTTAGGGAGTCCGCCTGCCGCGTTCAATGCAGCATATCTGTAGCGTTGCCGTGCCAATTTCATCAGGCGATCAAAACTCGTCCCGCTCCGCCGGTCGGCTCGTCGCCACAAAGTCGCGCTGGTGGAATTTTTATGCTCCATCGTCTTGACGCCGCGCCGGGTCGAACCATATGCAGACGCGGCTGGCACTCTTCATCAAGGAGTGCTAACAAGCGCCAGTTCATCGGGAGAAGGACAGGCATAGGGGTAACGGCGGATCATCCGCCCCTCCTATGTCCGACCCATCCCAAAGTTTAAGGGAAAGGCAATCAACATGGCATTTCGTCCGTTGCACGACCGTGTTCTCGTCCGCCGCATCGAAGCGGAAGCGAAGACCGCAGGCGGGATCATCATCCCCGACACCGCCAAGGAAAAGCCGCAGGAAGGCGAAATCGTCTCCGTCGGCACCGGCAGCAAGGCCGAAGACGGCAAGGTTACGCCGCTCGATGTCAAGGCTGGCGACCGTATCCTGTTCGGCAAATGGTCCGGCACCGAAGTCAAGGTCGACGGTGAAGACCTGCTGATCATGAAGGAATCGGACATTCTGGGCGTCGTCGCCTGAATGGGTTCCGGGGTCGCGGCGTAAAGTTGCGAACCCGACCGAATTTCTCGTTTCCCGCGAATTTCCGACACCTGCGACGGTGTGAACTTCGCACATTTTGCAATTCTTCAAGAAGGTAAAAGACCATGGCAGCGAAAGACGTAAAGTTTTCCCGCGACGCTCGTGAGCGCATTCTGCGCGGTGTCGACATCCTGGCCGACGCGGTCAAGGTGACCCTGGGGCCAAAGGGCCGCAACGTCGTCATCGACAAGAGCTTCGGTTCGCCGCGCATCACCAAGGACGGTGTTTCGGTCGCCAAGGAAATCGAACTTAAGGACAAGTTCGAAAATATGGGCGCCCAGATGGTCCGGGAAGTCGCTTCCAAGACCAACGACATCGCCGGTGACGGCACCACCACCGCAACCGTATTGGCCCAGGCCA
This sequence comes from Sphingobium sp. KCTC 72723, assembly GCF_014280435.1. Classification (NCBI taxonomy): domain Bacteria; kingdom Pseudomonadati; phylum Pseudomonadota; class Alphaproteobacteria; order Sphingomonadales; family Sphingobiaceae; genus Sphingobium; species Sphingobium sp. KCTC 72723. The sequence goes on along the minus strand of NZ_CP060388.1, from coordinate 1,597,603 downwards.
TCGTGCGCGAAGGTATGAAGTCGGTTGCCGCCGGCATGAACCCGATGGATCTCAAGCGCGGTATCGACCTCGCCGTGATCAAGGTCGTCGAAGACATCAAGGCGCGTTCGAAGCCTGTCGCCGGCACTGCCGAAATCGCTCAGGTTGGCATCATTTCGGCCAATGGCGACCGTGAAGTCGGCGAAAAGATCGCCGAAGCCATGGAAAAGGTCGGCAAGGAAGGCGTCATCACCGTGGAAGAGGCCAAGGGTCTCGACTTCGAGCTGGACGTCGTCGAAGGTATGCAGTTCGATCGCGGCTACCTGTCGCCTTACTTCGTGACGAACCCGGAAAAAATGTCGGTCGAACTGGCTGATCCGTACATTCTGATCCACGAAAAGAAGCTGTCGAACCTCCAGTCGATCCTGCCGATCCTTGAAGCAGTCGTCCAGTCGGGTCGTCCGCTCCTCATCATCGCGGAAGACATCGAAGGCGAAGCGCTGGCGACTCTGGTCGTCAACAAGCTGCGCGGCGGCCTGAAGGTTGCAGCGGTCAAGGCACCTGGCTTTGGCGATCGTCGCAAGGCGATGCTGGAAGATATCGCCGTCCTGACCAAGGGCGAAGTGATTTCGGAAGACCTGGGCATCAAGCTGGAGAGCGTCACGCTCGCCATGCTGGGTACTGCCAAGCGCGTCACCATCGACAAGGACAACACCGTCATCGTCGATGGCGCTGGCGACCATGATTCGATCAAGGGCCGTACCGAGCAGATCCGTCAGCAGATCGAGAACACCACCTCGGACTATGACAAGGAAAAGCTTCAGGAACGTCTGGCCAAACTGGCTGGCGGCGTTGCCGTCATCAAGGTTGGCGGCGCGACCGAAATCGAAGTCAAGGAACGCAAGGACCGCGTCGACGACGCTCTCCACGCGACCCGTGCGGCTGTCGAAGAAGGCATCGTCCCCGGTGGCGGCACCGCGCTGCTCTACGCGACCAAGGCGCTTGACGGCCTCAAGGGCGTCAATGACGACCAGACCCGTGGCATCGACATCGTTCGCAAGTCGCTGACCGCTCTGGTTCGCCAGATCGCCAGCAATGCGGGCCAGGACGGCGCCGTCGTGTCGGGCAAGCTGCTCGATCAGGACGACACCTCGTTCGGCTTCAATGCGTCGACCGACACCTACGAAAACCTGGTGACCGCCGGCGTTATCGACCCGACCAAGGTCGTTCGCACCGCGCTCCAGAACGCAGCATCGGTTGCTGGTCTGCTGATCACCACCGAAGCGGCGATTTCGGAAATGCCTGCCGACGACAAGGCTCCCATGGGGATGCCCGGTGGCGGCATGGGCGGCATGGGCGGCATGGACTTCTAATCAGTCCACGTCCTGCCAACAGATTGAGGCCGGTGGAGCGATCCACCGGCCTTTTTCTATTGGGGCTGTCCTACAAGGAAAATGACTGAAACATACAATAGCCATGGTACGGCACGGCAATCTTAACCAAAAAATAAACGCAAAATGCGATGACCTGTGCGGGAACCGGAGACCCGCCATTTGCGCGTGATAAGAAACCTTCTGGAAAGGCGCAGGGCGCAGCGGTCGGTCGAGGATGCAGACGTGCGTCGCAGCCTGGTCGAATCCCTTTACGCATCCCCCGCATCGCTCACCATCGGCGCGGCCACAGGCACTGCCGTTGGCATCGTCATCAGCAGCCTGAGCGATGGCACCGCTATCCATATCGTCGTGCTGGCCGTCTGCATCGTTGCGGCGCTGCGCGTCATTTCCGCCGTCTTTTTCCACCGCCAGCTAAAGCGCGGCACTGCCGTTGCTTCGCGCAACTGGGAACTGGCCTATGAACTGGGCGCATGGGCCTATGCCGGGTTGCTGGGGTTGATGGGCTTCGTCACGCTGATCGGATCGCCCAATTCGGTGATCCATATGCTCAGCGTGTCGATGGCCACCGGCTATGCGGGCGGCATTTCAGGCCGCAATGCGGGCCGGGTCCAGATCGCCATCGGCCAGGTGTGCCTGGCGCTGCTGCCGACCGCGACGGGGCTGTGGCTGGAAGGATCGACGGGCTATCGCGTGCTGTCGGTGGCCATGGTGATGATGGTGTTGGGCCTCGCCGAAATCAGCTCGACCACGCACCGCATAGTCGTACAGGCGTTGATCGGCAAGCGCGACAAGTCGCTGCTGGCGGAAAAGTTCGAACGGCTGGCCCGTTTCGACAGCCTGACCGGACTTGAAAACCGCATGGCGATGCAGATGCGGTTGCGCGATATATTCGAACAGAGCGAAAAGCGCGCCGATGCCGTCGCCATTCTGTGGATGGACGTGGATCGGTTCAAGGAAATCAACGATTCGCTGGGCCATATGGTCGGCGACCAATTGTTGCGCAGCGTGGCCGAGCGGCTCAACGAAGTGGTGCAGGGACGCGGCCGGATCGCTCGCTTCGGCGGCGATGAATTCGTCGTCATCTGCCCCGACACATGCCGGGTGACGGCGGCTGCCATCGCGCAGGAAATCATTACCTATTTCGGCCATGGCTTCGACCTGGGCGACAATTTGCTCTCGGTCACGGCCTCCATCGGTTACGCGGTCGCGCCGCAGGACGGGCGCGACATGGACGAATTGATGCAACATGCCGACCTGGCGCTGTACGAAGCCAAGCGGGAGGGGCGCAATCGCGCCGCCAGCTTCAACTGGTCGCTCAAGGAACGCTTCAACCGCGTGCATGAGATTGAGACGGGCTTGCGCCGGGCGCTCGACAACCACGAACTCAAGCTGCTGTTCCAGCCGATCGTCGATCTGGAAAGCGGCCATATCGAAGCGTGCGAAGCGCTGCTGCGCTGGGATCATCCGGTTCTGGGACCGATTTCGCCCGCCGAATTCATTCCGATCGCCGAAAGCATGGGCATGATCGAGGCAATGACCGGGTGGGTGCTGCGCGAAGCCTGTATCGCGGCGGCATCCTGGCCCGGTGATGTGCGGATCGCCATCAACGTGTCGCCTGCCTCGCTCAAATCGTCGGACCTGCCCAGCCATGTCATTGCCGCGCTGCTCGAAACCGGGCTGCCTGCGCGTCGGCTGGAACTGGAAGTCACCGAATCCATTTTTCTCGACGACAGCGGGCAGACCAATACGATCCTGCGCGAATTGCAGCGGATCGGCCTGCGCCTCGCCCTCGATGATTTTGGCACCGGCTATTCCTCGCTCTCCTACCTGCGCTCCTACCGTTTCGACACGCTCAAGGTCGATCAGAGCTTCATGGCCGGAGTCAGCGCCAATGCGGAAGATCGCGCGATCGTGCGGGCGATCGGCAATCTGGCGCGCGACCTGTCCATGAGTACGGTGGCCGAAGGCATAGAGACGGCGGACCAGCTTCACCATGCGCGCGAAGCTGGCTTCACCAATGTTCAGGGCTATTTGTTCAGCCGTCCGGTCACGAGCGACCGGATCGCCGAACTGATCGCGGCGGGACCGCTGGAGGGGACGGAGCGCCCCGACCCCATCCCCCGCCGCCGTCTGTCTTGATGTGCAATCAGCGCAAGCGGGTCTGCGCCGCCGCCAGGCGCCGCATCATCCGCAGGTCGCGGTCCGACAGCGTCAACGCCGTGTCGGTCCAGATTTCCACGATGTCGGTCAATTCGGCCAGCGTCATCGGATTGACCCGCCGTCCGGCACGGTTGATGCCGACATAGCCGGCATGATGGGCGCTATGGTCCCTGATCCACTTGGCGGTCGCCGCTTCACCTTCGCCTGTGTCCACTACCTGGGCGACGATGCCCATGTCGTACATTTCGTCGGCGGAGTAGATACGTCCCTGGGCGATCATCTGCTGCGCCATGACCGGGCCGACGCGCCGCGACAGGATGGAATAGGCGCCCATGCCGGGGAACAGGCCGAACAACACTTCCGGCAGGCCGAATTTGGCGTGGCGTTCGGCAATGATGACGTCGAAACACATCAGCGCTTCCAGCCCGCCGCCCAGCGCGTCGCCCTGTGCCAGGCCGATGTTGATGACGTTCATGTCGTTGCAGTGCCAGATGCGATCTACGATCTCGCAACAGGCGACGCCATATTTCAGCAACGTCGCGCGGTCGCGCTTCTGGATGCACTCGGCGAACATTTCCAGGTCGCCGCCCAGGTTGAACACGCCGGGAAAGCGCGACCCCAGCACCATGAATTTCAGCAGGCCGTCCTTGTTGCCGAACGCGCGGCGGCTTTCGCGCTGCCACGCCATCGTGTCGCGAATCAGGCCAAGGTTGGAATTGGGCCGTTCGTGCGGCGTCATGAACGCCCACAAAGTCGAAAGCTCCGCGTCCCATCTTACGTCGATCTGGCCCAGATCGAACAGCGTCGATGGGTCTGGTGCGTTCGGATCGGCTCTTTCCGTATCGGAAAAGGCAGGTTGCCCGATATCTGCAACGCAATGCGCGTCACCAGCAGCCTCCGCGATGTCTCGCGAAGGATTAAACCGTCCTGAATCAATCATCTGCGACCCCATTTTTCTATTCCGACTGAACAGATCAGGCTCGCTTGCAGGATGCAATCAACCGGGAAGGGATGGACAGGGCGTTAACTATTTTTGTCCCTGACTGTTGCAAACGAGTCGCCGGAAATTGGCGCAAAGCGCGCGGGCTGTTGCGCAAGTGCAACAAGAAGGCTCCTTTACAAATGTAAGATTCCCGGCGCAGGGCTTTGTTAACCTTTATTAATTAGCCAGATTGCATGACCGAGCGCCGAACCGACCCCAGGATTGTTACGCTTTCGCTTGCCGATGCGACCGGCGCGCCATGGCCGCTGCGCCTGTCGGCCGACTGTTTGCGCTTCGTTGGTCCCTATCGCCGGGTCGACGGGTTCAACATCGACGCGCTGATGTTGTTCGAAGGCGTGCGCAGGGCGGGTTGACGCCATCACGCGCTGGCCTTGTGCCGCCGCATGTTCGATATTAGAGCGCGGGCTGTGACCCAATCCCGTTTTACCTTCTCCATCGCCGCCACCGACGGCAAGGCGCGCACCGGCGCGATCCAGATGCAGCGTGGCGACATTCGCACGCCTGCCTTCATGCCGGTCGGCACCGCCGCCACGGTCAAGGCGATGCGCCCGGCGGAAGTGCGCGCGAGTGGCGCGGACATCATATTGGGCAACACCTATCATCTGATGCTGCGCCCCGGCGCGGAACGCATGGCGCGGCTGGGGGGGCTACATGGCTTCATGGGCTGGGACCGGCCGATCCTGACCGACAGTGGCGGCTATCAGGTGATGAGCCTGAGCGCGCTCACCAAAATGAGCGAGCAAGGCGTGGCCTTTTCCAGCCATATCGACGGGTCGAAGCATATGCTGACCCCGGAACGGTCGATGGAAATTCAGCGGTTGCTGGACAGCGACATCGTCATGGCGTTCGACGAATGCACCAAAAATGGCTGCACCCATGACGAAGCTGCCCGTTCGATGGAGCGTTCCATGCGCTGGGCGAAGCGATCGCGCGAGGGCTTTGATACCGGGGGCGATCATGCGGCGCGCGCGGCGCTGTTCGGTATCCAGCAAGGGTCGCTCAATGAAGAACTGCGCCGGATTTCAGCCGAAAAACTGATCGAGATCGGCTTTGACGGCTATGCTGTAGGCGGCCTTGCCGTGGGGGAAGGGCAGGAAGCGATGTTCGCCACGCTCGACTTCGCGCCTGCCATGCTGCCGACCGACAAGCCGCGTTACCTGATGGGCGTGGGTAAGCCCGACGATATCGTCGGCGCAGTCGAACGCGGCATCGACATGTTCGATTGCGTGCTGCCCACGCGCAGCGGTCGCAATGGTCAGGCTTTTACCTGGGCGGGACCACTTAATATCCGCAACGCGAAATTCGCCGAAGATATGGGTCCGATCGACCCGCGCTGCGGCTGCCCGGTATGCGCCACATGGAGCCGCGCCTATCTCCACCATCTGGTCAAGGCAGGCGAAATGCTGGGCGCAATGCTGATGACGCAGCATAATATCCATTTCTATCAGCAATTGATGCAGGCGATCCGCGACAGCATCGGCGCGGGCCAGTTCGCGGTCTTTGCGGCAGATTTCCGGCGCGACTATCAGCGCGCCTGACCAGATTTAGGCAATCACGGTAATGGCGATGCTGTAAACGCCGCCTTCCTCGTCATGCTCCAGCGGCGATCGCAATTGCCGCGACAGGCCGGTCAGCACCCGGCCATAGCGTTCGGCCAGATGCGCCGTCATTGCCTCCGACGCGCGCAGCCCCGCCGATCGCACGGTCAACAGCGCGCGGTCTGCGCGGTCGGGCAGCGTCGCTACCGAAATCCGCATCGTTCCCTGCGGGTCCAGCATCATCGCCAATTCGACCAGTTCGGTCAGCAGGAAGGAAATCGGCACGGCCACGTCCTGACTGATGTGCAGGTCGTCGCTGTCGATCTGGATAGCGAAGCGGCGGGCGCTGGCGGGGGCGGTGCCACGCAGGCTGGCCGACAATTCGCTGATCAGCGGGCGCACGCCCACACCGCGATTTTCCTCCAGCTCGGCGAAATGGTTGCGATGCACCACGGACAAGGCATCGACCCGTCGCTGGATCGACGCATAGGCTTCCATCGCTTCCGGCTCATGCGCCGAACGCGCGTGCAGGTTGATGAGGCTGGCGATGATCTGAAGGTTGTTTTTCACCCGGTGATGCACTTCGCGGGTCAGCTTGCGCTGGGTTTCCAGCCCCTGCGCCATTTCCGCTTCATGTGTCGCCACATCCTCGCTGATTTCGCGGAAGGTTTCGCCCAGCGCCACGATTTCCTGCGCGGGCGTCCGCACTCGCTGCAAAGGCTGCATCACTTCGCCCGGTTGATAGGCGGCGACGGCGCTGCGCAGCATGACCAGCGGGCGGATCAGCAGCCGGTTGACCACGAACCATCCGATTGCGGCGGCGGCGAACCACATGACCAGCGGCAGGAACAGCGACAGCATCCGTGCGATCGTGGCGGGCGGTTCGCGCACCGTCATGGTCAGCACGATGTCGGGCGGATCGAGCCGGGCGGACAGGCTGGCGCTTTCCCCGGCCAGGGGCGCGGCGCTGGGACGGCCGATCATCATGTGCCGGTCGCCTTGGCGCAGGCTGAGTTGTCGGTTTTGCAGCGCAGTCGCCGGATCAGCGACATTTTCCAGATGGGCGCGCGCATAATAGACCAGCGCGACCAGGCTGCCGTCCCGGCTCGGCACCCGCACCAGCAGATGCGCCGATTGCGGCAAAAGTTCGGCCTGACGGTTGGCAAAGCGCGCCTGCGGCGACACCCCGGCAGGTTCTGCGCCATCCGAACCGCAGCGGCGTCGTCCCTGCCGGTCGTAGATGTAGAATTGCCCGCCGCCGGTATCATGCGCGGTCAGGAAAAAGGCCAGCCGGGCGCAGATGCCGGCGTCGCCGCGCGGCCGCGCCAGCGTATTGACCGTCAGTTCAAGGGCAGTGCGGTCCGATTGCAGGTCCGCCGACAATTTGCGCGCGCTTTGCGTCACTGCAACGCGCAGCAACGCTTCCTTTTCCAGGTCCGCCGTGCGGATCGCCTGAAGCGATGCGACCAGCGCGACCAGGCCCAAAGGCAGCAGCGCAAGCGTCAGTATGAGGAACATCTTGACGCCGGTGGACCGGAAATAACGGTGGACGGAATCAAGCAAGGGGCGGGGCGTCCGGGTGGAACCTGTCGGAGGATGATGGCCCCCGGTCATGGGTGTATCAGTCAAGCCTGCTCAGCAAATCCAGCATTTCAGAGGGAATATCTTCCTCCACCGCGCGCTGATAGACTGTGCGCAAAGCCTGCGACACATGCGCTTCTTCCTTGGCGGCGGGGCGACGCTTGCGGGGGGCGGCAGCGGTTTTCACACCATCTTCCTTATTAGGGGCATCTTGCGACTTGCCCCCTTCGGCCGCCAATCGTTCCGTCGATGAAGAAACCAAAATCAGCCCCTATGAAGCAATAACCGATGTGCCAGCGCGCTCGTTTTTGCGGTTTTCCTGCGGAACGTCAATTCGTCGCCCGCCATGATTGCCGCAAAATTCATCATATGGCCGAAAAAACCATGTAGCTGCGAAACAAATCGCGTCCTTGTTGGTTCCCCTGATCGAAGCATTTTTTACGCGCCGGGGTTTTGGCGGTGAAAAGGGGGGCGGGGGTTGCCATGACAGCATCTTTCATTCCATCCTCCCGTGCGCGATGCCTTGTCATCGGCGCCGATGTTTCGGAACATTACGCCCCTATGGGCAGGGAGAAGATCTGACGATGTCGCTTGGACAGCAATTGCACCCCCATCTTCCGTTTCTGCGGCGCTACGCCCGCGCCCTGACCGGCAGTCAGTCGCACGGTGACGCCTATGTCCGTGCCGCGCTGGAAGCGATCGTCGCTGCGCCCGAAGAATTCCCGACCGAGGTTGATCCGCGCCTGGGCCTTTATCGCACCTTTCACGCCATCTGGTCGTCGGCCCATCTGGAAGATATTCCGGTGACGGCGGGCGGCAGCCGCGAAGCCATTGCGCAGGCGCGCCTTGCCCGCCTGACCCCGCTGCCGCGTCAGGCGCTGTTGCTGACGGCGCTGGAAGGCTTCACGGTCGATGATGTCGCCTATCTGATCGACATGGACACCGCCGATGTCGAAGCGCTGGTGGAAGAAGCGCTGACCGAAATCGAGTCGCAGACTCGCGCCAAGGTGCTGATTATCGAGGATGAACCGATCATCGCGATGGACATCGAAACCATCGTCCGCGACCTTGGCCATGATGTCACGGCCATTGCGGTAACGGCCGAAGACGCGGTGCGCGAAGCGCTGGCCGACCGGCCCGGCCTCGTGCTGGCCGACATTCAGCTTGCCGACGACAGCAGCGGTATCGACGCGGTGAAGGATATTCTCGCCGAATTTTCGGTCCCGGTCATATTCATCACCGCTTTCCCAGAACGGCTGCTGACCGGCGAACGGCCCGAACCCACCTTCCTCATCACCAAGCCGTTTCAGCGGTCGACGGTGAAGGCGGCCATTTCGCAGGCGCTGTTCTTTGACGAAGCGACTGCGCCCGTCTGATCGCGCATGGCCCGCAACCGTGCGGAACTCCCGGTCGGGTCGCGGCGTTAATGCTGCGTAACGATCGGGAGACGAGCCATGGTTGACCAGGAACAGCATATCGCGACCGACGACGCGCGCGGCGGGGAAACCCCGCACATCGTGCGCTACGTTCTGGCCATATCGCTCGCACTGGCGGTCGTCGCTATGCTGCTGGTGATCTGGCGATAAGGCGCTCGCGCGCGGCGATCTGCTTTGACGACGACTATTCTGGGATATGGGCGCATATATGGCTTTGACGACGTCGGTTCGCACGGCGAGGGCGGCAGCCAGCACGGGGGATGTTCCCATGAATGACATGGACGTTGACACTGGCGCTGTCGAAATCAGCCCGGTGGAAGATCGGGCGGCTCTTTCGGACAGCGACTTCAAGCGCGAACTGGCTGCGGTCATCCCGCACCTGCGCGCATTTGGCCGTTCGCTGTCGGGCAATCGCGATGTGGCCGATGATCTCGTGCAGGAAACCCTGCTCAAGGCATGGGCCGCGCGTCAGCGTTTTCAGGCCGGCACCAATATGCGTGCCTGGACTTTCATCATCCTGCGCAACCATTATCTCTCGCAGATGCGCCGTTCGCGCTTTCGCGGCGAATGGGATGATCTGACCGCAGACCGTATTCTGGCCGCGCCTGCCGGGCAGGACAAGCATGTCGAACTCAGCGACATGCAGCGCGCTCTGCTGCAACTGCCCCAGCCGCAGCGCGAAGCGCTGATCCTGGTCGGCGCGGGCGGCTTTGCTTATGAGGAAGCGGCCGAGATTTGCGGCGTCGCCGTCGGCACGATCAAGAGCCGGGTGGCGCGTGGCCGCGCCGCACTCGAACAATTGCTCGAAAGCGGCGATTTGCCCTCCCGACGCTTACAGGCGACGAGCGATACGGCGGTGCTGGATGAAATCATGCAGGACGTCGACCGCCTCAGCCGCAACCGTGATCCCGGCCCAGATTGAGCGCCAACCGGAACGATCCCCTGCATCCGTCCGTTAGGACAGGATCAAGGAGATTTCACATGGTCCATGACCCCCTTCGGCAGGATGATCCGCCGGTTCACGCCCCTATGGCGGAAAGGTCGCATGGCAGCGGGCTGGTGTTCACGCTCGTCGCGCTGGCGCTGGTTCTGGCAATCGGCTTCTTTTACGTCACCAACGAAAGCCGCGACGATCGCCGGGCGGATGCAGTCACGCAGGCCGCCGATTCAGTCGATCGCGCCGCCAGCCGCGCGGGCGACGCGGCCAGGAACGCTGCCGACTCGCTGCGTCAGGATAATTGACGGCGGCTGGTCATCGAAGGCCGCCGTCACTTTGCCATAGCGGCATCGGCATGGCGCGTTCCCGCTAATATCGGTTCTCCGTCACCGCGCGGCGTCACGTTCAGCATTTCTTTGCCAATTTCGGGCAAGGTGATCGCACTGTCGGATTTCCTTACACATGCTGTAAGGCAGCATCCGGCATAACCCCCCGGCGTCCGGGCGGGCCAGCGGGACCAATAGTGCGACGATGATCAGGCTGTTCAAACATTATGTGCCGCACGCCGTGCTGCTGCTGGGGCTGCTCGATTTCGTGCTGCTGCTCTGCGCGGCGGAGGGCGGCTGGATCCTGCGCGCGCATCAGATCGGCATGGACATCGACCATGTGATGACTCGCATGGGTCCATTGCTCAGCTTCGCCTTTTCCATTCAGACGGCGATGATCGCCGTGGGTGTCTATGGCACCGAGGCGCTTCAATCGATTCGGTTTGCCTTTGCCCGGCTGCTGGTCGCGGTGTCGCTGGGCGCGATTTTCCTCTCGGTCCTCTATTTCCTGCTGCCGGGCATGACGCTTTGGCGCTCCAATTCGCTCTACGCCATGGGTTTGGCCATGGGCTTGCTGGTCATGGTGCGTTTGCTGCTCGGTTCCATGCTGGGCGGCGAAGCGTTCAAGCGGCGACTTGTCGTGCTGGGCGCGGGCAATCGCGCCAACCGGATCAAGGATCTGGAACAGAAAAAGGGTGCAGGCTTCCTCGTCGTCGGCTTCATTGCCATGAATGACGGGCCGCAGGTGGTGCCGGAAGCGCTGAACCGCGACGCCATCTACAATCTGTCCGATTTCGTCGTCCGCCTGAACGCCAGCGAAGTCGTGCTGGCGCTGGAGGAACGGCGCAATGCCGTCCCCATGTCCGACCTGTTGCGCATCAAGACGACCGGCGTGCATGTCAACGACCTGTCGACTTTTCTGGAGCGTGAAACGGGCCGCGTCGACCTGGCCAGCGTCAACCCAAGCTGGCTGATCTTCTCCGACGGCTTTTCCGCCGGTCGCCGCATATCGAGTTTCGCCAAGCGATTGTTCGACATCATCGCCAGCACCATCCTGCTTGCGCTGACTGGCCCGGTCATTCTGCTCGCGGCTATTTTCGTCAAAATGGACAGCAAGGGACCGGCCTTCTACCGGCAGCAGCGCGTCGGCCTGTTCGGCCAGGAATTCTGGATCGTGAAGCTGCGCACCATGCGGCTGGACGCGGAAGTCAACGGACAGGCGCAATGGGCGGAAAAGGACGATCCGCGCATCACCCGTCTTGGCTATTGGCTGCGCAAGCTGCGGATCGACGAGCTGCCCCAGACCTGGACCGTGCTGAAAGGCGAAATGAGCTTCGTCGGCCCACGCCCCGAACGCCGCCAGTTTGTCGAGGATCTGGAACAGCATCTGCGCTATTATGCCGAACGCCATATGGTAAAACCGGGCATCACCGGCTGGGCGCAGATCAACTATCCCTATGGCGCGTCGATCGAGGATAGCCGGCACAAGCTGGAATATGACCTTTATTACGCCAAAAATTATACGCCGTTCCTCGACCTGCTGATCCTCATTCAAACGGTGCGGGTCATCCTCTGGCCCGATGGCGCGCGCTAAGGGGCGTTTGAGCGATGGGCGCTCTCCTGCAATTTGTCGGCGACTGGGGCCATGCCCTGGCGGCGGTGCTGTTCGCGGCGCTGGGCATCTTCATCCTGCGTCGGCGGGATGAAACCGCCGAACCGCGCCTGCTCGCCGCCGCGCTGCTGCTGACCTCCTGCTGGGCGCTCTATGTGTCCTTTGGCGGCGTGTCGAAGCCGTTGTCGGGCATCGGCGAAAGCATCCGCAATGCCGCCTGGCTACTGACCCTGTTCGTTATGCTGTGGCGCGGGCCGGTGGGTCGTGCCGGGCCGACCGTAGCGGTCAGCGCGCTCTACGCCGCCGTCGCCGGGCTGATCCTGCTTCAGACCTTCACCGACATCGTCTGGCGGCAATTGTTGCCGGACAGCGACCTGCACCGCACGCTTGTCACGGTATCGCTGATCCTGCGGATGATGACGGCGATCGGCAGCCTGCTGCTGGTCCATCATCTCTACACCAACTGGCCATCGCGCGAACGGGGCGGGGTAGCGTTGCTGCTGGGGTCGCTGGCGGCGATGTGGACTTACGACCTCAACCTCTACGCCATCTGCTGGTTCGCGCCAGGCCGGGTGAGCGAACTATACGCGCTGCGCGGCCTGCTGATGGCGCTGCTTGCCCCCGTGATCGCGGTGGGCCTGCGGCAGGATCTGGCCGGGCGGCTGCAACTCTCTCGCGCGGTGACGCTGCGCTCCCTCTCCCTGTTCGCGCTGGCGCTCTATGGCGTGGTGCTGGCCGCCGCCGCCCTGCTGATCGAACTGATCGCCGGACCCTATGCGCGGGTGGTGGAAATCGGCGCAGTATTCTTCACCGCCGTCACCGCGCTCGTCCTGCTGCCATCGCCCCGCCTGCGCGCGCTGTGGAAAGTGCAGGTCGCCAAGCATTTCTTCCAGCACCGCTATGACTATCGCACCGAATGGATGCGTTTTGGCGAAACCATCGGCCGCCCCGGACAGGATGCCGCGCCACTGGGCGAGCGGGTGGCAAAGGCAATGGCCGACATCACCGATTCCCCCGCCGCCCTGTTGATGCTGCGCGACGAAGATGGCGCGCTTGCCCACGAAACCCAATGGAACTGGTCCAGCGACCTGCCTGATGGCGCGACCTGCCCGGCGGATCTGGTCGCGCGGCTGGAACAGACCGGCTGGATCATCGACCTTGCCCGCCCGCGCACCGGGGAAGGGGCCGTGTCGCTGCCCGACTGGCTGCGCCACGAACCGCGTGCCTGGGCGTTGGTCCCGCTCCTTCATTATGGCCGCCTGATCGGCGCCGTCCTGCTTGCCCGCCCGCCCGTGGACCGGCGGCTGGACTGGGAGGATTTCGACATGCTGCGCGCCGCCGGGCGGCAGGCAGCCACCCATATCAGCGAAGCGCAGGGGCAGCAGGCGCTGGACGATGCGCGCCGCTTCGACGAATTCAACCGCCGCTTCGCCTTCATCATCCATGACGTCAAAAATCTCGTCAGCCAATTGTCGCTGCTCGCCCGCAATGCGCAACGCCATGCCGATAACCCCGATTTCCGCGCCGACATGGTGCTGACGCTTCAGGAATCGGTGGGCAAGATGAACGACATGCTCGCCCGCCTGTCCCAACATAATAAGGGCCGGGCCGAAGAGCCGCGCCCCTTGCCCCTGCGCGCGCTGGTCGATCAGGTCGCCCGCACGCGCGCGCGCCAGCATCCCGTCCAGGTCAGCGGCGACGCGCCGCCCGCACTGGCCGACCCCGCCCGCATCGAACAGATCCTCACCCATCTGGTTCAGAACGCAATCGACGCCAGCGCCCCCGACAGCCCGGTCGAACTCCGCCTCTCTGCCGATGCCACCGCCGTCATCGTGGAAATCATCGACCATGGCCGGGGCATGAGCGCGGAATATATCCGCCGTGACCTGTTCAAACCCTTTTCCTCCAGCAAGGCGGGCGGCTTCGGCATCGGCGCATTTGAAGCACGCGCGCTGGCGCAGGCGATGGGCGGGCGCATCGACGTGGACAGCAAGCCAGGGGCGGGGAGCCGCTTCACGCTGCGCCTGCCGAACGCAACAGCGACAGAGACACAGGAGAGAGCCGCCTGATGAGCGACACCCGCCCCAAATTGCTGATCGTGGAGGATGATCCGGGCCTTCAGCGCCAGTTGCGCTGGGCCTATGAGGATTATCAGCTGTTCATCGCGGGCGACCGCGACGAAGCGATCGAGATGTTGCGCGCGGAAACGCCCGATGTCGTCACGCTCGACCTTGGCCTGCCGCCGGACCCTGACGGCACGAGCGAAGGCTTTGCCACGCTGGCCGACATATTGCGGATCAAGCCCGATACCAAAGTGATCGTCGCGTCCGGCCATGGCGCACGCGAAAGCGCGCTCGAAGCCATTGCGGGCGGCGCGTACGACTTTTATCAAAAGCCGGTCGACATCGACGAGCTGGGCATGATCGTCCGCCGCGCGTTCCACGTCCATGCGCTGGAACGGGAAAATGCCCGCCTTGCCGAAGCTGCGCCACAGGATAACCGGGTGCTGGGCCGCCTGATCAGCGCCGCGCCTGAAATGATGAAGGTCGCCCGCACCATCGAACGGGTCGCCAGCGCGCAAGTCTCCGTCCTGCTGCTGGGCGCCAGCGGCACGGGCAAGGAATTGCTGGCGCAGGGGCTGCATGACGCCAGCCCGCGCCGGGACAAGGGCTTTGTCGCGATCAATTGCGCCGCCATTCCCGAAACCCTGCTCGAATCCGAACTGTTCGGCCATGAAAAGGGCGCGTTCACTGGCGCGATCAGGACGACGCCGGGCAAGATCGAACTGGCGCAGGGTGGCACGCTGTTTCTGGATGAGGTCGGCGACATTCCGCTCACCCTGCAAGTCAAGCTGCTGCGCTTTTTGCAGGAACGGGTGATCGAACGGGTCGGCGGTCGTCAGCCGATCGCGGTGGACACCCGCATAGTCTGCGCCACGCACCAGAATCTGGAGGAGATGATCGCGGCGGGCCAGTTTCGCGAAGACCTCTATTACCGCCTCGCCGAAATCATCATCCGCATCCCCGCGCTCAAGGACCGCCCCGGCGACCCTGCCCTGCTCGCACGGCATTTCCTGACCCGCTTTGCGCGGGACATGAACCCGACGGTCAAGGGGCTGGCCCCCGATGCGCTCGCCGCGCTCGACGGCTGGGGCTGGCCGGGCAATGTGCGCGAACTGGAAAACCGCATGAAGCGCGCGGTCATCATGGCCGATGGCAAGCTGGTGACGGCGGCTGACCTCGACCTCGACGATGAACGGGGGGCCGGGAGCGATGTCGTCAACCTGAAGGCCGCGCGCGAAATGGCAGATCGCCGCGCCATCCGCCGCGCCATTGCCCGCACCGACGGCAATATATCGGGCGCGGCCAAGATTTTGGGGATCAGCCGCCCGACCCTCTACGACCTGCTCAAACAATATCAGATGCAGGGCCAAATGCCGGGGCAGGGCGCATGAGCCGCAAGCGGCTGTTTTTGCTCATCGTCATTGCGCTGCTGCTGCTGTCGGGCGCGGGCCTGTGGCAATGGCGCGCGCATGAACGCGATGGCAGCGCCGCTCTGGCGCGTGGCCTGGCCGCGCTGGACAAGGGCGACGCGCGCACCGCTCGCATCGAATTGATGAACGCCATCAAGCGCGATCCGCGCAGCCCCACCGTGCGGCTGGCGCAGGCGCGCGCGCTGGCGGAACTGGGCGATGGCGCAGGGGCGCAGGCCGAAGTCGAACGCGCCCGGACGCTGGGCGCGCAGCCTGCACAGACGCGCGCCGTCATGGCGCAGGCGTTGTTGCTTCAGGGCGATGCAACTGCCGCGCTCAAGGAAGCCCGCGCTGCCGACATTCCCGATACGCAGTCTATCGCCGCCGCCCGCGTGACCGCCCGCGCCGCCATCGCGCTGGGCGACATGGCGCTGGCGCAAAAGACGCTGGCAAGCGCGATTGCCGCAGCGCCCGAAGACGTGGAAAACTGGGTCGATCTGGGTCGTTTGCGGCTGGCCACCGGCGATCAGGCAGGCGCGATTGCCGCCGCCGATCGTGCCGTCGCGCTGGCCAATGACGACGCAAAGGCGCTGACTCTGCGCGCCGAACTCACCCGCGCCCAATATGGCCTGACAGCTTCCCTGCCATGGTTCGACCGCGCGCTGGGTGCCAGCCCCGATTCGGTGCCGACGATGGTGCAATATGCCGCCACGGTGGCCGATGCGGGGCAGGCAGGCGCAATGCTCGGCCTGACCCGGCGGATCCTGGCGCTCGATCCCGACAATGCCCGTGCCTGGGTGATGCAGGCGGTGATGGCCGCGCGCGCAGGCAAGGCCGACCTTGCCCGCACCCTGCTGGCCCGCACCCGTGGGCGGCTGGACGATGAACCCGCCACCCGCCTGCTGCGCGGCGTGCTGCATGTGGAGGATGGCAATGCGGTGTTGGCGGTCGAAGCGCTCGCTCCGCTGGTCATGGCCCAACCCGACAACCGCACCGCCCGCACCCTGCTGGCCCGCGCCTATTTTCTGGGCGGCGATTTCGCCTCCGCCGCGACCATGCTCGCCCCGATCGTCGCGCAGCGGGATGCCGATCCCTATGTGCTGACGCTGGCCGCACGCGCGCAGGAAGCGCTGGGCAACCGCCCGCTGGCCGACGATATGCTGGCGCGTGCCGCATGGCCGGTGCGCGCGCCCGCCGATCCGTTTGCCAGCCCGCGCGATGCCGCCATCGCCGCCGGACCGCCCCCGTCCAGCGCCGCGACCGCCCGCGACAACATCCCTTACATCCGCGCGCTGCTCAGCACCGGGCGAACCGACGATGCCGTCACGCGCGCGCGCCTGCTCGCCCGCGCCAATGCCGGTGCGCCCGACGCATGGCTGATCTGGGGCGATACGCTGGGTGCCGCCAACCGTCCTGCCGAAGCGGCGCGCGCTTATGAAGCCGCCGCCAATATCCGCTTCGACCGGGACGCCGCATTACGTCTGGTTGCCGCATGGAACCGCGCAGGCAACCCGGCCCGTGCCGCGCAGGTCGTGCAACTATTCCTGACGCAAAATCCCAATGATGCAGAAGCCCGGCGTCTCGCCGCCGCCGTTGCCATGCAGGCGCAGGATTGGCGCACCGCGCTGCGCCTGCTGCGCGCCGTCCGCGCGCAAATGGGCGATGGCGACGCCATGCTGATGGCCGATATGGCCCGTGTATCGCTGGAAACCGGCGACAAGGACGCGGCCCGCGCCTTTGCCGCCCACGCCTATCGCCTGATGCCCGCCAATCCGATGACTGCCGACATCTATGGCTGGGTCTTGCTACGCAGCGGCGACAAGGGACCGGCGATGGTCGACCTGCTGGAAAAGGCCGTCGCGCTGGCCCCCGGTCACCCCGCGCTCACCCTGCATCTGGGGCAGGCTTACGCAGCGACCGGCCGCAAGGACGAAGCCAAACTGGCGCTCACCCGCGCCGCCGCCAGCAACTTCCCCGGTCGTGAGGAAGCGGTAGAAGCATTGGCGGCGCTCTAAATTCCTCCCCTGCAAGGAGAGGGGGAATCGTATATGACCTTTCACTATCTCTTCATCGTCATGCTGAACTCGTTTCAGCATGACGATGAAGGAGGGAGCCTATCACCAAAGGCGACATCTTTCCTCTACGTCAAACCTTCGCCACATCCAGATCGTCGATCCGTATCCCCAGCCGCCTAATCTGCGCCGCTACCGGCGGCCACACCTGCTCCATGAAGCGCGCGCGCTCGGCCTCGCGCAGTTTTCGGGTCGCGCCATCGGCGACGAACATGCCCACGCCCCGCTTCACCACGACCAGCCCGTCATCCTGAAAACTCTGATAGGCTTTGGCCACCGTCAGCGGGTTTGCGCCCTGCTGCGCAGCGAACGCCCGCACCGATGGCAACAGGTCGCCATCGGAAAAATCCCCATCCAATATGGAGGCAGCAATAATCTCACGCAGGCGGAGATAGACGGGTCTGGAATCGTCGGCCATGAGTGCATCAGTGCCATAATACAGCCATGCAGGTCAAGTCAGGAGCTTGCGCGGCAATGGGTATCCCGCGACATTATCTGTCCCAGGTCGATACGATGGCGTCATAATCTGGCCGTGGGCGCTCCTCCTGCGCCCGGCCCGGCGTGCCGATGAACACAAATCCCGCGATCCGCTCTCCTGCGCCCGCAAAGGCCGCGCGCACATCCTCATTATAGCTTGGCCAGCCAGTCAGCCACCCGCCCGCAAAGCCCAGCGCGTGGGTGCCGTGCAGCAGGTTCATGATCGCCGCGCCGACCGACAACTCCTGTTCCCACACGGGAATCTTGCTGCCCGCCACCGGCGCGGCGATCGCCACGACCAGCGTGGGCGCCTGATGCGCGAACTGGTGCATCGCCTCGATCTCCAGCCGCCCCGCATCCGGCTTCTCCGCCCGATAGGCGCGCTCCAGCAGCTCGGCCAGCGCCGCCCGCCTGTCCTGTGGCACCACTACGAACCGCCATGGGGCCAGCTTGCCATGGTCGGGCGTGCGTAATGCCACCTCCAATATCTGTCGCAACTGCGCATCGTCGGGACCGGGGGCGATCAGGTCGCGCGGTTTACCCGAACGGCGGGTCTGGAGCAGGGCGAGCGGGGAGGAAGTGTCATTGAACATCGCCGCGACAGATGGCGCGCGCGCGCGGATCGCGCAAGGGTCACCTGCTTCTTTGACAGTTGGAAAATTCCCTTTACTCTTAACCCATCATCCGGCCCCATTCGGCAGGCCGGGCCACAAAATAAGACAAGGGGGCCGAATGACGACCTCAATTCCTGGCTCGATTTCCGGTGCGGCGGGGGCAGGCAAGACCTGGCTCGGCCATCCGCGCGGGCTGTTCCTGCTATTCTTCGCGGAAATGTGGGAGCGTTTTTCCTACTACGGAATGCGCGCCATCCTGATTTTCTACCTCACCAAACATTTCCTGTTCGGGGAGGATAAGGCGTATCTGCTCTACGGTGCCTATACCTCGCTGGTCTATATCACGCCCGTCATCGGCGGCTATCTGGCCGACCGCTTCCTGGGACCGCGTAAGGCTGTGCTGGTGGGCGGCGTGTTCATCGCCATCGGCCATTTCCTGATCGCCCTGACCGAAGGACCGGGCGGGCAGGACGGCTTCTACCTCAACGGCTTCTACCTTGCGCTGGCCAGCATCATCGTCGGCACCGGCTTCCTCAAAGCCAATATCTCGGTGCTGGTGGGCGAACTTTACCCCCGCGACGATGCGCGCCGCGACCCGGCCTTCTCCATCTTCTACATGGGCATCAATGTCGGCGGCATGATGGGTCCGCTGGTCTGCGGCCTGCTGGGTGAAACCATGGGCTGGGGCTGGGGTTTCGGCGCTGCGGGGGTAGGCATGTTGCTGGGCCTCGTCATGTTCCTGTGGCTCACCCCCTGGCTGCTGGGCAAGGGCGAACCGCCCGCGCCGCAGCAATTGCGCGCGCCCGCCGTCGCGGGTCTCAGCCAGGAATGGACCATTTATCTGGGCGCAGCCCTGGGCGTCGTCGCGATCTGGCTGGTGATCCGCTATGCCGAATTGCTGGGCTATGCGCTGCTCATTTTCGCCGCGCTGACGGTGATCTACATCGTCTGGCGCACCCTGCGCACGCTGGGCAAGGTCGATCGCGACCGTATGTTCGCTGCCCTGTTCCTGATCGCGCTCAATCCCTTATTCTGGGGATTGTTCGAACAGACCGGCTCCTCGCTCAACATCTTCACCGACCGCAATGTCGACCGCAACATATTGGGCTGGGATGTTCCCGCCTCCATGTTCCAGTCAGTCAATTCGGTCTTCATCATCCTGCTCGCGCCGCTGTTCGCGGTGCTGTGGACAATCCTCGACAAACGCCGCCTCGAACCATCCTCTCCCGCCAAATTCGGCATCGGCCTCATCCTGTGCGGCGCGGGCTTCCTCATACTGGTGGAGGGCGCGGCGATGGCGGGGGAGGATCTCACCCCGCTGCTGTTCGTCATCCTCATCTACCTGTTCCACACCATGGCCGAACTCTGCTTCTCGCCCGTGGGCCTGTCCGCCATGACCCGCCTGTCGGTGTCGAACATGGTCGGCCTGGTCATGGGGACATGGTTCCTGGCCATGGCGGCGGGTAATTTCATCGCCGGCCTCATTGCCCGCGCGACCGGCAGCGGGGAGGCAGGCGGTGTTGCCCAGGTGCTGGACGTCTACACTCGCATCGGCTGGTTCTCGATCATCGTGGGCGGCGCAGTGCTGCTCATCTCCCCTTATATCAAGCGACTGATGCACCTCGATCTGATCGCGTCGGAGGAAAAACCATGAAGAAAACAAGAAGCGCGCTGCTCATCGCCGCGCTGCTGGCCGGGGCCGCCGGGCCAGCGGTCGCAAAGAAGGACAAGGAAGCATCCGCCCCGACGCAGGGCAGCTCGGCGGAACCGGAAAATCCCTACCCCTCGACCTACAAAGCCTATCCCGGCGTCGCCACGGCGATCCGGGGCGCGACCATCTTCGACGGGGAAGGGGGCCGCATCGACAATGGCGTGATTTTCCTGTCGGATGGCAAGGTGACGGCCATCGGCGGTCCCGACACCCCGGTCCCCGCCGACATCGCGCTATTCGACGGCACCGGCAAATATGTGACGCCGGGCGTCATCGACATTCACAGCCATCTGGGCGATTATCCCTCGCCCAGCGTGGACGCCCTGTCCGACGGCAATGAAGCGACATCGCCCGTCACTGCCCATGTCTGGGCCGAACATAGCATCTGGCCGCAGGACGCAGGTTTCGGCCGCGCCATCGCCAATGGCGGCGTGACCAGCCTTCAGATCCTCCCCGGCTCGGCCAACCTGTTCGGCGGACGCAGCGTGACGCTGAAAAACGTCCCCGCCCGCACCATGCAGGGGATGAAATTCCCCGGCGCGCCGCAGGGGCTGAAAATGGCGTGCGGCGAAAACCCCAAGCGCGTCTATGGCTCAAAGGGCCGCGAACCGTCCACGCGCATGGGCAATATGGCGGTCAACCGCCAGACCTGGATCAAGGCGCGTGAATATCAAAAGAAGCGCGCCGCCGGAAAGGACCAGACCCGCGACCTTGGCATGGAAACGCTGGCCGACGTGCTGGAAGGCAAGATCATGGTCCACAACCATTGCTACCGCGCCGACGAAATGGCCAATGTCATCGATATGAGCAAGGAGTTCGGCTATAAAGTGTCGACCTTCCACCACGCGGTCGAAGCCTATAAGATCGCCGACCTGCTGCGCGACAATGGCATCTGTTCGGCGCTGTGGGGCGACTGGTATGGCTTCAAGATGGAAGCCTATGACGGCATCAAGGAAAATGTCCCGCTGGTCCACCGCGCCGGTGCCTGCACCATCGTCCATAGCGACGATGAAAACGGCATCCAGCGGCTCAATCAGGAAGCGGCCAAAGCGCTGGGCGCGGGCCGCCGCATGGGGATAGACATAGCCGACGAGGTCGCCTGGACCTGGCTCGCCATCAACCCCGCCCGCGCCATGGGCATCGCGGACCAGACCGGCAGCCTGAAAGTCGGCAAAATGGCGGACGTGGTGCTGTGGAACGGCAATCCGTTCAGCACCTACACGCGGCCCGAAAAAGTCTGGATCGACGGCGCGCTTCTCTACGACAGCGCCAACCCCAAACGCCGCCCGGTCAGCGACTTTGAACTCGGCCAGATCGGCGCGGGAGACGTAAAATGAACAACAAGCACCATCCTCTCCCCCCGTTCGCCCTGAGCTTGTCGAAGGGTTCAGTTCGAATGGCGCTAAGCGTTTTGACCTTCGCTCTCGCCACCCCCGCGCTCGCCCAATCCCTCGCCATCACCGGCGCGACGCTCGCCATCGGCGACGGCTCCGAACCCATGCGCAACGGCACAGTCGTCATCAGCGCGGGCAAGGTCGTGGCGGCGGGCGCTGGCATCGCCGTCCCGCCCGGTGCCAAGGTCATCGACGCGGGCGGCAAATGGGTGACGCCCGGCCTCGTTTCCGGCTATTCGCGCGTGGGTCTGGTCGAAGTCCCCGGCGTCAAGGAGACCAACGACGCCAGCGCCCGATCGCCCTTTTCCGCTGCGATCGACGTGGCCCCGGCCATCAACCCGCTCGCCAACCCGATCGCGATCAGCCGCACGGCGGGCATCACTCGCGCCGTCGTGGTTCCCTCGACCGGCACCGGCATTTTCGCCGGGCAGGGCGCGGTGGTCGATCTCGGCGCGGACATGAACCCGATCACCAAGGCGCGCGCCTTCCAATATGTCGAAATGGGCGAAGCGGGCGCGGAGGATGCGGGCGGCAGCCGTGCCGCCAACATCCTCCTCTTCAAGACGATGCTGCAAGAAGCGCAGGAGTTCGCCAAAGCCCCCGCCAGCTATGACGGCCGCTCCAAGGATGCGCTGCTCAACCGTGTCGACGCAAAGGCGCTGGTCCCCGTCGTCACCGGCGCGATGCCGCTGATGGTCCATGTCGAAAGCGCGCGCGACATATTGACCGTCCTGTCGCTGCGGCAGGATTTCCCCGCGCTTAAGGTCATCATCGCCGGCGCCGCCGAAGGCTGGATGGTCGCGCCCCAGATCGCCGCCGCCAAAGTGCCGGTGATCGCGGGCGGCCTCGACGATCTCCCCTCCAGCTTCGAAAAACTCGCCGCCACCCAAAGCAATGTCGGGCGCATGGTGAAGGCAGGCGTCGCCGTCTCCATGGGGCTGATGGACCGTGACGAGGGGCTGCAACTGCGCCTCGCCACTCAACAGGCGGGCAATATGGTGGCGCTGAACAAAGTGCCGGGCGCAACGGGCCTCAGCTGGGGTCAGGCGCTCCGCACCATCAGCAGCGCTCCCGCCGAAGCGATGGGCCTTGGCGAGAGCATCGGTTCGCTCAAGGCCGGGAGGGCAGGGGACGTGGTGATGTGGGACGGCGACCCGCTGGAAATGACATCCGCCCCGGTCGCGGTATGGATCGACGGCATCGCCCAACCCCTCGACAACCGCCAGACCAAACTCCGCGATCGCTACGCCACACCGGGCGAAGGCGCGCTGCCCAAGGCCTATGAATGGTAAGCACGACCTGAATCCTCCCCTGCAAGCCTGTCCTGAGCGCCTGCCGCAGGCGGGCAGTCGAAGGGGGGAGGGGGACCGGCGAAGCCGGTGGAGGGGTGTCCAGCTATCGAGAGGGTGACACCCCTCCGTCTGGCCTACGGCCAGCCACCTCCCCTGCAAGGGGAGGATGACTGAGAGCGAGCAAAATCAGACCTAATCTTTTCTGTCACCCTGAACTGGTTTCAGAGTCCATTTCTCCAGATTGGGCAGGGCTTCATGAGGCTTGATGGATGCTGAAACAAGTTCAGCATGACGGTGTTCGAAAAGTCTGCTTCCCACCCAAGTCAGACACCCCGCACCACCCCTGTCCTACACACCACCAACCGCGCGACCCTCGCGATTCCGGCTCCTTGTCATCGTCCACGCACGCCCCCCGACGCACCCCTCGCCATTGCGCCGGTGCAGCCGTTCAAACGCAACTTTCAGGGGCGATATGGCCGAACTTAGTAAAGTTCCAAAACTAACCCATTGAAATACAATAAAATCAAGCGCGCGAAACCCCGGAAACCTCGCCCAAAAAGCGCATTTCCAGCCCTCCCTACCTAGTTTCCGACCGCGCCCCACACATCGCTGGCCTTCACATAGCCGCGCTGGCCCTTCACGTCGAAGCTGCACCAGCCGCCCGAACAGTCGCTCAGCCGCCCCACGACGCCGCGCTCCGCCCGGAACAGCGCCCGCGCGCCCTCACGCGGCGATTCGCGCAATGGGGCGACACCGGCCCGCACGATCCCGGTCGGCGTGTCGCTCAACAGGCGGACGTGCATCCATCCCTGCGTGCCGTCGGCATCCTCGATCCGGCGCCACAGGCCCAGCACCTGCACTACCTTCACCGGCAGGTCGCGGCGGCGATAGACCCAGTTGGACGGGTAATCCAGGCTCGGTCCCACCCGCATCCGCGCCTCGTCCTGCGACAGCGATGCCCAATATGGCACCGGCTTGCCCGGCGCAGCGAACGCCGTTCCGACTGTGGCCAGCGCGATGCCCGCGCCCAGCAATATCCGCTTCATGCCCGTGCCATTTCCCAAATATCCCATCGCCTGTCCTTAGCCCGTTGGATCGTTCCGCGACAGCCTTTGAATGACCCGCACCGCCATATCCGCTTGACCGATGCCGCGACGGGGCATAGCGGCTAGGATCATGGCCCAGAAACCGCGCAAGACCCAACAGCGCCCCGCCAAGCCGCGCGTCGTCGTCACGCGCCGCCTGCCCCCTCAGGTAGAGGCGCGGATGGCGCAGCTGTTCGACGCCAGCTTCAATGTCGGCGACGGCGCGATGACCCGCACCGACCTTACCCGTGCGATGGCGCAATGCGACGTGCTGGTCCCCTGCATCAGCGACCCGATCGACGCCGCGCTTATCGCCGCCGCGCCCGAACGCTTGCAACTCATTGCCAGCTTCGGCAGCGGCGTCGATCATATCGATCTGGCCGCCGCTCGCGCGCGGGGCATCATCGTCACCAACACCCCCGGCGTCCTGACGGAGGATACCGCCGACATGACGATGGCGCTGATCCTGTCGGTCCCCCGTCGCCTGGCGGAGGGGGAGAAGCTGGTGCGGTCTGGCCAATGGCGCGGCTGGAGTCCTTCGGGAATGCTCGGCCATCGCATCGGCGGCAAGAAGCTGGGCATTATCGGCATGGGCCGCATCGGTCGCGCCGTCGCCCGCCGCGCCCGCGCCTTCGGCCTGTCGATCGCCTATCATAACCGCCACCGCCTGCCGTTCGAAGTCGAACAGGAACTGGAGGCGGAATGGTATGGCGACATCGACGCCATGCTGGCCGCCTGCGACATCGTGTCGATCCATTGCCCGCTCAACGGCGACAGCCGCGCCCTGATCGACGCGCGCCGCATCGCGCTGATGCCGCCGCACGCCTATCTCATCAACACTTCCCGCGCGGAAATCACGGACGAAGCCGCGCTGATCGCCGCGCTGGACGAAGGGCGCATCGCAGGAGCCGGGCTGGACGTCTATACCCATGAACCGGCGGTCGATGCCCGCCTGTTCGCGCTCGCCAACGTGGTCCTGCTGCCGCATATGGGTTCTGCCACGTTCGAAGGGCGCGATGCCACCGGCGCGCGGGTCATCGCCAATATCCGCAGCTGGGTCGATGGCCACCGCCCGCCCAATCAGGTGCTGGAAGGCTGGGTCTGAACGGAACCGCATCCCGTTCCATCCGTTGGGCTACCGTAACCTTTCGCTATCGTAGGAACGGACCATCATGTTGAAACTGGCAGTCATCTCACTCGTCATCGCCGCCGTTCTGGCGATCCTGGGCTTTGGCGGCGCGGCCGGCACCTTCGTCGGCATCGCCAAGATCCTGTTCTTCATCGCCATCGCCATCTTCGCCCTGTTCCTCGTGCTGGGTCTATTGGCTGGCAAGGGCATCAAGGATGCCATAGACTGACCCAATGACGGAAATTGGCGCTGGCGTAGATGAAACAGGCAGGTTGCTACGCGACGATGCGGGCTTCCTGCTCCAGCGTGATCTGGGCGGCGTCTACCGGCTCGTGCTGCTGCGCGTGCCGGTGGACCATGTCGAAAAGCGGGTCCGGGTGCGCGGCTATCATGCGGGCGATGGCATAGTAGAAGCTGACGGCGTGGCACCTGTCTGACACGCTCTTGCCAAACCGGCATTTAGGCGCAATGCCTTACACCCATGCGCACCATATTGTCCCTGCTCCCCGCCGCTCTCCTCCTCGCCGCCACGCCCGCAATGGCGCAGCAGGCAACGCCCCGCGATCAACTGCAAAGCATCATGGACGATCATTGGGCCTGGTGGCTCTCCGTCCACCCGACCGAAGCGACTGCACGCGGCGTGCGCACCTATGACGACCGCATCTATGACATGTTGCTCCCCGCCCGCGCCGCGCAGATCAAGGCGGAGCAGGCCTTTGTCGCCCGACTGGAAGCCATTGCCGACGCCAGCCTGACCCCTGCCGATCGAGTCAACCGTTCGGTCCTGCTGTGGATGCTGCGGGACGATATTGCCGGAGATACCCATCCCGCCGAACGGCTGATGCTGTTTACCAGCTATTATGGCTGGCATCAGGGTTTTGCCGGAATGGCCGACGGCCTGCCATTCTACAACCGCGCCGACTATGACAGCTATCTCACTCGCCTGTCGCTCTACCCCAAGCAGAATAGCGATGCCCTTGCCATCACGCGGCAGGCGATCAAGGGCGGCTATGTTCAGCCCTGTTCGGTGCTGGGCAAATATGCCGCCAGCATCAGCGGCATCGTCGCGGGCAAGCCGGAGGAGACGCGCTTCTACGAACCCTTCACCCGCGCCAAACCCCGCGACATCAGCGACGCGGACTGGGTGACGATGCAGGCGCGCGCCAAAAGTCTGATCAAGGACGTCATCGCCCCTGAATATCGCGCCTGGCACGACCTGTTCGTCACTGACTATCTCCCCCATTGCCGCAAGAGCGATAGCGCCTCCACTCTGCCGGGCGGCGCAGCCTGGTATGCCAGCCGGGTGCGGGCGCACACCACGACGGACCTGACGCCGGACCAGATCCACGCCATCGGCCTGTCCGAAGTCACGCGCATCCGCGCCCGCATGGATGCAGTCGCGACCAAGGCTGGCTATCCCTCCCGCGCCGCCTTCACTGACCATCTGCGCACTGATCCGCGCTATTATGCCAAAACGCCGGAGGAACTGCTGCAAGTCGCCGCGCGTCAGGCAAAGGCGATCGACGGTCTGTTGCCGCGCTATTTCGGCACGCTGCCGCGCCTGCCCTATGGCCTCAAACCCATTCCCGCCGCCGAAGCGGAAGGGACGACCACGGCCTATTACATGCCCGGTTCGCCCGAAAGCGGCATTGCAGGGACCTATTTCGTCAATACATCGCGCCTCGACCAGCGCCCCTTCTGGGAACTGCCCGCATTGACCGCGCATGAAGCCGTGCCGGGTCACCACAACCAGATCGCCCTGCAACAGGAATTGCCGCTGCCACCCTTCCGCAAATATCTGGCGGGCTTTACGGCCTATGTGGAGGGCTGGGCGCTCTACACCGAATATCTGGGGGAGGAGATGGGCCTGTACGACACGCCCGAAAAGATGATGGGACGCCTGTCCTACGAAATGTGGCGCGCCTGCCGTCTGGTCGTGGACACCGGCATCCATGCCAAGGGCTGGGACAAGGCGCGCGCGGTTGCGTTCATGACGGAAAACAGCGCGCTGTCCGCCGCCAATATCGATGCGGAGGTGAACCGCTATATCAGCTGGCCGGGGCAGGCGCTGGGCTACAAGCTGGGCGAAATCAAAATCCGCGAATTGCGCGACAAGGCCGAAGCCGCGCTGGGACCGAAATTCGACCTGCGCCGCTTCCACGACATAGTGCTGGCGCAGGGAGCCGTGCCGCTGACGGTGCTGGAAAGCCAGATCGACGGCTGGATCGCGACGGAAAAAGCGCGTTGATCGCCCGCGCAGCATTGCGCAGGGCAGGGGCCGGGCGTCCTACTTAAGTCCAATCTTTTCGAGCAGGTTAGCGAAAAGTCCCGATCTCAAGCCGATCAGCGGCCCTGCGAAAGGCAGTTTGCTGCGCTGCCGCGACTTGCCAATCCGCCCCGGTTGACGTACCGGAGCCTCGTCAGCTCCCAGACCGGGCATAAAGATCGGCAAGTGGCGCTGCGCGTCGACTCCGTATACTTTATGACGTTGGGGAAAAGATGAGCATTTACCTGGATTATCTGTCCGAAATCGACAGCCGAAAGACTCAGGGACTTGCGCCCAAGCCAATCGACGACGGAGCGCTGGTCCGCGACATCATCGCCCTGATCCAGGATGCGGGGAACGCAAATCGCGCCGACGCGCTGAAATTCTTTATCTACAACACGCTGCCCGGCACCACGAGCGCAGCGGCGGTCAAGGCAGCGTTCCTCAAGCAGATCGTCCAGGGACAGGTAATCGTCCCGGAAATCACGGTCGCCTTCGCCTTCGAACTGCTCAGCCACATGAAGGGCGGCCCTTCCATCGCCGTGCTGCTCGACATTGCGCTGGGCGATGACGCCAAACTCGCGGCTCAGGCGGGCAACGTCCTCAAGACTCAATTCTTCCTGTACGACGCCGACATGTTCCGCCTGCGTGACGCCCATGCGGCGGGCAACGCGGTTGCGACAGGCGTGCTGGAAAGCTACGCCAAGGCTGAGTTTTTCACCAAACTGCCGGATGTCGAGGACGAGATCGAAGTCGTGACCTTCATCGCGGGTGAAGGTGACATTTCGACCGACCTGCTCTCGCCGGGCAATCAGGCGCACTCGCGCTCCGACCGCGAACTGCATGGCCTGTGCATGATGACGCCGGAAGCGCAGCAGCAGATCGTGGCGCTGAAAGCCCAGCACCCCGACAAGCGCGTCATGCTGATCGCCGAAAAAGGTACGATGGGCGTCGGTTCTTCGCGCATGTCGGGCGTCAACAATGTGGCGCTGTGGACCGGCAAGCAGTCCAGCCCCTATGTCCCCTTCGTCAACTATGCCCCCGTCGTCGGCGGCACCAACGGCATTTCGCCGATCTTCGCGACGACCGTGGACGTGACCGGCGGCATCGGCATCAACCTGAAAAACTGGGTCAAGATGACTGGCCCGGACGGCAAGCCGATCCTGAACAATGACGGCAATCCGGTGCTGGAGGAGAAATTCTCGGTCGAAACCGGCACGGTTCTGAAGATCGACGTCAAGAACAAGAAGCTGACCGACGAGGCTGGCAACGAACTGGTCGATGTCGCCGCCGCCTTCACCCCGCAGAAGATGGAGTTCATGAAGGCGGGCAGCAGCTACGCCATCGTCTTCGGCAAGAAGCTCCAGACCTTCGCCGCCGAAACGCTGGGCGTCGAAGCGCCGCTGGTGTTCGCCCCGAACAAGGAAATCACGGTCGAGGGCCAGGGCCTGACGGCGGTGGAAAAGATCTTCAACCGCAACGCCGTGGGCGTCGCGCCGGGCAAGATATTGCACGCCGGGTCGGACGTGCGCGTCACGGTCAACATCGTGGGGTCGCAGGACACCACTGGCCTGATGACCGCGCAGGAACTCGAAGCCATGGCGGCCACCGTCATTTCGCCGCTGGTCGATGGCGCCTATCAGTCGGGCTGCCACACCGCGTCGGTGTGGGACAAGAAGGCGCAGGCCAATATCCCGAAGCTCATGTCCTTCATGAACAATTTCGGCCTCATCACCGCGCGCGACCCCAGGGGCGTCTATCATGCGATGACGGACGTGATCCACAAGGTGCTGAACGACATCACCGTGGACGACTGGGCGATCATCATCGGCGGCGACAGCCACACCCGCATGTCGAAGGGCGTGGCTTTCGGCGCGGACTCCGGCACGGTGGCGCTGGCGCTGGCCACGGGCGAGGCGACCATGCCGATCCCGCAGTCGGTCAAGGTCACCTTCAAGGGCAAGATGTTGCCCTATATGGATTTCCGCGACGTCGTCCACGCGACCCAGGCGCAGATGCTGGCCCAGTCCGGCGGCGAAAATGTGTTCCAGGGCCGTATCATCGAAGTGCATATCGGCACGCTGCTGGCCGATCAGGCCTTCACCTTCACGGACTGGACGGCCGAAATGAAGGCCAAGGCGTCGATCTGCATTTCGGAAGACGCAACGCTGATCGAGTCGCTGGAAATCGCCAAGTCGCGCATCCAGATCATGATCGACAAGGGCATGGAAAATGCCGCCGGCACGCTACGCGGCCTGATCGCGCTGGCGGACAAGCGCATCGCGCAAATCCGTTCGGGCGAAAAGCCTGCACTGACGCCGGAGGCCAACGCCAAATATTTCGCTGAAATCGTGGTCGACCTCGATCTGATCGACGAGCCGATGATCGCCGACCCGGACGTCAACAATGCCGACGTGTCCAAGCGCTACACTCATGACACCATCCGTCCTGTCTCCTATTATGGCGGCACCAAGAAGGTCGATCTGGGCTTCATCGGATCGTGCATGGTGCATAAGGGCGACATGAAGATCCTAGCCCAGATGCTCAAGAATATCGAAGCCAGCGAAGGCAAGGTCGAGTTCAAGGCGCCACTGGTCGTCGCCCCGCCGACCTATAATATCGTCGATGAGCTGAAAGCCGAAGGCGATTGGGATGTGCTGAAGAAATATGCCGGGTTCGAATTTGACGACGTAGCGCCCAAGAATGCGGCGCGTACCAGCTACGAAAATATGCTGTATCTGGAGCGTCCGGGTTGCAACCTGTGCATGGGCAATCAGGAAAAGGCCGCCAAGGGCGACACTGTCCTCGCCACATCGACCCGCCTGTTCCAGGGTCGTGTCGTGGAGGATACCGCCGAGAAGAAGGGCGAATCGCTCCTCGCCTCGACCCCGGTCGTGGTGCTGTCGACTATCCTGGGCCGCACGCCCAACATGGACGAATATAAGAACGCGGTCATGGGCATCGACCTGACCAAGTTCGCGCCGCCAGTGGCCCACTGATCCGGCGATCGCTATGATAATGCCGCCGCTGCACTCTCCCTGTGCGGGGAATGCGGCGGCGGCATTGCCTTTTTGTTTCGATCGTTCTGCCGACTGGCAAGCGATCGCAAATCTGTCAGGCTATCAACCTGACGCCGCGTCAGGACCAGCCGCCCATCCACCCTCGATGCTGCGATGCAGCAAGCGGCAGTAGCGTTTCACATCGCGCGCACTCCGCCACCACCCGACCGACGATCCACTGATTGCCACCGCAATCAGGGCAGGGCATTTTCTGGCCTTCCCGATATTGCGGATTGATAGCAAAAACCCCTGTTCCAATGGGCGAAAAACCTACTTCCATGGCTGTCTCCCCTTTCTGCCCATGCAACGTTTGAATGCGCGAAACATATCCCTACATAGGGATTTCAGGCTGCGTCGCCATTTGACTTGAACCTCTCAAATGTTATGGCACCGCAGCATCGGGACATACCTGCTTCGACCACGGGTTGGGGCGCATCCCTGCCACCTTGCCGATCGGTTGTTGATCACCGTTCTGCGAGCTTCTGGTGGAACCGCGCCATCCTCTGGCCGAGGCCATGCGAGGAGACGCACATCTTATGACCGCCATCGGACAGGACACACTTGGCACGCGCGACATTTTGCATGTCGACGGCAAGGACATTGCCTTTTATTCGCTCAAGAAGGCCGCCGCGAAACTTGGAGACGTTTCGCGCCTGCCTTTTTCGATGAAAGTGCTGCTGGAAAACCTGCTCCGCTTCGAAGATGGCGTCACTGTCACCACAGACGATATTCAGGCGATCGTCGACTGGCAGAATGACCGGGGCAAGGCGCAGCGCGAAATCCAGTATCGCCCCGCCCGCGTGCTGTTGCAGGACTTTACCGGCGTGCCTTGCGTGGTCGATCTGGCCGCCATGCGTGACGCGATGAACGCGCTGGGCGCGGACGCCAGCAAGATCAACCCTCAGGTTCCCGTCCATCTCGTCATCGACCACTCGGTCATGGTCGATGAATTCGGCACGCCCAAGGCATTCGAACAGAATGTGGAAATCGAATATCAGCGCAATATGGAACGCTATGATTTCCTGAAATGGGGCAGCAAGTCCCTTGCCAATTTCTACGCGGTGCCGCCCGGCACCGGCATCTGCCATCAGGTCAATCTGGAAAATATCGCGCAGGCCGTCTGGTCGAGCGAAGGCCCGGACGGCGTGACCGTCGCCTATCCAGATACCTGCGTCGGCACCGACAGCCACACCACGATGGTCAACGGCCTGGGCGTGCTGGGCTGGGGCGTCGGCGGCATCGAAGCGGAAGCCGCGATGCTGGGCCAGCCGGTTTCCATGCTGATCCCCGAAGTCGTCGGCTTCAAATTCACCGGCGAACTGAAAGAAGGCGTCACTGCCACCGACCTCGTCCTCACCGCGACCCAGATGCTGCGCGCGCGTGGCGTAGTCGGCCGCTTCGTGGAATATTTCGGCCCCGGCCTTGCCTCATTGTCGCTCGCCGACCGCGCGACGCTGGCCAACATGGCACCCGAATATGGCGCAACCTGCGGCTTCTTCGGTATCGATGACAAGACGATCGACTACATGCGCCTGACCGGCCGCAGCGAGGAAAACCTCGCGCTGGTCGAAGCCTATGCCAAGGAACAGGGCTTCTGGATCGACCCCGCTATTGATCCGGTATTCACCGACACGCTGGAACTCGACCTTGCCACCGTCGTCCCCAGCCTTGCCGGACCCAAGCGCCCGCAGGACCGCGTTGCGCTGCCGGAAGTCGATGACGTGTTCAACGCCGACCTCGTCAACACCTACAAAAAGGCGCAGCAGCGCGTGCCGGTAGAGGGCAAGGATTTCGACATTGGCGACGGCGACGTCACGATCGCCGCGATCACCAGTTGCACCAACACATCGAACCCCGGCGTCATGGTTGCTGCCGGTCTGGTCGCTAAAAAGGCGAACGAACTGGGCCTGAAGCCTAAACCCTGGGTCAAGACTTCGCTCGCACCGGGTAGCCAGGTCGTCACTGACTATCTGGAAAAAGCCAACCTTCAGACGCATCTCGATGCCATCGGCTTCAACCTGGTAGGCTATGGCTGCACGACCTGCATCGGCAACTCCGGCCCTCTCGCGCCTGCTATCAGCGCGGCTATCAATGAAAACGGCCTTGTCGCCGCTGCCGTCATCTCCGGAAACCGCAACTTCGAAGGCCGCGTGTCACCTGACGTGCGCGCCAACTTCCTGGCTTCGCCGCCGCTGGTCGTCGCCTATGCGCTCAAAGGCACGGTGATCGAGGATTTCATCACCACCCCGATCGGCGTCAGCACGGCGGGCAACGATGTCTATCTCAAGGACATCTGGCCGACCAACAACGAAATCGCCACCACGATGGCTGGCTGCATGGACCGCGCCATGTTTCAGGCGCGCTACGCCAATGTCTATAAGGGCGACGCGCACTGGCAGGCGATCGACGTGACCGGCAGCGACACCTATAGCTGGCGCGCAGGCTCCACCTATGTCGCCAACCCGCCCTATTTCGAAGGGTTGAGCATGACCCCGGCGGCGGTCAACGACATCATCGAAGCCAGGCCGCTGGCGATCTTCGGCGATTCGATCACCACCGACCACATCTCGCCCGCAGGCTCGATCAAGGCGTCCTCGCCCGCTGGCCAATGGCTGAGCGAACACCAGGTCGCGCAGGCCGACTACAACAGCTATGGCGCGCGGCGCGGCCATCACGAAGTCATGATGCGTGGCACTTTCGCCAATATCCGCATCAAAAATCTGATGCTGGACGGCGTCGAAGGCGGCATGACCAGCTATCAGGGCGAAGTCCTGCCGATCTATGACGCAGCGATGAAGCATAAGGCCGACGGCACCCCGCTGGTCGTCATCGGCGGCAAGGAATATGGCACCGGCTCATCGCGCGACTGGGCGGCCAAGGGGACCAACCTGCTGGGTGTCCGCTCGGTCATCGTTGAAAGTTTCGAGCGTATTCACCGTTCCAATCTGGTCGGCATGGGCGTGCTGCCGCTCCAGTTCAAGGATGGCGATACGCGCGACACGCTGGGCCTGACCGGCGACGAAAGTTTCACCATTACAGGTGTCGCGGACCTCAAACCCCGCCAGGACGTGACGGTGCTGGTCACCCGCGCCGACGATTCGACCTTCACCTTCACTGCGCTCTGCCGGATCGACACGATCAACGAACTGGAATATTTCCTGAACGGTGGCATCCTCCAATATGTGCTGCGCAAGCTGGCCGCTTGATCGCAGCATAGGCTGCGCTAGGAATGAAGGGCGCTTCCCGACCGGGCAGCGCCCTTTTTCCGTCGGGGACTATAGTGAACATCTTTGTCGAAATCGTCGGCTGGACCGGCGCGCTGCTGGTGCTGGGCGCATATCTGGGCGTATCGAGCGGGCGGATGACGGGCGATTCCGCTGTATTTCAGGGGATGAACGCGCTCGGCGCGGCGCTGTTCGTCCTCAATACCTGGTGGCATGGCGCGATCCCGTCGATGGTGCTGAACATCATCTGGAGCGGCATTGGCGTGGCTGCGCTGTGGCGCATCGCGCGTCACCGCCGGACATCGCGTTCATAGTCCATTTTGCCCATAGCCTATTTTGACCGCCCCCAAGAAAGGCTGGGCTGGCGCTCGTCCCAATCTCTGCCTAGCTATGGGCCGGCAATGAAAAGAGCGCTTATCGTCCGTCATCTCCCCCGCGAAGGCGCGGCCGGTTATCTTCAGCCGATCGAGGCGGCGGGCTATCATATCGACCGTATCGACGTCGCCAGCCCTGATTTTGCGGGCGTGGACCTGTGCGATCCCGACCTGCTCATCATGATGGGCGGGCCGATGGGCGTGTATGAAACGGACGTGCATCCCTGGATTCCCGTGCAACTCGCCAAGCTGGCGCAGCGGCTGGAGCGGGACCGGCCAACGCTGGGCGTGTGCCTGGGCAGTCAGATGATCGCAGCGGCACTGGGCGCGCGAGTCTATCCCGGCGGGCATATGGAACTGGGTTTCGCGCCGGTGACGGTGACCGGCACGGGCGCGGCATCGCCGCTGCGTCATGTCGACGGCGTGCCGCTGCTCCACTGGCACAGCGACACGTTCGACCTGCCCGACAATGTCGATCTGCTCGCATCGACGGATCGCTACGCGCATCAGGCGTTCCGGCGTGGCCCAAATCTGCTGGCGCTGCAATTCCATGCCGAAATGGGCCAGGATCCCCGCTTTGACGATTGGCTGACTCATTTCTGGGCGGACCTGGACGTGGCGGGCCAGTGCGGCATCGCCCTGCGCCGCGATCATGACGATCATGGTCCGGGCGCAGTTGCTGCCGGGCGAGCGATGATTGGCGAGTGGCTTGCAGGCATTATATCTTGATCTTCGCGTCGGCCTCCTATTAACTCCGACAAATGATAGATAAGACATGGAAAGCCAGCCGTCGCGGGATTCTGGCAGGCGGCATGGCGGGATTTGCTGCGGCCGGCATGGCGCAGTCCGTACCGGAAGCCGGGCAGGGCGCTGCGCTGCTGGCCCCGCGTCCGCCGATGGGGTGGAACAGCTGGAACAGCTTTGCCACCACCATCACCGAAGCACAGGCGCGCGAAACCGCTGCCATCATGGCGCAAAAGCTGCTGCCTTTTGGCTACAGCATCTTCACCGTCGACATCCAGTGGTATGAACCCGAAGCATCAAGTTACACCTATAATGCCCGGCCCAAACCGGCGATGGATGGCTATGGCCGCATGATCCCCGCGCCCAACCGCTTTCCATCCAGCGCCGGGGGCAGGGGCTTTGCCCCACTTGCGCGCGATATCCACGCGCTGGGCCTGCAATTTGGCATCCATGTCATGCGCGGTATCCCGCGCGCGGCGGTGGAGCAGAATCTGCCGATCCTTGGCACGCGCTATCGTGCCGCCGACATTGCCGACCGGGACAGCATCTGTTCGTGGAACCCGGACATGCTCGGCGTCGATATGCGCAAACCCGGTGCGCAGGCCTATTATGACGGCCTCTTTCGCCTCTACGCCGATTGGGGCGTCGATTTCGTCAAGATGGACGACATGAGCCGCCCCTATGACGCGCACGCGCCGGAAATAGAGGCCGCGCACAAGGCGATCGTCGCGACCGGGCGGCCAATCATGCTCAGCCTGTCGCCGGGCGAAACCCCGGTGATCCGGGGCGACCATGTGCGGCGTTTTGCACAGATGTGGCGTATCTCCGACGATTTCTGGGATGACTGGACCATGTTGGAGGCGCAATTTACCCGGCTGGAAAACTGGACGCCCTGGCGTGGTCCCGGTTCCTGGCCCGACGCGGACATGCTGCCGCTTGGTCGGCTGGCGCTGGGCGAACGCGACACGCGCTTCACCTCCGACGAACAGCGCAGCCTGATGACGTTATGGGCGATCGCGCGGTCGCCGCTCATCATGGGCGGGGATTTGCGCCATCTCGACGCCGCAACGCTGGCGCTGCTCACCAATCGCGCGGTGCTGGCCGTCAATCAGGCCAGCCATGACAATCGCCCCCATTTCGTGGAGGATGGCGCGCGCATCTGGTCGGCGCAGGCGGAAGGGAGCGGGGACCGCTATGTCGCGCTGTTCAACACTGGCGACAAGCCACGCGATGTCGGCATCGGCCTGCCCGCCCTTGGCATTGCTGGCCCGGTCGATGGCCATGATCTGTGGCAAGACACGCCCCTGGGGCGCCTGACGGACAGGGTCGCGGCACATCTGCCCCCGCATGGCGCAGCCTTATATCGGGTGCGCAAGGTCTGAACATGGGGGCGGCAGCGCCGGTTAGGGACGCTGCCGCCCGGTCGGTATGAGCAATCTGCCCGATCATGATTCAGACTGCTCATCCAGCCTCGCAAAAAAACAGCGACTCATTGTCCATCTCGCTGTCGCAAAAGCATCGAATATACTGAGCCGATCGCCTTAATCCTGCCCGTTTATCCGGCATTGTTGCGCATCGTTGAAAAGGCCAGCGTGACCAGCCATCCGGCCATGGCATATCCCCCCAGCCACAGGAATATGGCGGCGCCATCCCCCCGTATCGCATAGGCCATGCCGGGCAGCAGGCTGGCCACCGCCGACAGGCGGCGCACCGCTACGCCCTGCGCTGCTCCGGGCAATTTGACGCTGCGTCGCCGCTTGGGATCGCCCAGGCACAAAAAGGCCAAAATCGCGGTGGAAAAGGCAATGGAAAGCAGGACCATCATCATTCCGCCGCCGCAAGGGCTTGGTGGCTGGTGCCGGCGACGGTCCGCCGCGCGCCTATGGTCCGCCACAGCAACCATCCGCCAACCAGCAGGAAGGCCAGATCCAGCGCCACGATCACGGGCTGCCCCGTCGCGATCGCTATTGTCCAGCCGGGGCCGCCCGTCAGCAGGCGAAGCGGCGGCAGGACGATCATGATCACCGCCATCGCCAGTTGCAAAACCCGCGCGAACCCGGCGCTGGTCGGCCACAGGAACCCGGCCAGGATCAGCGCCGCACAGCCGATCACGAAGCTGGCAGGCGTCCAGTAAATCGCGCTCCCCAGCGGCATGGCGACAAGGAATGTGGCGGTCGATGCCAGCAGGGCGACTGGCAGGCCAAGCCCGACGATGACGAGCGACCGATCCAGCCAGCCCATCGACCGCGCGCCATCCTCCCGCCGCACCAGCCACAGGCGGATGCCGGTATAGGTGACATAACACATGGCAAAGCCCAGTCCGAACCAGATCGCCTTGGACAGCATCCCGGCAAAATTGCCGAAGTGCAGCGGCGACATGATCGCCGCCAGCGTGCCACCGGCGGATGGTTTGGGACCGATCAGCGGTTTGACCTGATCGAACTGCGCGCTCGCGCCATTATACAGCAGCGAGATCGGCGCAAGGCCGCCGCTTTTGGGCGGGTGATAGGTCGTCACCCTGGTATCGGCGCGGCCGAAATTCTCGACCGCGACAAAGGTCGGCACTGCCCCGGCGCGCGTGATGGCGTCGCTGGTGATACGGTCGAAATTGCCGATGGGGGCAGGGCGCGGGTCGGGCTTGCCGGGGGTGCCGAACACCGCTTCGTTCAATGCCGTGACATTCCCGCCAAAGGCCGCCATCGCGACGATCGGCACGCCGATGGTGCCAAAGAAGGAGAAGAAGCTGCCGGTAAAGGCCAGGATGAAGGCGAAGGGCAGGCTCCATGTCCCGGCGACGCTATGCTTGTCGCGGTTGACCAGCACGGGCTTCGCCCTGCGGCGCAGCGTGAAGATGTCCTTGAACAAATGACGATGGATCAGCAGGCCGGATACCGCCGCGACCAGCATGGACAAACCCACGACGCCAGTCAGCAACAGCCCCCAGGGGTTGGGGACATGCAGCCGCACATGGGTGTCGACCAGAAAGGCACTCAGCGCATTGTCGTTGCGCGGGCCGAACACGGTTTCGTCCGTTCCCGCCTGGCTGTGGATCACCTGACCGTTCTTGCCGACGACATAGAAGATGCCCCGGCTGACTGGCACGCCCCCGTCCATCTCATGCCGGTGGAAAAACGCGCCCAGATCATGATCGCCGACCTCGAACAGGTCGATCGCTTCGTGATATTTTGCGGGCGTCCGCGCGCCCAGCGTCCGCATCGTGTCGGCCATCGGCCGCTCGAACGCGGATTGCGATGCGACGTGGCCCGCCGACCAGATGCCGATTTCTTCCGCGAAAACCGCCGCCGTGCCAGTCAGCACCACGGCATAGAGCAGCAGGCCGAGCAATATGCCCGACCAGCCATGCACGGCAACCATCGCCTTGGTTTCATCCTTGGGCAGGTGGATCATGGATGCGCCTCCGCTGCGACGGGCTGATTTTCGCTGAACTTCTGCGCGACCAGCCCGCCATGGATCACTAACAGCCCGCCAGCGATGATCGCAACCCGTGTGAGCCGCCGGTCGAGGCAGGCGTGAAAGAACAGCCCGGCCCAGACCAGCGGCACCAGCACCAGCGGCAACACCAGATTGTCGATCCCCGCCGCGCCGCCCGGCAGCCACAGCGCCATGCCCGCCATGACGACCAGGGCAACGATCACGGCCCCCGGCCCGGCGAGCGCAATGCGGATCCAGCGGCGCGACTTGGGTGACATCGTCTCTCTCAATATTTCAGGCTGACCGTGCCAAGCACCGTGCGCGGCGCACCATAATAGGCCTGATCATAGTTGAGCGCCCCCAGATATTTGACGTTGGTGACATTTTTCAGGTTCGCGCTGACCGACAGATTATCGGTAAAGCTATATTTCGCCATCAGGTCGACTACGGCATAATCTTCCTGCACCAGCTTGATCGTCGCGGTCTTGAAGTAGATCTGGCTTTGATACTGGAGCGACGCGCCGACCTTGAGCGCGGGCAGCGCGGGCGGGCTATAGCTGACGTTCAGCTTGCCCTGATGGCGCGGCACGAAGGTGCGGGCAGGCTGGTCATCCTCGTCGCGGATACGCATCAGCGTATAGCCGCCGGTCGCTTGCAGGCCGGGCAGGATTTCGCCGCCGAAGTCAAATTCGATCCCTTCCGACTTCGCGTCGAACCCCTGATAGATCGTCCGGCCATTGACGAAGCCGACCGACTGGGCCGTATTGTCCTGCCGCGTCTGGAACAGGGCGATGCTGGCGTGGAGCCGCCCTTCATACCATTCGCCCTTCAGCCCCGCTTCCAGATTGCTGCCCTCGATCGGCTTCAATATCTGGTTGTTGATATCGACTTCGCTCTGCGGGTTGAAGATGGTCGCAAAGCTGGCATAGGCACTGAATGTCTCGTTCAGGTCCAGCGTCGCACCGACGAACGGCAGGAAACGGTTGCGGTCGAAACTGGTCGGCGTGCCATAGGAAAACCCCTCCGCCATGGCGTGGGTATAATTTGCCCCCACCATCAGCTTGAACGGGTCGGCCAGATTCAGCCGTACCATCCCATAAATGGATTCCCGTCGGCTATGCTGGTCGAGGCTGAGGTCATAGGTGGTCGGGAAGTTGGGCAGGGGAAAACTGCCGTCATAGACATTGGGCAGCGGCACGGCGACGTTGATCGTGCTGTTGTCATAGCTCGAAAGTTGCTGATAATCCTGCGCGCTGCGGTTGGCACCGATCATCACATCATGCTGCCGACCGAACAGCGACACCTTGCCCGCGACATAGCCGTCCAGCGTCAGGTTGCGCGTCTGCGCCTTGAACGCACCGGGATAGCTGTAGACCCCGGCGAAGGTCGCCGCGTTGATGCCGCTGGGCAACGAAGCACGCTCCGGATTGCCATAGACATAGAATAGCTGGTCCTGCTCGCTCATGGCGCGGCGCACGACCGTCAGCTTGGCGTGCCAGTCCTCGTTGAAATGATGCACGATATCGCCGAAAATCTGCCGGTCGATCACGCCCCATCCCGCCCATTCCGGGCCGGTATTGGCCGACCGGGGCAGGTCGATGCGGGTGCCATCGGTGTAATAGAGCGGCAGCGAGCCCCACATCGCGCCCTGGCTCTGATGATCCTGATGGCCATAGCCCGCGGTCAACGTCGTATCGGGACCGATATCGGCCTCGACAATGCCATAGCCGGTCCAGCGGCGCAGGTGATAGCGATCCAGATAGCTGTCCTTGTCGACGAACACCCCCACGGCGCGCGCACGCACCGAACCGTCGCTGGTCAGCGGCACCGACACGTCGCCGTCGATGCGCAGGTCGTTAAACGATCCATATTGGGCGTTGGCCGAAGCCTGGAACGTCGTGGTCGGGCGCTTGCGGATGAAGTTGACCACGGCGGACGGATTGCCGGTGGACGAAAGCAGGCCGGGCGCGCCCTTCACCACGTCGATATGGTCGTAAACGCCCGTGTCGATCGACCCGGTCTGGATACCGAATGCGAAGGGCAGGCCGACGCCGTCGATCTGGAACGTCTGAATGTCGAACCCGCGCGCCGAATAGGACACTCGGTCGGTGTCGTTGGGTTGCACCTGCACGCCCGGCACCGTCTTTAGCAGGTCGTTGATGTCGTTGAGCTTGAAATCCTCGATCTGCGCGCGCGTGACGGTGCTGACCGATTGTGGCGTTTCGCGCAGCGACAGGGGAACGCGCATCGTGGTGGTCTGCTTTTTGACAGCATAGCCGTCCTGCCCTTCGGTGCGCTGCCCCGTCACGATGATGACATCGGCACCAGAAGGATCAGCGGCAGCATCCGCCGGGGCGGCAGCAGCCGCAGCGGCGAGGAGCGAGAGAATGGCAGACATGGCGGAACCCCCATAAAATTGGACTGCTCCCATAACGCCATGGTCCTATATTGCAAGTCATTATCATAAATGCCTGCTTTTGCTGCATGAACTTTTACAGGTCAAACGACCCCGATCCCGCGACGCGACAGGACAAAACACGCAAACAGATCGCCGCGCTGTTCAGGCTTGGGTATCGGCTGGGCAATGTTGGAATTGCGGCGGGATCGGCACCGGGCCTCGACACCTTATGAGAAGCGAAGGTAGTGACCTGCGGGCGCCCGGCAGTCATCGCAAGATAAGGATTTTACATCGACATTTACTCGATGCATGATTTTGACGCCACCATGAATGCCATCTGTCCATCGGGTCCATATGGGTCGAATTGACATCGCGCGGCTTGATAATGTCGCGCAATATAGATAAGGCGGCCCATCCAGAATGTGAATCACATCTCCGGTAAATTGGGCATCCTAAATCCCCACAAACCGAACAGCATCGTTATAGCGTTCCTGCCTCCTCTGCGAATCCTCGGCAACGAATTTCTTCGCGCACCTGATTCGTTATTTCGCGCCAGTGGTTCTCGTATCGGGATAGGCGATACCCAACTGCTCAAGATAGCTGCCATATTTTGCGGGGTCGTAATAATATTGCTCCATCTTCGGGCGCAACTGTTC
The DNA here is from genome assembly GCF_014280435.1 of Sphingobium sp. KCTC 72723. Taxonomy (NCBI): domain Bacteria; kingdom Pseudomonadati; phylum Pseudomonadota; class Alphaproteobacteria; order Sphingomonadales; family Sphingobiaceae; genus Sphingobium; species Sphingobium sp. KCTC 72723. The sequence goes on along the minus strand of NZ_CP060388.1, from coordinate 1,556,238 downwards.
CATCACTTCCTTGTTCAAATGGATGGCGGGTTTGTCCTGCGCAGTGACGACAGGATCATATTTCAAGTCCTTGGTCTGCACATTGGTGAAATAGGCCTTGGCCGCGCTGATCAGTGTGGGCGTGGTCATGAGGTCGAGGACGGTCATGGCTACCGCTTTTGCGCCTGCGACAGCGCCCTTATGCGCAATCGGGGTCGCCATCGCCATCGCGGCGGTCACATGATGTCCGATCGTATTGGGAATGTTGGATGGATAGCCAATGGTGATGGTGGGCACGGTCCACATGATGTCGCCGATATCGTCGGACCCGCCAAAGCTCGCGCCGCCGCGTGTTTCAGGGGTCGAAAGGGGGGTTACCTTGCTGTCCAGGGGCTTGAGCGTGAAGCCGTTGGCCTGTTGTACCGCTTTTGCGAAGGCCTGATCCGCCTCGCTCCACTGGGGCATCCCAACCATTTCGATATTGGCATAGGCGGCTTCGGCCATTGGCTTGTTCCCGAAATTGGGCGCGGCATAGCCCAGCAGGCGGCGGGTGACGGTGGTGCCGGTCGCCTTGGCCGCAGCCTCCGAAATCTCGTTGCCGGTTTCGTACAGCTTGCGGACCGAAGCGAAATCCTTGTCACGGAAATAATACCACACGCTCGCTTCGCCCGGCACGATGTTGGGCTGGCCCCCGCCGTTGGTGATTACATAATGCGACCGCTGGGTTAGCGGCAGATGCTCGCGCCGGAAATTCCATGCGGCGTTCATCCATTCGACTCCATCGAGCGCGCTGCGGCCATTCCATGGCGCGGCACCATGGGCAGTCTTGCCGTGGAAATCATATTGAACAGAAACCATGCCGGTCAGGCCCAGATCGCCCCAACCCGTGCCGAAACCTGCATTGACATGGGTGAAGATGGAGGCGTCGACATCCTTGAACAGCCCTTCGCGCACATAGAAGGCCTTGGTCGCCAGCAATTCCTCCGCAACGCCGGGCCACAGCATCAGCCGTCCCTTTATCCCATGCTTTTCCATCACATTCTTGGTGGCGATGGCGGCGGCGATGATGAGCGGCATACCCGAATTATGCCCCTCGCCATGCCCCGGTGCGCCCGCGACCATCGGCTTGATGACCGCCGATCCTGGCGTCTGGGACAGGCCAAGCAGCCCGTCAATGTCCGATCCCAGTGCCACCAGCGGGCCGCCCGTGCCCCAGGTCGCGGTCCACGCCGTCGGGATGCCCGCGACGCCGCGCGTAACGGTGAAACCGTTCCGTTCGAGGATGGCGGTCAAATATGCCGAAGTCCTTACTTCCTGAAAGCCCGGTTCGGCAAAGCTGAAGACGCTATCTACCATTTCCTGCACCAGCTTGGCCTCTTCGTCGATCGCGGTCGCGACTTCCGTCTTGAGCGCGGCGGGTGCCTTGGCCATGGCCGGGATGCTCAGCGACAGGCTGGAGGCGGCCAGCAACAGGCCGATCGTGGACAGGATATTATGACGCGATGGGGCGGGCATGGGCGCTCCGAAGATGAGTATGGATGCAGGGCTTTATGCAGGTGCGGTTATTTCGCGACACCAATATCCGTATTGGGATAGGCGATGCCCAACTGTTCCAGATAGCTGCTATATTTGGCGGGATCATAATAATATTTCTCCAGCTCCGGCCGCATCCGGTCCATGATTTCCTTGTTCAGGTGGATGGCCGGCTTGTCTTCTGCCGTCAGCACCGGGTCATATTTCTGGTCCTTGGTCTGGACGTTGGTGAAATAGGCCTTGGCTTCGCTCACCAATGTCGGCGTTGTCATGATGTCGAGGACGGTCATGGCCACTGCCTTGGCCCCCGCGACCGCGCCCTTGTGCGCGATGGGCGTCGCCATCGCGATCGCCGACGTGACATTATGGCCGATCATGCTCGGAATGTTGGACGGAAAACGGATGGTGATGGTCGGCACCGTCCACATGATGTCGCCAATGTCATCGGACCCGCCGCCGTTCGATTTGCCGCGCGATTCGGGTGTGGAAAGTGCGCTGACCTTGTCCTCCAGCGGCTTGATCTCCAACTTGTTGGCCTCCTGCGCCGCCTTGGCGAAGGCCTGGTCCTGCGCGGTCCATTTGGGCATCCCGACCATCTGGATATTGGCATAGGCCGCCTCGGCCAACGGCTTGTTGCCGAAATTGGGCGCGGCATAGCCCAGGATGCGGCGGGTGACGGTGGTGCCGGTCGCCTTGGCCGCCGCGTCTGCGATCTCGCTGCCGGTTTCGTAGAGCTTGCGGATCGAATCGAAGGTCTGTTCGCGGAAATAATACCAGACGGTGGCCTCGCCCGGCACGATGTTGGGCTGGCCCCCGCCATTGGTGATGACATAATGCGAACGCTGGGTGATGGGCAGATGCTCGCGGCGCATGTTCCAGGCGATGTCCATCAGTTCGACGCCGTCAAGGGCGCTCCGCCCGGCCCAGGGAGCGCCAGCGGCGTGCGATGTCTTGCCGTGGAAATTATATTCGACCGACACCATCCCGTTATTGCCCATCTCGCCATAGCCGGTGCTGAAGCCCGAACCGACATGCGTGAAGATGGAGGCGTCGACATCCTTGAACAGGCCTGCGCGGACGTAAAAGGCCTTGGTCGCCAGCAATTCCTCCGCAACGCCCGGCCACAGCATCAGGCGACCCTTGATCCCGCGCTTTTCCATCACATTCTTGGTCGCGATGGCGGCGGCCACGATGAGCGGCATACCCGAATTATGCCCTTCGCCATGGCCCGGCGCACCTGCGACCATCGGCTTGAGCGTGGGCGATCCGGGATATTGGGAAAGGCCTAGCAACCCGTCCACGTCCGAGCCTAGTGCGACGAGTGGACCACCTGTGCCCCAGGTTGCCGTCCAGGCCGACGGGATGCCCGCCACGCCCTTGGTAATGGTGAAGCCATTTTTTTCCAGAATGGCGGTCAGATAATCGGCTGTCTTGAATTCCTGAAAGCCCGGTTCGGCGAAGCTGAAGACGCTATCGACCATTTCCTGCACCAGCTTGGCTTCCCCGTCGATCGCGGTCGCGACTTCCTTCTTCAGCGCGGCGGGTGCCTTGGCGGCGGCGGGCAGGGCGACGGTGACGAGCATGGTCGAAACCAGCAGGGCAGCAATCGACTTGCCGGGCAGCGATGGGGCGGCGGATTTCAGCATCACGAATATCTCCCGAACGGACGGATTATGTATTTGGTACGGTCGACGGCGCGGGCCGCCGACCGCAAGAGGCAGGTCAGATGGACAGGCGCACGCCCATGCGGAACACGCGGCCCAAAACGTCGTAGAGGGCGCGGTTTGTCTGCGGATAAGCGGGCGTGTTGTTGCCCGTCGGGCCGATGCCGACCAGCACCGGATCCTTGTCGAATATGTTGCGGACCGACAGGAACAATTGCGTCTTCGATCCGCCCATTTCGAAATTATAGCTCGCGTTAAGGTCGAAGTAGAAAGCGCCCTTGATCTTGTTCAGGTTGATCGTGCGATTGTCGGCGGTCGAAAGCGGGCAGGCGGTGTCGCAGACGACATAATTATTGTTGTACACGCCGCTGGACACGCCGCGCGCAACGCCCTGGATGCTAAAGCCTGCGTCCATGTCGTATCCGGCGGTGAAGCGATAGGTCCAGTCGGGCAGGCCGCCAGTGTTCTGGCCGGCCGCGTCCGTCGTTGCGGTGACGCCATTGTCCAGTTTCAGTTCGAACGCCTTGCTGACTAGCGCGCGCAGCGTCATGTTGCCGGGACCGACCTGCCTGCGATAGCTGGCTTCGATGTCGATGCCGCTGGTTTTTTCGGTCACAAAGTTGGTCGGCTTGATTTCGATGCTGGTGATGGCCAGCCCTGGGGTGACGACGCCCCGCCCGCCGCTGGTCGATATGGCGGTACAGGCCAGCGCAATATTTTGCAGATAGCATTGATCCACCAGCGTCTGCGCCACCAGGGAGGAGATCGACCCGTCGATCTTGATATTATAATAATCCACCGACATGGCGAAGCCCGGCAGGAAGGTGGGCGTCAACACGACGCCCGCGCCATAGGTCTTGGCGATTTCGGGTTGCAGGGTGGGGTTGCCGACGGTGGATTCGTTGAACTGGTCCGCGCGCACCGTCGCGCCACTGGGGACGTTGACCGTGTTGGTACGCCCGGTGCCGGGTGCGAACAATTCGCTCAGATTGGGCGCGCGAATGTCGCGGGACACCGTGCCACGGAACTTGATGTCGTCCATCGGCTGCCAGGTCAGGCCCGCTTTCCAGGTGTTGACGCTGCCCGACGTCGAATAATCGGTCATGCGAAACGCGCCGTTGAAATCCATGCCCCGGAATATCGGGACGATGGTTTCGAGATAGGCTTCCTTCACATTGTATCGGCCGATCGTGGGCAGATAATTGCCATAGATCCAGGTGCCAGTCGTGACCCCGTTCGATACGATCGGCTGGAACAGGCTATCGACCGATCCGGTCACCGATTCCTTGCGATATTCGCCGCCGAACGCGATCGAGATCGGCCCGGCCCACAGGTCGAGCAGATTGTTGGTCGAAAAATTGATCGCCGCCACTTCCTGCTTGAGGTCTTGCTTACGCAGCGGCTGGAGACCGTTGTACAGCACATAGTCGATCGCCGCCGCCGATGCGCCATTGGTGCCGATGCGGTTGAGCGGGACGCAGCTTCGATCATTATTGTTCGCATTGGCATCCACATTGATGCGGCAGACGATCGTTCCGGGGGCATAGCCGCCGTTATTGCCCGCCGCCGCGACGACCGCATCGGTGGCGCTTGCCATGCGCGCGATGTTCCATGCGTTCGTCAGCAGTTCGCTCGTCTTGGTCTTGCCAAGCTGATAATAGGCGTCCCAGGTCCAGTCGCTCGACGCGACCGAAAATTCGCCGCGTCCGCCCGCGACATAACGGAACACCTGCCGCGTATTGTCGCTGCCCTGCGGCGGCAGGAAGATGTGGCTGGTGCCGATCTGGACCGACGTCAGGTTGTTGGCGACCATCGCCGCTCTTACGCTGTCAGGCAAGAAGGCGTTGTCGCGCTGGATGGCGACGCCAACGGTCGGGGTCTGCTGATAGAAGCTCTGGCCGTTATAGCGGCTGTAGGAAAACTGGCCGAATATTTCGATCAACGGCGAAAATTCATAGCTCAGGCGACCAAAGGCGCTATGCCGCTTTTCCGACGGCAACAGCGTCGCGCTGCCGCGATGTCCCTTGGTGGTGATGTCGGTGTCGCCGCCGATCATCCACTGCCCGCTGGTCGCACCGAAATTGAGCTGGTTGACCGACGCTTTGCCAGTGGTCGGGTTGATCGACCCGAAATAGGTGCCGCGCAGCGGGCCTGTGCTGATGAGGCCGCCGGGTGTGAACTGGCCGGTGCCGATGCCCGCCTCGACGATATATTCGGGGACGCAGGGCGTATTGAGCGATGCCGCATCAGTGCAGCGCGCGCCGCTATAGGCCGGGTTGTTGGCCAAGAAATAACCGTTGTCGTTCCAGTCGCGATCGATCGACTGGATCCCCGCCTGCTCGAAATATTCACCCGATACCAGGATATGCCCCTTGCCATCGGCAAAGGATTTCCCGCCGGTCGCGTTGAACTTGTAATTCTTGCCGTCGTCGCGGGTGGTGACGCCATATTCATATTCGGTCTTGAGGCCGGTGAAGTCGCGGTTGAGGATGAAGTTGACCACGCCCGAAACGGCGTCCGAACCATAAGCGGACGATGCGCCGCCGGTCACTACTTCGACTCGCTCGATCAACGCCTGCGGGAATGTGTTCACGTCGACCTGGCCGGTCGTGGTGGATGTGACGGAGCGTTGGCCGTCGAACAACACGAGCGTGCGGTTCGCGCCCAGATTGCGCAGGTTGACGCTGTTGATGCCCGCCGCGCCGTTGCTGAGCGAACCGTTGGAAGAGGCCGCCGTGCCGCTGCCGCGCACCGCAGGCAGGGTGTTGACGAAATCGGAGATGTTGGCCGGCGCTTCCGCCTTCAACTCCTTGGTGCTGATGATGCTGACGGGCGTCGGCGCGTCATATCCGTCGCGGACGATGCGCGATCCGGTGACTGTGATGTCGCTCGAACTGTCGGGCGCGGTCGCCTGCTCGTCGGGCAGGGACGCGGCGGTCTGCGCCGTGGCGATTGCCGACGCTGCGCACAGGGCTGCAGCGCAGGCCGTTCCCAGTAGCCGGCGCGCGCGTCGGCTGGATGCGTGACCGATATGGTCGGATTGCGTGATGTTCATGTGTGACCCCCCTGTTGCTACTGCCCCCAGGCCTCCACGCACCTCTTCCATATATTATTGTTATTATTATATTTTATACGTCTATATTGCCTTATTTGCGACCCGAAGGTTCTTGTTGGTAATCCCTCGCAGACAGAAACGAAGCCGGCTTCGTCAATCCACTATCGCCCCTTCGCCCATTTCTTGCGCACCATCGAGACTAACAGAAATTCTGTTGCGATTTCTGCTAATTTGTCGCAATTTTTACTAAGAGATTTTTAATATCCATCAAAAAATGAAGGATTCCTGATGTATTCCAACAATCCTTCCCTAGATTCCGTTGATTATCGAATCCTCAAGGCACTGTCGGAGGATGGGCGCGCGTCCGACGTGTCGGTGGGGGAACAGATCAACCTGTCCAGCACGGCGGTCGCACGGCGGCGGCGGATGATGGAGGAATCAGGCGTGATCGACGGCTATACCGCCCGTCTCAACCTGCGCGCGCTGGGTTTCAGCGGGGTGGTGATGGTAATGATCGAACTGGTGTCGCAAGCCGAAAATGTCCTGAACGAATTTGAAAAGGAGGTGGTCAAATGCCCTTCCGTCTCCTTTTGCGGCTTCGTGTCGGGGGACACCGACTTCATGCTGATGATCCATGTCAGCTCGCTCGACGAATATGATTCCATTTATCGAAAGGAATTGTCGACTCTGCCTCATGTCGCGAAGATCAGGAGCAGCATCATCCTGCGCGAAGTCGCGCGCCGCGCCAATGTGCCAATCCTGTTCGAACGGCCGACAGTCGGATCGCGATAGCGGATTGCGGTGTGTTGCGCGTTTGACAGATGCAGGGGATCATCCTGGTCGCCCATGGCTGGGGGAGTCGCACATGGCTGCAAGGGGTCCACGTTCAGTTTCACGCGCACACAGCCAAGCGGTCCACGCCGCCGGGGCGATGGCGCTGGCCCTGATCGCGCTCGGCGGCACGGCTGGCGCGGCTCCGGCTGGACCGGCAGTGGCCAGCAACGCCGCCGCGACGACCCAAATGGACGGCTTCATTCCGCTGCGCTGGGACGCAGCTAAGGGGCGGATGCTGCTGGAAATTTCGGCCTTCGATCAGGACATTCTCTATTATGTCTCGGCGGCGACAGGCGGCGGCTCAGTGGAGTTGCCGCTGGACCGGGGCGTCATGTACAGCGCGGTCATCCGTTTCCAGCGGGTCGGGGCCAAGGTGCTGGTCACGGAAATCAATCAGGATTACCGCTCGCTGGGTGGCGATAGCGCTCACGCGCTGGGCGTTGCGGAATCCTTTCCGACCTCGGTTCTGGCGGCATTGCCGATCGAATCCGACGCTGGGGGCAAGGTGGTGGTGGACGCCACCACGCTATTCATGCGCGACGCCGCCAATATCGAAGCGACTTTGAAGCGTGCCAATCAGGGAACATATAAGTTCGACGCCGCGCGCAGCAGTTTCTACCCTGCCCGGACCAAAGCCTTTCCAGACAATAGCGAGATCGAGACGGTAGCGACTTTCACGGGCGATGCCTCCGGCGCGCTGGTCCGCAACACGACGCCCGAACCGCGCGCGATGACGATGCGGATCCATCACAGCTTCCTGCGCGCCCCCATGGGCTATACCCCGCGCACGGGCGATCCGCGCATCGGCGTCAGCACGATGAAGTTCCACGATTATTCCAGGCCGTTCAGTCAAGGCCCGGAAACCGAGTGGATCACCCGCTGGCGATTGGAAAAGAAGGATCCGTCCGCCGCGATGAGCGAGCCGGTCAAGCCCATCACCTTCTATTTCGATCCCGCCATTCCCGGTCCGATCCGCCATGCGATGAAGGCTGGCCTGCTATGGTGGAACAAGGCGTTCGAAGCGGCGGGGTTCGTCAATGCGATCCGCGCGGAGGACGCGCCGGTCGATATGGACCCGATGGACATACGCTATGCCTATGTCCTGTGGATCAACCGCGACGAACGGAGTTTTTCGAGCGGCGGCACCTATCGCGATCCGCGCACGGGCGAGATCATCGGGTCAAAGACACGGATGGACACCCACCGCATCCGCACGATCGGCAATTATTGGGACGCCTATATGGCCGGGTTGCCCGCCGATGGCAGCGGCGTGACGGTGGCCGACCCCAGCCTGCTGACGCCCGGTGCCATGACCGACATGCCTGCGGGCCAGCGCGACATGGTGCTGCTGCGTCAGGCGCTGCTGACGGCGCATGAATTGGGCCATGCTGTCGGTTTCGGGCATAATTTCGCCTCCAGCCTGAACGACCGGGCGTCGGTGATGGAATATCCAACGCCCCGCGTGAAGGTGGTCGACGGCAAGCTGGACATCAGCGAATCCTTCCAGAAGCAGATCGGTGCCTATGACATGGCGATGGCGCGCTATGCTTACAGCGTCTTTCCCGCTGCGCAGGAAAATGCGGGCCTGAACGGGGTGATCGCGGACATGCGCGGGCAGGGACTGCTCTATGTGCCGGATACCGATCCGCGCTGGACCTGGTATGACGACCGGGCGACGCCGACCGAAAATCTGACTGAAGCGATGGCAGCCCGCAAGATCATGATCGCCCATTATGGTCCCGACATGTTGTCGCCCGGCGAACCGATCGGGTCGCTGCGCAACGGGCGGTTATGGATGGCCTATCTGCACCACCGCTACGCGATAGAATCGGGCCTCAAATATGTCGGTGGCCTGTATGAGAATATCGTGGTGAAGGGCGAGACGATCCCGCCCACCGAGTTCGTACCTGCGACCCTGCAACGCGATGTGCTGGGCCTGCTGATGGATGCGATCGAACCGGCCAACCTGACTCTGCCCGAAACACTGCTGGCCCAGTTGACGCCCGATCCGGGCAATAATCTCGAAGATCTGTCGAGCGACGATGCGTTCGACCAGCTTAAAGCTGCGCGCATCCTGTCGGCGCTGGTGCTGGAACCATTGTTCGAGGGCAAGCGGGCGACGCGGATGATTGCCTTGGCCGCGCGCAGGCCCGACACATTGACGCTGCCCGAAATGGTGGATGCGGTGATGGCGCACAGCTGGGGCGCGCCGCGTGACGCCGATGCGCAGGGACAGGCGCTTCGCCGGGTGACGCAGCGGGTGGCGCTGGAATCGATGATGATCCTGGGTGGCGACGCGACAGCATCGGCCGACGCACGCGCCTATATCACCGAACGACTCGTCCAGCTTGCAGGCGACCTAAAGACACGCAAGGATGCCGATCCGATCACGACGGCCCATTACCGGCAGGCCGCGCGCGACATCGCGCTATATCTGGAAGACCCGGTCGCCCATGCGCCCAAATCCTCCTCCTCGCCCTGGGGCAAGGGGCCGCGCTCGCGCTTCCCGATGCCGCCAGGCCCCCCGCTCGGAGGCTGAGGCTCAGGTCGCGCGCGCAGTTGCGATGCGTTTGTCCAGATCGCTTCTGGCGCTGTCCATCGCTGGATCGTAACATGCCTTATAGTCGCGCTTTTCGTAGAGTTCGCGCGCGCTGTTGATGTCGCAAACCTGCTTGAGAGCATAGCGTATGCGGCTCTCGGCGCGGTCCACGGCGCGATCGTGACGCAGGTTCAGGTCCGCCAGCGCTACGGTGATGCTGCGCGTTTCGCCGCGATATTCGCCCGTCACCAGCATGTCGTTGCCGCCTGACCGCGCAGTTGCGGCCATCGGTAGCAGAAGCGTGGCCAGCGCCGCGCCCATCAGGGGGTTCTTCAACATCCTCTCATCCTTTTATTATCGCCTCTTTGGGCATCATCTAGATAGGCTTTCGAGTGAACAAAGGGAAGGCGTAACCCCGGAAAGTAGCGGATTCTGGTCAGCGTTCGAGCCTACCGACCGTGACGAGGCCAAAGGCTACGCCGTCGCCCGCCGTCGTCCGCCAACTGCCGCCAGCGTTCACCGATCCATGGAAACATAGCTGCCAGCACGCCCGAAGCGCGCCTGTCCGGGACGGCAAGGCATCCAATGCTCGTGGCCGGGCGCGCGTGCAACATCCTGATTTGAAGATCACATTCTGATACTCTCCGGGAGAGTATTTTGGTGACCCCTACGGGAATCGAACCCGTGCTTCAGCCGTGAGAGGGCCGCGTCCTAACCGCTAGACGAAGGGGCCATAGGACCGCGTTGGCGGTCGGTAGGGCAGGGGGTGCGCTCTACGCAGCGGGTATACACCCGTCAAGCAAAACTGCCGTTCCCACGCCGCCCATAAAAAACCACCCCATGCAATGCACGGGGTGGCCTAGGTTCAGGGAGGAGACACCTCCAATGAAGGAGGCATCCATACGACACACCCGAAAGGGGGGCAGGTGCATCGCATGATTGATAGATAGGGCAGGCACCTTGGCCTGACAAGGGGGGTGCCATGCCCGATCCATCAATTATTTTAACCGCTTCGGGTCAATTTCTCATTCAGGCATTTGCAGCTTCGACCGCCGGCTGTGCGGGCAGGGCGATCGGTCCCTTGCCCTGGCTGACCTGCGCTTCGAAAATATCGCGCATCAGCTGGAGCGAGAAAAGATGCGCATAGACCAGCGCCAGCAGGCCGCTCTGGTTCATCTTGCGCAGCTGGTCGCCGCGCAGTTCGCGCAGCTTTTCCTCATTCACCATGCGGAAACCGCGATAGACGAAGGGCTGGTCGGCGATTGGCGTCTGGATCGACACTTCGCCGTCCATGAACAGGTCCAATTCCTGCAATTCGCGCACGAACTGGCCGGTGCGGGCCGCTGCCTGCTCGAAATCCTCGCAGAATTTCAGCACGCCCTGCGTCAACTCGCTCGGCTTGCCATCCGCAAACAGCGCTTCGCCGTCCTCGAACGTGCCGATCGCCGGGCTGGTAGGGTCAAAGCACAGCGACAATTCGTCCGAATCGGGGCGCAGCTTGGCCAGCATCCAGGGATAACGGCGGACATAGGCCGGGACATAGGCCGGGCCACGCAGCTTGCCTTCGTCATCGACGAAGATGTTGACGCCTTCGTTCAGGCCCATCAGCGCCAGCGGCACCGAATCCTGTCCCGCCGAAAAGATGATCGGCACGAACCGCTGCGCCGTCACAAATTCGTCGATGGTCAGCGGAATGGCGTGCTGCGTCGTCAAAAACGGTGCGGAATCGACCGCACGGCTACGGAAGTCGATATGATCCACGCTGCTGAGCGGCAGCAGGTCGTTGTAAAAGATCGGCAGGTTGTTCGCGGGCGCGCTGGCCATGATCCGGGGTCCATTCTGTCATTGAAGCGGTGCTTGAGATGCGCGCCGCCGGGCGTAAAACTGGATGAGGGCGATAAAGACCTAGCGCGGGCTAGGCAATTGCTTTCGCTCGTGCGCTTATCCCTGCGTCGTTTCGTGGGGCAGGGGGATCAGCTTGCCCGGATTGAACAGCCCATGCGGGTCGAACGCTGCCTTTATCGCGCGCATCGCGCCGATCCGCGCCGGTTCCGCCAGCCGTCCCAGTTCGGCGCGCTTCATCTGACCAATGCCATGTTCGGCCGATATGGAGCCGCCCGCCGCCACGACCGCGTCATGGACGAAAGCATTGATCGCCTGCCCCTGATCGGCGATCCAGCCCGGACCATCGCTGGTCCCCTTGGGCGCGCGGACGTGGAAATGGACGTTGCCATCGCCCAGATGCCCGAAAGACGAAGCCGTGGTGCCGGGGAAGCGCGCTTGTGCTGCCTGCGCCGCCTCGATCATGAAGGCGGGCATCCGCGCCACCGGCACGCTGATGTCATATTGCAGCGCCGGACCCTGCGCCTTTTCCGATTCCGACAGCGATTCGCGGATCCGCCAGAACGCCTCGGCCTGCGCCTCGTTCGCGGCAATCGCAGCGTCGATCGCAATCCCCCGTTCGAACGCCAGCGCCAGCGCACCCTCCAGCCGCTCGCCCGGCCCCGGATCGCGCAGGTCGCCATGATCCACTTCGATCAGCACATGCCAGGGCGTGCGCGTGGCTATCGGGCTGCGCGTGCCGTGAATATGCCCCAGCACGAAGCCCAAAGTCTCGTCCGCGATCACCTCGAACCCTTCGACGCTGTCGCCCAGTTCCGCCTCCGCCAACCGCAGCAGCGCCAGTGCGTCGGCAGGCGAAGCGACACCGACCCAGCCGACCGCCCGCGCGGCGATCGCGGGGACCAGCCGCAATGCTGCTGCCGTCACCACGCCCAGCGTCCCTTCCGCGCCGATCAGCAATTGCTTGATGTCGTAACCGCGATTGTCCTTCTTCAGCGCATCCAATCCGTTGAAGATGCGCCCGTCAGGCAACACCGCCTCTATACCCTCCACCAGCGCGCGCATCGTGCCATGGCGCAATACCTGCGTGCCGCCCGCATTGGTCGACACCAGCCCGCCGATCGTCGCTGAACCCTTGGCCCCCAGGCTCAATGGAAAGCGCCGCTCTGCCGCTGCCGCTGCGTCGTGCAGGTTGCTCAGGATTACGCCTGCCTCACAGATCGCCAGATTGTCGTCGGGCGACAGGCTGCGGATCCGGTTCATGCGCCGCAGCGACAGGATCAGCGCCGACCCGTCGGCAGGCGGCGTCGCCCCGCCCACCATCGACGTATTGCCCCCCTGTGGCACCAATGCGATGCCCAGTTCCGCCGCCAGCGCCACGGTCGCGGCCACTTCCTGCACATCGGCAGGCGACAGGATCGCCGCCGCCTTCCCATGAAAGCGCCCGCGCCAGTCGCTGGTCCATGGCGCAATATCTTCGGGATCGGTGACGACGCCCTTGGGGCCAAGCAGCGCCATAAAGCGCGCGATATTATCCTGTCCGATCATGGGACGCACCTATGCCCCGGAATTCATCGACGGTTCAACCATATCGCGATAGCGTGCCTTTCCCAAAAGGGGTCTGATTTGTTCCATTCCGTCCTGTTGCCCATGTCTTTGCTCGCTGCGCCTGTCGGGGAAACCGTGCAATGGGCGCAATTATCGATTCAGCAGCGCGTCATCATTCGCGTCCCATCGGTGCGCAAGGGGAAGGCGCCCGCCCGAATCACGCCCGATTCGGGGCAGGCATGGGATGAGAAAAAGGGGCCGCGCTGCGTTGCCCTGCGCTCCATCCGCGCCGCCAGCATCGTGGTGCATAACGGCGTCGATCTCATTCTGGCCGACCAGCATCGCTATCGCGCCCGGCTGGAAAAGGGGTGCGATGCGGCAGGCTTCTATTCAGGCTTTTATGTGGAACCCGACAGCGACGGGTCGCTCTGTTCGGGGCGCGACGAATTGCAGGCGCGCAGCGGCACCAGTTGCGCCATCGACAGCTTCAAGCGACTGGTCGCTGCCGAACCAGACGATTGAACCATCATGCGGCACCGGTAAATGGCGCGATTTCCTTGACAAGCGGCCAATATTTCCGCAATGCGCGGCGGATTTCCGTTCGCTATGATGCGGGCCGGAAAAACCTCCTGTACCGGACCATTGAATGACTTTTGCCGATCTCGGCCTTTCCGACGAATTGCTGCGGGCCGTAACCGAATCCGGTTATGACACGCCCACCCCTATTCAGGCGCAGGCAATTCCTTCCGTCCTGATGATGCGCGACATCATCGGCATTGCCCAGACAGGGACGGGCAAGACCGCCAGCTTCGTGCTGCCGATGATCGACATCCTCGCCCATGGCCGCAGCCGCGCACGGATGCCGCGCTCGCTCATATTGGAGCCGACCCGCGAACTCGCGGCCCAAGTGGCGGAGAATTTTGAGAAATACGGCAAATATCACAAACTCTCCATGGCGCTGCTGATCGGCGGCGTTTCCATGGGTGATCAACTGGCTGCGCTCGAAAAGGGCGTGGACGTGCTGATCGCGACGCCGGGCCGCCTGATGGACCTGTTCGGCCGTGGCAAGATCATGCTCAACGGCTGTTCGCTGCTGGTCATCGACGAAGCCGACCGGATGCTCGACATGGGCTTCATCCCCGACATCGAGGAAATCTGTACCAAGCTGCCCGCGCAGCGCCAGACCTTGCTGTTTTCGGCAACGATGCCCCCGGTCATCAAGAAGCTGGCCGACAAATTCCTGTCCAACCCCAAATCGATCGAAGTCGCGCGCCCCGCCAGCGCTTCGATCAACATCACCCAGCGTCTGGTGAAGGTCGAAGCGCGCAAGAAGCGCGATGTCCTGTCCAAAATGCTGGGCGAAGCCGACGTCACCAGCGCGGTCATCTTCTGCAACCGCAAGACGACGGTGCGGGACTTGAACAAGAGCCTGCAACGCGACGGCTTCAGATCGGGCGAAATTCACGGCGACATCGACCAGGGTTCGCGCATCGCCGAACTGGAACGCTTCCGCGCCGGCACCGTCAACATCCTCGTCGCGTCGGACGTCGCGGCGCGCGGGCTGGACATCAAGGGCGTCAGCCATGTGTTCAACTATGACGCGCCCTGGCACCCGGACGATTATGTCCACCGCATCGGCCGCACCGGCCGCGCGGGCGCATCGGGCGTCGCCTACACCTTCGTCACCGAAGCGGACGCCGAAGCGATCGACAATATCCAGAAGCTGATCGGCACGAAGATCGAAGTCGTCGGCGCGGCCGAAGTCGTCGCCTCCGCTGCACCTGCGGAAGAAGCACCGCGCCGCGCGCCGCGTGGCCGCAAGCCTGCTGCCCGCGCGGAAAAGCCGGTTGCGGATCGGCCGGTCGCGGAACAGCCCGCCGTCCAGCCTGTCGCTCAGGAAACGCGCGAAGAAGCCCCCGCCGCCGAACGCCCCCGCGCCGATCCCCCGCGCGAGGAACAGTCGCGCCAGCAACGCCCGCGTGAAGATCGTCAGGAACGTCCCGCCGCCGCCCCGCGCCGGCAGGAAGCCCCCGCCCGCGCGCGCCGCGACGACCGTCACGATGACGGCCCGGACGAAGGCTGGAACGGTCCCGTCCCCGAATTCCTGAACTTCGGCTTCACGGAATAACCGCGCGCCTATCCTTCTCTTTCGAGAGAGAAGGGCAGGCGCCCGGCCTCATCGAAAGTCGAACGACGCTGAATGCCAGAGGAATCGGCACCTTCCACCCGTCATCCCGGCGGATGCCGGGATCTCTCTGCCTAAATCGCTGTCACTGAAGAAATATGGGATGGCATCGTCCACTGGCATGACGGCTGGGGGCTTGGCACATGCGCCTCACAACAGCCCCTTCGCCCGCATACTCACATGCCCCTGCGCGCCGATGATGATATGGTCATGCACGCCGATGTTCAGCCGCTTGCCGGCCTCGATGATCTGCCGCGTCACATCTATGTCCTGACGGCTGGGTTCGGGCGATCCGCTGGGGTGGTTATGCACCAATATGATCGCCGCTGACCCAAGGTCGATCGCCCGGCGGATCACTTCCCGCACATAGATGGCCGCCTGGTCGATCGACCCGTCACCCATATTCTCGTCGCGGATCAGCATGTTGCGCGCGTTCAGATGCAGCACGCGCACGCGCTCCACCCCCAGAAACGCCATGTCCGCGCGCAGATAGTCGAGCAGCGCCTGCCAACTGGCCAGCACCGGCCGCGCGGCGACTTCGTTGCGCAACATCCGCAGCAATGTCGCCTGCACTATCTTGATCGCCGCGATGCTGGTGTCGCCCATGCCCGGCACCCGGCCGATCGCTTCCCAATCGGCCGTCATCAATCCGCCGATGCCATCAAATTCGCGCAACAGCGCCTTGGCCAGCGGCTTGGTGTCCCGCCGGGGAATCGCCAGCGCCAGCAGATATTCGATCAGTTCATGGTCATGCAGCGCCTCACCGCCGCCTGTCGCCAGTTTCGCGCGCAACCGCGCCCGGTGTCCCACGCCATCCTGCGTGATATTCGCATCCCGTTCGGCCAAAGCTGATCCCCTGTTGCGGCCCCCCGAACGCTACAATCCTACGCTATAAGTTGCGGAATTTCCCGGCAAGGATATTTACGGAGCCTCAGACGTTATGCACCCGTTACGGACTGTAACGTCGCACAAGAGCCGGGGTTGGCGATAGGCATGGAAGATCAGGACGGCGAAACGGCGGTTCGCCGGGGTTGGCTGCGCTGGCTGGGGGTCGGCACGGGTTCGCTCGCGCTGGTGCTGGCGGGGTTGTGGACGCAACGCGCGCCGATCGCGGAAAATTTCGTCAGCCGCGAACTCAACCGGCGTGGGGTGCAGGCCAGTTATGATCTGGTCGATCTCGGCCTGCGCACTCAGCGTATCGAAAATATCGTCCTGGGCAATCCCGCCCGGCCCGACCTGACGGCGCATTGGGTGGAAGTCGACATCGCCTTTGCCGGCCTGACGCCGCAGGTCGCGGCGATCCGGGCCGGGGGCGTGCGCCTGCGCGGATCGCTTCATGACGGCGTGCTGGCGCTGGGCGAACTGGATAAATTCAGCGACCCCGATTCCACCGCACCGTTCAGCCTGCCCGACATTTTCCTGTCGCTCGCCGATGCACGGCTCAGCCTGTCCACGGACGCGGGACCGTTGGGGATGCAGATTGATGGCACCGGCAATATCGCGTCCGGCTTCCGGGGTAATGTCGCCGCCGCCATGCCGCAGGCGGCGCTCGCCGGGTGCATCCTGACCCGCCCGACCGGAATGTTCGACATCGCCATGCGTCAGGGGCAGCCCCATCTGACCGGCCCCGCCCGCGCAACGGCGCTTGCCTGCCGCGCGGGCGCGACCACGCTGGCGGCCCCCGCCGCCACGATCGACCTGACGCTGGGCAAGGCGCTGGATCGTTGGACCGGCCATGCCGACCTGACCGGCGACGCGCTCCGGTCCGGCGGCGTCCTGCTCGCCGCGCCGACTGGCCGGATCGATTTCGACGGCACCAGCGCCACGACGCAGGGCCGCGCCCGCATCGCAGCGCGCACCCTGTCGGGCAATGGCGCGCTGGTCGAACAGGCCGACCTGTCGGGCGCATGGGCGATCAAAGGGGCGGACGCGACCTTCGACGGGCAGCTATCAGGCCGCAATCTGCGCATGACCGGGCGGGATCCGCTTGCCGCGCTGCGCACATCGACGGCGGCTACGCCCGTCGGCCCACTCGCCGCGCGCCTCGCCGATGCCGTGCGTCAGGCCGGAACCGACAACCGCTTCGACACGCGCTTCGCTTTCGCGCAACGCGGGGCAAGCGGTGGCCTGATCCTCACCGACAGCCGCTTTGCCGCGCGTAGCGGCGCGCAGGCGGGCCTGTCGCCACAGGGCCGCATGACTCTCGCCTGGCCCGGCCGCGCCGGGGCCGCGCTTGATTGGGCGCTCGACGGCGCGCTCACGACGCAGGGCGGCGGCCTGCCCGAAGCGGCACTGCGCCTCGCCCGTCGTCCCGGCGGCGGCTTTGGCGGGCAATTGTTCGTCGCGCCCTATGTGGAGGGCGACGCCCGGCTGGCGCTCGATCCTGTCCGTTTTACCGCCGACCGGGGCGGCGCAACACGATTCGCCACGTCGCTGCGGTTGGACGGTCCCTTGCCCGACGGTCGCCTGCGCGGCCTCAGCCTGCCGGTCGAAGGAACGCTGGCTCCCAATGGCGCGCTGGCAATCAACCGCCGCTGCGTCCCGCTTTCCCTGCTAGAAGCCCGTTATGGCAGCTTCGCCATTGGCCAGACGCGCCAGACGCTCTGCCCGCTCGACGGCGGCGCTCTGTTCGCCATGAACGCCCAAGGCATCAGCGGCGGCGCAGACATTCAGAAACTCGCGCTCATTGGCCGCAATGGCGACAGCCCGCTGCGCCTCACCGCCGACCATGCCCGTATCGCGCTGGGCCGGACGGGCTTCAGCCTCGCCAACCCGGCCTTGTCGCTTGGCCCGCAGGACGCCCCCGTGCGCCTGTCCGCCGCCACGCTCGACGGGCGCATGACGGCGCAGGGTTTCGCCGGGAAACTGGCCGGGGCAGGGGGCCAGATCGGCACTGTCCCGCTGATCGTCGAAAATGGTGCAGGCGACTGGCGCTTCATCAGGGGCGCACTGTCCCTGAGCGCGGCCATGACGGTCCGCGATTCGCAAGGGCCAGCCCGGTTCGAGCCACTCGCCGTCCCCGATTTCGCCCTGACCCTGAAAGACGGCGCCATCGCCGCCACCGGCACGCTCGCCGCGCCCGGCAACGGCGCGACCGTGGCCCGGGCCACCATCGCGCATCAACTCTCGACTGGCCGGGGCCATGCCGACCTTGCCGTCCCCGGCCTCCTGTTCAATTCCAGGCTTCAACCCGAAGACGTCACCAAATTGGCCAAGGGCGTCGTCGCCAATGTGGCTGCGACAGTGACGGGGCAGGGGCGAATCGACTGGACCGGATCAAATGTCACGTCCACTGGCACCTTCCGCACCGACAATGCGAATCTCGCTGCGGCCTTTGGCCCGGTGCAGGGGCTGTCGGGCGAAATCCGTTTCACCGACCTGATCGGCATGGTCACCGCGCCGGGGCAGGAAGCGCGAATCAAATCGGTCAATCCGGGCGTGGGAGTGCGCGACGGCACTGTCCGCTACCGCCTGGAGGCCGGGCAAAAGGTGCGAATCGAGGGCGGCGGCTGGCCCTTCTCCGGCGGCAAGCTCGACCTGTTGCCCACCACCATGGATTTCAGCGCGGATGTTGACCGTTACATGACTTTCCGCGTCATCGGGCTGGATGCGGGCGCCTTCATTCAGGCGATGGAACTGGACAATATCTCCGCCACCGGCACCTTCGATGGCATCATGCCGCTGATCTTCAACGCGCAGGGCGGGCGGGTCGCGGGCGGCGTGCTGGTCGCCCGGCAACAGGGGATGCCCGCACTCATTATGCCCGAAGGCGTACTGCCCTCGATTCCCTGCGACCCCACCCGCCAGTCGGGCGTGCTGTCCTATGTCGGTCCGGTGTCGAACGAGCAGGTCGGCGTGATGGGGCGGATCGCCTTCGACGCGCTCAAAGACCTGCAATATAAATGTCTGACAATCCTGATGGATGGCGCGCTGGACGGCGAAATGGTCACCAACGTCGTGTTCAACGGCGTCAATCGCGGCCAGCTCGGCGGCGCACCGGCGGGCCTTGCGCGCAATTTCGTCGGCCTGCCCTTCATTTTCAACGTCCGCATTTCCGCGCCGTTCCGGGGACTGCTCGGCACCGCCCAATCCTTCATCGACCCGACCCAGACCATCCGCGACGAAATCGGCAAGCAGACGCAGGAAAAGATGCGGGCGCAAGCTGCGCAGGGGCTTGCGGTTCAGCCTGCGGAAAGCGACAAGATGCCAACAAAGGGGCAGCCATGACAAAAAGACCGATCCTCATCGCAGGCCTCAGCCTCTTCGCACTGGGTGGCTGTATCCAGGTGAAGGCGCCCGACCGGCCGATCGAAATCAACCTGAACGTCAAGGTGCAGCAGGAAGTGGTCGTGCGCCTGCAACGCGACGCGCAGGATCTTATTCAGAATAACCCGGAGTTGTTCCCGCAATGACACGCAAGATGATCCTGTTCGCCGCCGGTGCCGTCGTCGCGCTGGCCACCGGATTTGCCATGACAGCGCCTGCGCGCGCGCAGACCGGCCCCGTCGCTGCCGCCATGGCGGCCGGGACGGTGGGCGAACAGGCCGATGGCTATCTCGGCATCGCCGGGACGGTAAGCGCCGACGTGCGTTCCGAAGTCGAATCGATCAACATCAAACGCCGCGCCGCCTATACCAACCTTGCCAGCCAGCGCGGCGTCACGGTGCAGGATGTCGCCGCCGCCACCGGGTGCCAGACGCTCAGCAGCCGGGTAAAGCCGGGTCAGGCCTATCGCATCGGCGCAGGCGCGTGGCAGACAAAGGGCGGCGACGCCATCGCCCTGCCATCCTATTGTGCGAACGCTGGCTGAATTACCTTCTGGCGGACTTTTCTCGTTCCTTCGTCCGGGGGGCTATTCTTATGCCCCAACCATGGTTGACTATCGGCAATCCCCTTTCTAAACGGGCCGCGCCTTGACGGGTGCAGCCGCAAGCGCCATGCCGCCTGCCATATGGGGTCAAACCCGGATGGAGGATGAACATGGTTGCGGATGGACCCGGACAGGACCCGGCGGGGGAGGACGCGCGCATCACGTCTCTTGAGGAGCGGATCGCGCGCGCCGAACATGTCGAAAAGGTCAGGCAGGGGGCTACTGAGCAAGCGGCGGACGATGGGTCTCGCCTCGGCAACAGGGTTCTTGCGGAACTGATCGGCGGTCTTGTCGGTGGTGCGTTGATCGGCTGGGTTCTTGACCGGCTGCTTGGCACATCCCCATGGCTCCTGCTTATGTTCCTCGGTCTTGGTATCGTGGCGGCGTTCAGGAACATCATCAGATTGACGACGACGAAGCGTCCTCCACAATAGGGGCGCTTTTATCTTAGTCCGATTAAAGACGTTACAGGGGTCCAGCGTGGCAGAATCCGGCAAAATCGATCCGATGCACCAGTTTGCGATCGAACCTCTGTTCGGTACGGATCATCTGTCGATTGGCGGTTTCAACATCGCCTTCACCAACAGCGCGCTCTATATGGTGCTGGCCGCCGTCGTGCTGTGGATCTTCGTGATCGGCGGCATGAAGCGCGAACTGGTCCCCGGTCGCTGGCAGATGGCGGTGGAATATTTCACCGGCTTCATCAAGAATCTGCTGATCTCCAACGTGGGTGAGGGTGGCAAGAAGTACATCCCCTACGTCTTTTCGCTGTTCATGTTCATCCTGCTGGCCAACCTTCTGGGCCTGCTGCCGCTGGGTCTGGTCGGGCTTCACCCTTTCACCTTCACCAGCCATTTCACGGCCACTGGCGTGCTGGCGATCATGAGCTTCTCGATCGTCCTGATCGTCGGTTTCGCCAAGCATGGCTTCCACTTCTTCTCGCTCTTCATCCCGCACGGCACGCCCGTCGCGATGGTGGTGCCGCTTTTCTTCATCGAACTCGTCTCCTTCATGGTGCGTCCGTTCAGCCTGGGTCTGCGATTGTTCGTCGCCATGACCGCCGGACACGTCCTCTTGAAGGTGCTTGCGGGCTTCGTCATCAACAGCGCTAACGCTTCGCCCGCTCTGGGCCTGACCGTCGGCACCGCCAGCTTCATTCTGATGATCGGCATCAGCGCGCTGGAAATGCTGGTCGCGGTCATCCAGGCTTATGTGTTCGCGCTGCTGACTTCGGTCTATCTCAACGATGCCGAAAACCTGCACTGAGTTTTACCTGAGTTCGTCAACATTATCATTATTCTAACGAAGGAGTTTACGACATGGACGCAGAAGCCGCAAAGCTGCTCGGTGCTGGCCTGGCCGCCATCGGTGCGGGCATCGCTGCCCTGGGTGTGGGCAACGTGTTCAGCGCGTTCCTCGAAGGCGCGCTGCGCAATCCGGGTGCCGCTGATGGCCAGCAGGGTCGTCTGTTCATCGGTTTCGCTGCGGCGGAACTTCTGGGTCTGCTGGCGTTCGTTATCGCCATGATCCTGGTGTTCGTGGCCTGATTTAGTGGAGCGGGCAGGGCGGCCGATGGTCGTCCCGCCCGCTCTCCTCCCATGACAGCGCCCTGATCGGACGGATAGATATGCCTCAAATCGCGCAAATTGCCGAAACCTACTCCAGCCAGATTTTCTGGCTGCTGCTGACCTTCGGCTTCGTCTTCTTTGTCATCGGCCTCGGCATGGTGCCAAAGGTTCAAGGCACGGCGGACGCGCGCGACGCGAAGATCACCGGTGATCTGGACGCTGCCAAGGCAGCTTTCGCCCGCGCCGACGAAGCGGAGGCCGACTATCGGGTCCGCGACACGGCCAGCCGCACCGCTGCCCAGGCGACGCTGGCGAAAGCCAAGAGCGACGCTGCCAAGGCATCCGAAGCGCAACTCGCCATCGCCGATGCGCAGGTCGCGGCCAAAATCGCCGAAGCCGAAGCCCGTATCAAGGCCGCGTCCGACGCGGCTCTGGCAGAAATCGAAACCGTTGCCGCCGACGCGGCGCGCGACATGGTGGCGCGTATTTCCGGCGTGGAAGCGTCGGACGATGCGGCCCGCAACGCAGTAAAGGCAGCACTGGCCCATGGCTGAGGCAGCAGCACAGCATTCGGCGGAAACGCCCCCGACGCTCGATCAGGCGATCCATGCCGAAGGGCTGGAGCCGGTCGGCGCCGTCGCGCATGAAGGCGTGGCCCCGCATACCGACCCACAAGCTGTCGGCATGGACGCCACGGCCTGGGTCAGCCTGGCCATGGCCGTGTTCATCGGCATCCTGCTGTTCAAGAAAGTGCCTGCCCTGATCGGCGGCGTACTGGACGGCCGGATCGCGCAGATCCGCGAACAACTGGCCGAAGCCTCGCGGCTCCGTGCCGAAGCCGACGCGCTCAAGGCGGAATATGAAGCGACACTGGCCGCTGCGGTCGGTGAAGCCGACGCCATGCGCAAGTCCGCCGAGCATGAAGCCGAAACGCTGATCGCCGACGCAAAGGTGAACGCCGAAGCTCTGATCGTCCGCCGCCAGAAAATGGCCGAGGACAAGATCGGCGCTGCCGAACGCACCGCCGTCGCCGCCATCCGCACCCGCGCCGTCAACGCCGCAACCACGGCCGCTACGGTCCTGATCGCGCAGGGCCATGATGCGAAGGCGGACAAGGCACTGGTCGATGGCGCGATCGGCCGTCTGGGTACGATCAACTGATCGCACCGCGCCAGAGACAATGAAAAAAGGGCCGGGCGCAATCCCGGCCCTTTTTCGTTGGCGGCACGAAAATCCTCCCCTGCAAGGGGAAATGGCGACGCGAAGCGTTGACGGAGGGGTGTCACCCTCTCGATAGCGCGACACTCCCGGCCTGGCCTGCGGCTATCCCCCCTCTTGCAGGCAGGACTATCACATATGAACAAGTCTTACGTTTAATCGTCATGCTGAACTCGTTTCAGCATCCATTTCTCGTCACGAACGGCGGCTTTTGGGGCATGATGGATCCTGAAATAAATTCAGGATGACGTTGTAGGGATAACGAAAGGCCATATGCGATAACACTGGCCTTGCAGGGGAGGATTTCCCAATACAGTCATTCCGCGCCCCACACGCCCCATTGCGCTCCCCGCCCGGCACGCTATCTCTCCCCCATGTCCGGCCCCCAATCCCCCGATCGCTTCAACGAAGACAAAGCCAGCTTCACCGTCACCGGCAGCCAGCCGGACATCGACATGGGGGTGGAAGCGATCCGCACCACGCTTCAGACGCTGCCCATCCGGCCCGGCGTCTACCGGATGCACGACGCGCGCGGCGACGTTCTCTATGTGGGAAAGGCGCGCGCGCTCAAGAACCGCGTCGCCAATTACACGCAGGTCGACCGGCTCCCCCGCCGCCTGCAACGCATGGTCGCTCAGACGCGCAGCATGACCATCGTCACCACCAACAGCGAAGCCGAAGCGCTGCTGCTGGAAGCGCAACTGATCAAGCGCTATCGCCCGCCGTACAACGTCCTGCTGCGCGACGACAAAAGCTTCCCCTTCATCCTGTTGCGGGAAGATCACGCCTTCCCCCGCGTTCAGAAACATCGCGGCGCGCGCAAGGCGAAGGGGCGCTATTATGGTCCCTTCGCCAGCGCCGGATCGGTCACGCGCACCATCAATGCGCTGCAAAAACTCTTCCTGCTGCGCTCCTGCACCGACAGTTTCTTTGCCAACCGCTCGCGCCCCTGCCTGCTCTATCAAATCAAGCGCTGCTCGGCCCCCTGCGTCGACCGCATCGACCCGGACGGCTATGCCGAACTGGTCCGTGACGCGCAGGATTTCCTGGGTGGCAAGTCCACCGCCGTCCAGAAAAAGCTCGGCACCGCAATGGAACAGGCCGCTGAATCGCTCGATTTCGAACAGGCGGCGGTCATCCGCGACCGGCTGAAAGCGCTGACCTTCATTCAGGGTTCGCAGGCGATCAATGCCGAAGGATTGGGCGACGCCGACATTTTCGCACTGGCGGCGAAGAATGGCGCGATGTGCATCCAGGCCTTCTTCATTCGCGGCGGGCAGAATTGGGGCCATCGTAGCTTCTTCCCGGTCCACACCGCCGACGTGGCGGAGGATGAGGTGCTGGCCAGCTTCATGGCGCAATTTTACGAGGAAGTGCCGCCCCCGCGCCTGATCCTGTCCGACCGCGCGCCCGCCGAATGTGAGCTGATGACGCAGGCATTGAGCGAACGGATCGGCGCAAAGGTGCGGATCGAAATTCCCCAGCGCGGCGACCGCACCCGCCTCATCAAGCAGGCGCAGCGCAACGCTGTCGAAGCGCTCGACCGCCGCCTCGCCGAAACCACCAGCCAGGGCAAGATCATCGACGAAATGGTCGAAGCCTTCGGGCTGGATGGTGCGCCCGACCGCATCGAAATCTACGACAACAGCCATATTCAGGGCGCCCATGCGCTCGGTGCCATGGTCGTCGCCGGGCCGGAGGGGTTTCGCAAGAACGCCTATCGCAAGTTCAACATGAAGAACCCCGAAATCTCGAACGATGATTTCGCGATGATGCGCGACATGTTCGAACGCCGCTTCGGTCGCGCACAGAAAGAAGACCCCGATCGCGACAGCGGCGAATGGCCCGACCTCGTCCTGATCGACGGCGGCAAGGGCCAGCTATCGGCCGCCCGCACTATGCTGGAGGAAATGGGCATAGAGGACGTCACGATGATCGGCGTGGCCAAGGGGCCAAATCATGGCCGGGAGGGCCGCGAGATATTCCACCTGATGGATGGCCGCGAAATCACCTTCCCGCTCAACCACCCAGTCCTTTTCTACCTCCAGCGCCTCCGCGACGAAGCCCACCGCTTCGCCATCGGCGCGCACCGTGCCAAACGCAGCAAGGCCATCACCGTGTCGTCGCTGGACGAAGTCCCCGGCATCGGCCCCGCGCGCAAGAAAGCGCTGCTCATGCACTTCGGCACCGCCCGCGCGGTCCGCGACGCCGCTCTGGAAGATATCGCCAAGGCGCCCGGCGTATCCACCGCCGTCGCGCAACAAGTCTATGATTATTTCCACGGTTAAGTCGTTGCACCAGAGAAACATGCAATATGGATCAAAGCTAATTTCCTCTTAAGTTTTTCCTGACAGCTTCCCTTTCAGACATATTGCTCGATGAAAGGAGCAGCGTCGGTGGTGAAAGGGACTTATCTGATTGCGTCCGCGCAATTGCTCGGCGCATTCTGCCTGCTTGGTATCTTGACGGTCCTGCCGCCTGCGCGCGGGACGATGCTGCTGCAACCTTTCGGTCCCCATCGGCACCATGGCGTCGCGGCAATGGCGATCGCCGCCGGTGCCTTCCCGGTCGGACGGTCCGCCAATGGCGCGCTCATCGTGCGCGGCGACCGCCGCCGACTGGCGGCTGCACTGCTGCCTCACGCCATCATCCCGCTCGCTGCGCCCGAACGATTTTGCGGCCCCATGGAGAAAGCATAGGCATGATCCCGACCGATCCCCTGCGGGCGATCCGCCTGTCCGGCGCGCGCATGTTGATGTGCCTGTTCTGGCTGAACGTCCCCGCGCTGTTCCTTGTCGCGACGCTGGCCGGATCGCCCGACGCGCTGCTGGCGGCGCTGGCCGCTGCCGCATTGGCGCTGTTGCCGACGATTGCGGTCCTGCGCCATGACGTCGGCGGCCCCGCGCGCATGGCGATGGCGGTCACGACCATGACTTTCCCCGCGCTCTATGTGTTCCTGCTGCGCGATCATCCGTGGCAGATGGACATGCACATGACCTTCTTCGCCGCGCTGGCGATGCTGACGGCCCTGCTGGATCGGCGCGCGCTGCTCGCTGCGGCGGGCGTCACGGCGGTGCATCACCTCATTCTCAACTATGTCCATCCCGCCTGGGTCTTTTCCAGCCCCACCGACCTGCCGCGCGTGCTGCTCCATGCGCTGGTCGTGGTGTTGCAGACGGCGATGCTGCTCTGGATCGTCGATCGCCTGGACCAGATGATCCGCGCGCAGGCTGCCGAAAAATCCCGCAGCGACGCGCTGCGCATCGTGGCGGACGATGCCAAGGCGCGGGCCGAAGCGGCGCTTGCCGAACTGGAAAAGGCGCAAATCGCCGCCGACCGTCAGCGCATGGTGGAAGAATCCGCGCGCCGGGCAGAGGAAGCGGCCGACCGCCGCCGCCTCGTCGCCGACGCGCTGGAGGCACGGCTTGGCGCCGTCGTCGGTGATCTTGGCCAATTGTCCCGCCAATTGTCGACCAGCAAACAATGGCTGTTCGACCTGCTCGATCGCACCACCGCCCGCTCCGCCGACCTGCGCGCCGCCCATGCCAGGGCGGAAGGCGACGTGCGCGCCGTGGCGCAGGACACCGAACGGCTCGCCGTCTCGATCAATCAGGTCGGCAGCAGCGCGGGTCGCACCCGTCAAAGCGCGCATCAGGGGGCAGTAGCGACGCGCGCGCTCACGCCCGAAGTGACGGCGCTCGCCACCACCGTCGATGCGGCCAGCACCATCGTCGCGCTGATTTCCGAAATCGCGGCGCAAAGCCGCACCCTGTCGTTCAACGCGGGCATCGAAGCGGCCCGCACCCATGGCGACGCGCGCGGCTTTGCGGTGGTCGCGTCCGAAATGAAAAGCCTGGCGACCCAGACAGCTCAGGCCACGCGCCAGATCGACCAATATCTGGAGGACATCCGCCTTGCCGCGCGCAGCGTGTCGGGCGCGATCGACGTTGCCGCGCGCTCCGCTGAAACCATGGACAGCTCCGCCACCGCCATTGCCGAAGAAGTCGCGGACCAGATTCGCGCAACCAGCGAAATCGCCGCCGCGACCGAGGAAATGGCCCGCCACATCGCCAATGCGGCGGCCCAGGCCGAAGCGTTGAGCGGCGCACTGGTGGAGGCGCAGGGCGCAATGGACCAGACCGACTCCGCCGCCAGCCCGCTGTCCAGCCGGTCGGAAGAATTGCAGGAAACGGTCCGCACCGTCCTGCGCGAACTGCGCGCCGCCTGACGGTGGCGGCCCGGCGAAAGGCCCGCTAAGACGGCGGCGTGCCATCGCTCACCACGCCCGCCCTTGTCTGCTCGCTGCGCGCCCATGGCGAACATGGCGCGATCGCGCGGCTGCTCACCCCCGACCACGGCCTGATCGCGGGCTATGTGCGCGGCGGCCGGTCGCGGGCGATGCGTCCCGTGCTGCTGGCGGGCAATGCCGTCATGGCGGACTTTCGCGCCCGGACGGAGGATCAACTGGCCGGGCTGAGCGTCGAACTGTCTCATAGCCGCGCGCCGCTCCACGCCGAGCCTTTACCCGCCGCCGCCATCGAATGGAGCTGCGCCCTGACCGCCGCGACGCTACCCGAAGGCACGCCCTATCCCGCGCTCTATTCCGCGCTCGACGGCGTGCTGGGCGCAGTGGAGGCCGCGCCTGCCGCACGCGGATGGGCCGCCGCACTGGTGCGCTATGAACTGCTGCTGCTCGCCGAACTCGGCTTTGGCCTGGATCTCAGCCGCTGCGCCGCGCTGGGCGATGCCGACGATCTCGCCTTCGTCAGCCCCCGCAGCGCCGCCGCCGTCAGCCGCGCCGGGGCGCTCGGCTATGAAAGCCTGCTCCTGCCGCTTCCGCCCTTCCTGCTCCATGGCGGCAGCGGCGATTGGGCGCAGGTGATCGACGGTCTGCGCCTCACCGGCTTCTTCCTCGAACGCTCGCTCCTCACCGACTGGCGCGCCGACATATTGGCCGCACGCGAAAGGCTGGTCGACCGGCTGAAAAGGGCGGTTGCCTGACAGCGCCCGCTTCCATAAGGGGCGGCAAGCAGTTTCCAAGGAGTATCTTCATGTTGATCGCCCTGTTCCCCGGAGATGGCATTGGTCCCGAAATCGTCGATCAGGCGAAGCGGGTGCTGGATGCGCTGGCGATTGACGGCCTGACCTATGAACATGGCCTTGTCGGCGGCGCAGCCTATAAGGCGGTCGGCCATCCGCTGCCCCCCGAAACGCTGGACATTGCAAAGCGCGCCGACGCCATATTGTTCGGCGCAGTGGGCGATCCCGATTGCGACTCGCTCGAACGCCATCTGCGCCCGGAACAGGCGATCCTTGGCCTGCGCAAGGAACTGGGTCTTTTCTCCAACCTGCGCCCGGCCAAGGTTTTCCCCGAACTGGCGGGCGAATCCGCATTGAAGCCCGAAGTCGCCGGCGCGATCGACCTGCTGATCGTGCGCGAAACCAATGGCGACGTCTATTTCGGCGAAAAAGGCTTCCGCACCACCACCGACGGCCTGCGCGAAGGCTATGACATCATGTCCTACAACGAAGCCGAAGTGCGCCGCATCGCCCATGCCGGGTTTCAGGCCGCCCGCGCCCGGCGCGGCAAGCTCTGCTCGGTGGACAAGGCCAATGTGCTGGAAACCAGCCAGTTGTGGCGCGACGTGGTGATCGAAGTCTCGGCCGAATACCCGGACGTGGCGCTCAGCCATATGTATGTGGACAATGCCGCGATGCAGCTGGTCCGCAACCCCGGCCAGTTCGACGTCATCGTCACTGGCAACCTGTTCGGCGACATATTGTCGGATCAGGCCAGCATGTGCGTCGGCTCCATCGGTATGCTGGCGTCCGCGACGCTCAACGGCAGCGGGCAGGGGCTGTATGAACCCATCCACGGTTCCGCCCCCGACATCACCGGCACGGGCAAGGCCAATCCGTTGGCCACCATCCTGTCCGCCGCAATGATGCTGCGCTATTCGCTTAACCTGTCCGAACAGGCCGACCGGATCGAGGCCGCCGTGGCAAAGGCACTGGCGAACGGCGCACGCTCGCCCGACCTTGGCGGCACGATGAACACGGTGGAAATGGGCGACGCGGTCCTCGCCGCACTCTGATTGATACGCCCGTGTTCCCGCGAAGGCGGGAACCCAGTCCCGCCCTCACGGGAACACGCCACGCAATCTTGAGCGGTCCAGTTCCGCCGCATCGGTCCTGTCGCCGCCCGCCCCGCTTCGATAGGGGCGGGCGATGACAGATTTCCCGCTTGCCTCGCTCCGTTCCGCCGCCGCCATGGTCCATGCGCAGGTGCCGCCGACGCCGCAATTCGCCTGGCCCTTGCTCGCGCGCCGCACCGGCTGCGACGTCTGGGTGAAGCATGAAAATCACACGCCCACCGGCGCGTTCAAGGTGCGCGGCGCGATCATCTATATCGACTGGCTGCGCCGCACTCACCCGCATGTCACGGGCATCATCACCGCCACGCGCGGCAATCATGGTCAGGCGCAGGTCCGCGCTGCCACCGCCGCCGGGCTTCGGGCCACCATTGTCGTCCCCCACGGCAATGCGCTGGAAAAGAACGCCGCCATGCGCGCATTCGGCGCGACCCTGATCGAACATGGCCATGATTTCGACAGCGCAAAGGCGCACGCGCTGCACCTGTCGGCGGAACAGGGGCTGTTCATGGTCCCGGCCTATCATGACGAACTGGTGCGCGGTGTCGCCAGCTACGGCCTTGAACTGTTCGACGCGGTGCCGGGCCTCGACACTGTCTACGTTCCCGTCGGCTGCGGCTCCGGCCTGTGCGGCACCATTGCCGCGCGCGACGCGCTGGGCCTGAAAACGAAGGTCGTCGGCGTCGTGTCCGCGCATGTCGACGCGGCCAAGCGATCGTTCGAGGCGGGGCAGCTCCTTGCCTCTCCCACCGCCTACACCTTTGCCGATGGCGTGGCCGTCTGCACCCCGGTGCAGGCCGCGCTCGACTATTTCGGCCCCCGCGCCGACCGTTTCGTTTCCGTCACGGATGATGAAGTCGCCGCCGCGATTCGCCATTATTGGCAGGACACCCACAATCTGGCCGAAGGGGCAGGGGCCGTCGCGCTCGCTGCCCTTTGCCAGGAAAAAGACGCGATGGCGGGCAAGAAGGTTGCGGTTATCCTGTCGGGCGGTAATGGCGATATGAGCCAGATGGCGGAAATATTGGGCGGCGCAACGCCGCGCGTGACAATGGACATGCGGAAAACGATATGAAGCGGAAAAGCGGTCAGAACCCGGACATCACCAAAAACTGGAAGCCTGCGACGCTGGCGATCCGGGGTGGCACCGCGCGCAGCGAATATGGCGAAACCTCCGAAGCCCTGTTCCTGACCAGCGGCTACAGCTACGACCGGGCGGAGGATGCCGCCGCGCGCTTCGCGGGCGATCAGCAGGGCATGACCTATTCCCGGCTTCAAAACCCGACCGTGGAGATGCTGGAACAGCGTATCGCCTTGCTGGAGGGCGCGGAAGCGTGCCGCGCCACTGCAACCGGCATGGCTGCCATGACCGCCGCTCTGTTGTGCCAATTGTCGGCGGGCGATCATGTCGTCGCGGCCAAGGCAGCCTTTGGTTCCTGCCGCTGGCTCACCGACACGTTGCTGCCCAAATTCGGCATCGAAACGACCACTATCGACGCCCGCGAAACCGGCGCATGGGAAGCGGCGATTCAGCCCAATACCAAAGTATTCTTCTTCGAAACACCTGCGAACCCCACCATGGATGTGGTTGATATTGCAGCCGTTTGTAAGATCGCCAAGGCGCATGGCATCACCACTGTCGTCGACAATGCTTTCGCCTCCCCCGCGCTTCAGCGGCCCATGGAATTTGGCGCGGACGTCGTCGCCTACAGCGCGACCAAGATGATGGACGGGCAGGGCCGTGTCCTCGCCGGCGCCATTTGCGGCACCCGCGACTGGATCGACAATGTCCTGCTGCCCTTTCACCGCAACACCGGGCCGACCCTGTCGCCCTTCAATGCCTGGGTGGTGTTGAAGGGGCTGGAAACGCTCGACCTGCGCATCCGCCGCCAGAGCGAAAATGCGCTCAAGGTTGCTGCCTTCCTCGAAACCCGCGTCGCCAAAGTCCTCTATCCGGGCCTTGAAAGCCATCCCCAGCACGCCCTTGCCATGAGCCAGATGGACATGGCCGGGCCGATCTTCTCGCTCTATGTCGGCGGCCGCAGGGCGGAGGCGCATGGCTTGCTCAACGGCCTGCAATTGGTCGACATCAGCAACAATATCGGCGACTCGCGCTCGCTGATGACGCATCCTGCCTCCACCACCCATTTCGGCATGGCCGAAGCGGCGCGGCTGGAAGTCGGCATCACAGAGGATATGCTGCGCCTGAACGTCGGGCTGGAGGATGCCGACGACGTGATCGCCGACCTCGATCAGGCGTTGAGCGCGATAGGGCGTTGACGGGAGGCACCGGCCAAGCGCATCACTTGCGGTCATGAACGCCCTGTTTCCCTTCCACGCCGCGACACGCGACATCATTGTCCATGTCGCTGTCTCTTTCCTGCCCGAACAGTCGGAGCCGGACCGGGGGCGCTGGTTCTGGGCCTATCATATTCGTATTGAAAATCAGGGCGATCAGCCGGTGCAACTGCTCACCCGTCACTGGATCATCACCGACGGTCGCGGCGGCGAACATCGCGTCGATGGTGACGGCGTGGTCGGCGAACAGCCGGTGGTGCAACCGGGCAAAAGCTATGATTATGTGTCGGGCTGCCCGCTCAACACGCCGACCGGCTCGATGAAGGGCAGCTACCAGATGATCGGTGCCGCCGGAGAAATATTCGACGTGGCCATTCCCCATTTCGCCCTCATCGCCCCGGCAGTCGCCGAATGAAGCGCACCCATTTGCCGCTCAACGGCCTGCGCGTGCTGGACGCGGCGGCCCGGCACCTGTCCTTCACTCGCGCAGCCGACGAACTGGCCGTCACCCCCGCTGCGGTGGGGCAACAGATTCGCGCGCTCGAAGATATGCTGGGCGTCGTCCTGTTTCGCCGCACGCCCAAGGGGCTGGAACTCACCCCCGAAACCGAAGGCGGGCTGGACGCCCTGCGCGCGGGCTTTCTGGAATTTGAGGAGGCCGTCCGCGCGATGCAGGCGGGCCAGTCCAGCAGCGCGCTCACCATCGCCGCGCCGCGCGACATCACCGCCAAATGGCTGCAACCGCGCCTCGCCGCTTATGCCGCTGGCAAGCCGGACCTGAAATTCTCGCTGGTGTCGGCTGACGACATGCTCGACTTCACCGAAGCCAATCTCGACCTTGCCCTGCGTCTTGGCGACGGGGCAGGGGAGCATGAAGGGCTGAAACTGGGGGAGGCCGCCTTCGTCACTGTCGAAGCGGCCGATGGCGGCCCGGACCAGCGGATCGAATGGCCCGGTTGCCCCGGTGGCGATCAGCCTGCGGTGATTCGTGTCGCCGATGGCGGGCTGGCGATCGAAGCGGCTGCCAATGGCTTTGGCCGGGCCAGCGTGCCGCTGCTGCTGGCGCAGGCCGACCTTGCGTCGGGCCGCGTGCGTCAGGTGGGCGATACCACCCCCACGACTCTGTCCTACTGGCTCATCGCCCCGTTGCCGCAATGGCGCCAGAAAAAGGTCAAGGCGCTGGTCGAAGCGCTCATCGGCTAATCAGCCGACCTCATCGGGCCGCAACCGCCGCAATTTCGGCGCCGTCTCCATCTGCGCCGCATCCTTGATGCCCACGCGCAGATCCTCGCGCATCTGATGGATCGACGCGATCACCGGACCCATCGCCACGCCCAGGTCGACCAGCGCCGTCTCCGCCAGTTGCAGCGAGCTTTCCAGCGTTTCCGGCACGGCGTCGCTCGCCCCCGCCTTGTAAAGCTGCGCGGCATGATCGGTATCGCGCGCCCGCGCGATGATCGGCAAATCCGGCACCCATCCGCGCACCCGCTTCGTCAACCGCACCGACAGAACCGGATCGTCCATCGTCAGGATCAGCGCGCGGGCATGGCCCAGCCGCAGTTTGTCCAGCATCTCCACGCGCGCCACATCCCCGAACAGGATCGGATAGCCATTGCGCCGCGCCTCCGCGACGACATCGGCATCGGATTCGACGACGATGAAACGCTGCTTGTGCGTCGTCAGCAGGTCGCACACCATTCGCCCGACCCGGCCAAAGCCGATCACGACGGCCGCTGCCTGCGTCTGCTCCTGCTTGGGTTCGGGCAATTCATCGCCGCTTCCCATTTCCAGCCGCCGGGCGACATCATGGCCCACCCGCGCCAGCAACGGCGTGATGGTCAGGCCGATGGCAGTCACGATCTGCCAGAAGGCAGCGGTCGATGGCAGGATCAACTGCGCCGCCGCCGCCGTGGACAGCACGATCAGCGTCGTTTCGGACGGGCTGGACATCAGCACCCCGACCTCCAGCGCCACCCCCTTGCGCGCCCCGGAAAAATAGAGCAGCCCCGCCGTCACCAGCGTCTTGGCCAGCACCACGCCCATCACTGCCGTCAACAGGCTGGGCCAGTTGGCCAGGATGACGCGAATGTCCAGGCTCATCCCCACGGTGATCAGGAACACGCCCAGCGCCAGCCCCTTGAACGGCGCGGTCATCACCTCGACTTCGCCATGATAATCCGTCTCGGCGATCATCAACCCCGCCAGCAGCGCGCCGACGATGGGGGAAAGCCCCGCGATTGACGTCGCCAGGCTGGAAACGATGACGACCAGCAGGCTGGCGGCCAGAAAGACTTCGGGGCTTTTAGTCCGCGCCGCCTGGCTGAAAATATGCGGCAGGAACACCCGCCCCAGCACCAGCATCACGCCGATGGTAATGCCACCGCGCAACAATGTGCTGGCCATTTCGCCCCATGCCCCATCGGGACTGGCCGCTACGGAGGGCGCCAGCGCACCCAGCATGAAGATGATCGGCACCAGCGCCAGATCCTCGAACAGCAGCATCGAAAAAGCCGCTCTGCCCACGGTGCTTTGCGTGCCGACCATCGGCAGCACGACGGCAGTGGACGACAGCGCCAGCGCCAGGCCCAGGCCCACGGCACCCGCCGAAGGTTGCCCCAGCAGATAGAGGCCCAGCGCAATCAACGCTCCGCTGCCCAGCAATTCGGCCGCGCCCATGCCGAACACCTGCGTCCGCATCGTCCACAACCGCTTGAAACTCAGTTCCAGACCGATCGAAAACAACAGCAATATGACGCCCAGTTCGGCAAATGGCTCGATCGCTTCCCTGTTGGAAATGGTGACATGATATAGCCAGGGATATTGCCCCACCAGCGCACCAAGGCCCGCCGGACCCACTGCCAGCCCGACCAGAATGAACCCGATCACCGGGCTGATGCGAAACCTTGCGAAACCGGGAATAACCAGCCCCGCTGCGCCAAGGATAACGAGGGAGTCGCTGAAACTATTGGGATTGATCGCACCGGCCATGCCCGCATCATTGCGGCAACGCAGCGAAATATCCAGTCATTTGGTAGAAAGGCGTGGTGGGTCGGTTTGCTGCGCGATTTCCGGGCAACTGCCCAACTGCGGC
This sequence comes from Sphingobium sp. KCTC 72723, assembly GCF_014280435.1. Lineage (NCBI taxonomy): Bacteria > Pseudomonadati > Pseudomonadota > Alphaproteobacteria > Sphingomonadales > Sphingobiaceae > Sphingobium > Sphingobium sp. KCTC 72723. The sequence goes on along the minus strand of NZ_CP060388.1, from coordinate 1,521,862 downwards.
ACCGTCCGGCTATGCCTGCCAATTCAAAAAAGAAAGGCTCGCCCCCTTTCGGAAGCGAGCCTTGCCATATCCTGTTGATCCGACGAGATCAGACCAGCGGCACGTCACCGACGAACAGGGAAATATTGTCCATGGCGATGTGCTGACCTGGGTGGGAGATCGTCAATTCGTCGATCCCCGACCAGTCGACATCGACGAAGGTGGCCGCAATATTGTTAATTGCAACGTCCAGGCTGTAAAGCACAGCGCCGTCCTGCTTGCCTTCCAGATGCACGGTCTGAGCGCTGTCCCACGCGGAGGTAAGGTACATGCTGTCGAAATCGAAATCGGCACCATCGGTCTGCTTGATGACGATGGGACTACGCGCGAACCATCCAAGGGCGACATTCTCGCCAGGATTTACCGAGCCTGCTGCATAGCCCGAAGTTGGATAAAGCCCTTCATCCACAACATATACCGGATCGCTGGGACCGGTGAGGCTAAAGCCGTGATAATCCGCGGGCAAAGGTGCGGTAGCGGTAGCTTCGGTATTGCTCGACAAGTCAAAATCTTCAAAATCGAGCAAAACCTGCGTCTTGGTCGAAGAATCAGTTACGCCGTCGATGGTGACGGTCAGAATGCCGACATCGGTATGGCCCTGGCCGTCCGAAATCTTGTAATATTCCAGCTTTTCGGTGACGGTTTCGCCCGCGTCCAGACCGGCCTTGACCGTGGCATTCAGGTCATAGGTGAAGCTGCCGTCAGCCTTGAAGTGGAAAACGCCAAATTCGCCGGCTACATCCGTAACCTGACCGGCAATCTTGGCCCCAACGCCCGTGCCTTCGACGGAACGCAGATAAAGCACGCCCGTTTCCCCGGCGATGTCATTGGTCAGCACGTTGCCGCCAATCACGTCATTTTCGGCGAAGCTGAAATTGTCGTCAACGGCGACCGGCTTTACGGTGACGCCCTTGATGTCCATGCTGAACGTGGCGACATCCGTGTTGCCGCTGCCGTCGGAAATCTTGTAGCTCAGATTTTCGGTCAGCGTCATGCCGGCAAAGAAGCCAGCCTTTGATGCTGCGCTCAGCTCATAGGTGAACGAACCGTCCGCCTTGACGAAGAAAGTGCCATAATCGCCCGCAATTGCTGTGGTCTGCCCGGCGGTCTTGGCGCCGACACTGATGTTGTCGAAGAAACGCAAGAATTTATTGCCGTTCGCCCCGGCGGTATCGTTGACGAGCAGATTGGCGCCAATCGCCTCATTCTCGAAAAAAGTCAGATAGTCATCGCCTGCAACAGGCTTAACGCTAACAGCCATGAATAGTTCCCCAAGTCATGCGTCCCGACAATTCGTCTGTAGACTTCGATGTGGAGTGTCAACGCGGTTAATCATGAGTTAACATTTGAGAGCAGGACTATTTCGATTTGAAGCATTTTTGCCGAATAGCACATGGATTTGTGCTAGTGGCTATTGTCTGCATCTGTAAAATCTGTCTGATTTATAATATCGAATATTGATTTATATTAAGGCGCATGGAAATGGGCCTTTTAGTGCGCTGAGTCGCCGGCAGGCAGGTGCAGGGATGGCGGGCGGGTTGGTTCAGTAATGGCCATCGGCCGCGCACAATCTTCGCGCAGGGCTTGAACCATCCAGCGAGCGTCCAAAAGACCTGCGATGCGCTTATGTCGGGAAATACCGTTATGGATGCTGGTGAGGAATATAAGCGAGTTTTCGAACCCGTCAGGGTTCGCAAGGTCGAACGGCCGCCCGATTTAATGCGAGGACAGCCAAGCGGGCGGATGCCTGCGCTGGCGCTTGAGACTTAAAAAAATGGTGCGGACGGCGGGACTTGAACCCGCATTTCCAGGGGAAGGCGGATTTTAAGGCCGCATTTTACCCTATTTTTTCAACGACTGTTCCGTCAGGTTCTCCGTTTGTTGCCGTATTCAATATCAATCGGTTAGGTGAATTGTCGGAATGGAACATGTCCGCTGCGCCACGTCCGCTGCACCCCTCACAATCGGGAAGATGCCGCAATATTCATCGGCTGGATATCCAGCCGGGATCATCCGTTTGGGCTTCTGATGCGGCTGGGGCAGGATGGGCTTCGACCCGTCAAATGTGAAGCGTGCTACTGCACCAAAGGTGTCGGCATTGACGAAGATCGCGCGGGTCACTGCCAGCTGCCCCGCGACCATGCCTGCCGCTACCGGGCTCACATAGCCGATCTGCACGCCCCGCTCTGAATAGACGCCAACGGCAGGCTGGCCGCCTATGTTCGCACGCTCGCGGCGAAGGCTCAGCCTATCCCCTGGTCGGCACACTGTGATCTCCGCCTGGCGGGCGGCGCCTCGCTGCGGAAAGTCTGTGCCGACAATAGCGAGAGATGTGGCTTCGAAGAACATTTATAGAACTTAGGGGGACGGCAGGTCGGTTGCAACGACCGAATATCGCGTGCGCCGTCTCCGCGCTGCCCGTGGATCCGAAAAGCCGTGAGAGAATCACGAAAATCAGGTAGTTTCAGCGGAACCACACCGGAGGCTCTGCCGTGCCGACTGACTGGGAACTGTGGGCCTGCGCCCAGAAGCTGATCAAGCAGCATCAGGCGAAGGCCCCGCTGCAAGTCGCCATTCGCATTGCCGAGCTTGCCACAGATGGCGATGCGGACGGGGTAAGGACATGGCAGGCCGTTGGCGAGCGGGTCGATCAGCTGATGGACTATCGGGTGGGGCGGCCGCTCAGCAAGCATTGAGGGGAAGCGGACATGGCAACGGACGAGGATATTGAAGCAGAGCTGGCAATGCTATCAGACGCGCAGGTGCTGGCGATCTGGCTCAGTGCGCCGGACCATGAGCATCCTACGCGACGGGAAGAAATAGCCATTGGTGAGTGCGAGCGGCGGGGGATTGATTTCTGATCACCCATTCCTGCCCGATAGCCCGAACGCCACTTGACCGAATCATCTACCGACGCGACCCTACGCCCAATTGCGGGGGCATCCGATGTTTTTGACTATAGTGCACATCGAGAACGATCAGTTCATCGGGAGTGAAAGATTTGTCGGGAGATTATCCGAAGCCAAGGAATTGGCAGAGGGTATGATAGCCTCCAGCCCCGATTGCCGTGTTGAAATACTCGATCATCATGGTGCTAAGCTTTGGCCGTCGTCTTCCTACTCTCTAAGTGTTCGACCGGGCGATGGATGATTTGCGGCGGGCGGCGCGGTCAATTATACCGCCGCCTTCAACTGCAACCTGATCCCGTTGAGCGCTGCCGTCGTGCTCGCAGCCCTACCAGCGGATTGTTCACCGATCGCCCCGTTCCAGAACGCAGCCAGCGGCCAGCGTTCTTTGCAGTGGGGCATCAGGCAGCGCAAGGCCAGACGAACCTCTGTGGTCCCGACCTTCTCCCGAGATGACCGCTTGTCCGCCGCCTCCAGGATCTGGAGCGACAGGTCGATAATGATGCGTTGATGCTTGTCCACGCGGGGAACGTAGCGCGAACAGGTGGTGAGTCGCTAGGGGTGGGGCGTCAACCAAATGTTAACCATGTCGCGGCATATGGTGGACAACCTGATCCAACAATCAGGTCTGCCCCGGAGTCGCCACCCCCCCCCCGCGCGACTCCGGGGTTGCCGTCTGGCGCACTTGACGGCCGACCGCATCCACGATTTATTATTTACGATCCCGGCGGCGTATTCGTGTGCGAAGGTTCCCTTGGCGGCGTCGGGGTCACCTATTTGAGCGTCGCTGCGCGCCGCTGCTGTCCTAAAACAGGACGCCTGACAAGGTAAATCACCACTCCTCTGATTCGTGCTGTTCGAGAATCTCCGCGCTTAAATTACAAGAAAACACGACTCGGAAACCGAGCAGCTGGTCGCGGCAACTTGTACGGGGAATGTTTGCATGGCGCTCAACTGGATTTCGGACGAGGTTTCCTTCACTCAAGCGAAGGCATTAACGACACGTTTTGGCGGTGTGATCGTCAACGAGGACATCGCGGACTATACGTTCGCCCAAGAATTCCCGAGCCAGTTCAACCCCTATGGCCCGTTCTGGACCGGGATCGAGCGCACAAGCAATGGGTGGGTCAACGGGTCTGGCGCGTCGATAGCCAAGCCGGAATTCGCAATGAGCGGCGGCGATCCTGACCCAACCGCAAATGGCCCCTATGCGGCACGCAATCCGTTCTATGGAGACCCTGGCTATCTGCTATCTGCTGATGCGTCGGATGCCTACTCCTTCATCTTCACCTATGCAGGATCAGGTGCGGGGACCGAGTTTAACGACGGCTTTGTTTTCGGCGTGGGCGCAGTCGGCGTCACCACCCGGCTAGGAGCGGGCAATGACTTTGTGGGTGGATCAGCGCTAGGCATGATCGACGCCGGCTCCGGTAACGACGTGCTGCTACTTGATGACCAGAACGAAGCTCCGCTGACCCTGATCGATGGTGCCGGTCGGGACGTCATCAGTTCAGTTTATGGCATCATCAAGCCCACGCTCGACGGTGAAGACGATTTCGAGTTCTCAACGGTCCATGGCCGCGTTTCCTATGAGAACGCTAAGCAGGGTATCACGGGCGGCGCTGGTAGTCTTTATTCTGCCGAGATCGGTCATGACGAGTTGGTATGGACGCCGCAGCTAAATCTCGGGTCCGGCGACGACAATGTTTATGGCTACTCCATCCTTGTCGGAGGCGCTGGCAATGATACCCTGACGGCCTACAAGCGAGCTGAAGGCGGTAAGGGCAATGACACACTGATTGCCGATTCATTCGAGCGGGTGGCCTTAAGCGGTGGCGAGGGCAACGACACGCTGGTGTTGCGCACGATCGCCGAAGCAACGGGCGGGTCAGGCGCGGATAAGTTCGTCTTTGAGGCGGTAGCCAAGACGACGATTACGGACCTTGGTGCAGGCGACAAGATCGACCTGTCGGCCATTCTCGAAACCGACGCGGCGCACGCCTTTAGCGAGGGCTTCCTAAACGTCACACAGCGTGGCGGATACACCTATGGTCTGATCGACATCGATGGTGGCGGCGATAGTTATGTGGATCTGTTTTCCGTGAAGGGAAATTTTGCCACCACCATTTCTGATTACTTGGTGTTTTAATAACGGCTTGATCAAACCCTTACCGCTTTGCCCAGCACCGTACCAGGCGAACCTGTTAAAGCCGCGCCCGTATCACTAAACGTCAGCGTCGAGGCGTCTGCCGGCCATGCGGTGGCGTAAGACAGCGTCGCAATCAATCGACCGAGTGCACTGGATGAGCCCACCCCGTTGCTATCGGCGACGATGTTGCCCGATGCGTGGAGCGCCATGGCGTTACGGATCGATGCGCCGCTAGACACGAGCGCGACCCAATAGCCCTGGCGCGCGGAGACTTTGGGATCGAACTGCGTAGCCAGGGCAAAATCCTTTGTCCCCGCCACACCCATATCTGCGCCCGTGTTAAAACCCTCGACCAGTGTTTTCGGCATGCGACCGGCATCATCTGCGAGGTAAAGCGCCATCTTTGCAGTTACCCCGGCAACCGCCGTTTTCACAGTCGCTGCGATCGCCGAGAGCGGGCAGTCGGCGGTGAAATAGTGAAAATATGCGGTATCGACCACGTCAGTTGTTCCCGCCGCATCATTCGAGAAACCGGTTCGATGCGGCGGGACGTAATGGCCGGCCGTTCGGACGATTTGTGGCTCAAGGACGCTTGGCGCAACACCGCTGACGATTAACGCCAAAAATTCCGCCTTCGTCAGATATTTCCACGCTCCGGCGCTGATGTCGAACCACGCAAATTTGTCGCCATCAACGGGGACCGCGTCATTGGTGGAGAGCATTTCGACTGTTAAAAATCTATCTTCCATTCCAATTACCCCATGAAGCCGTAGGATTGCAGAAAGTCGATCGAGCCATATGGCACCGATGGAGCAGCAAGATTGCCGGGGAACGCCGCGCCACCTTCGACGCGGACCTGCCATTTATAGCCGGTGTCCACCCCCTCGCTGGACAGTATCTTATCCCCGCCCGTGACAAGATTGGCGGTCCAGTTGTTCGCCGTCGAGCCGTTGTAAGTCACCAAATCGGTGTCTGCCGCATAGGCGGTGATGTCGTTCCACCACTCGTTGTTGGCGACTGACCAGCGCGCGCCATCGACGGTGCCGACCGTTGACAGGTTCCAGAAGTTGATGACCCGCTTTGACGAGGTGCGCGGGTCGCAACGGCGGAAGCGGTTGCTGTTGACCCCAGGACCGTATTGATTGGCCGTGACCCGGATCAGGCCGCTTTCATTGCCCGCCGTCTGATCGACGCCACCCTTCGCGTTCACCCAGCCGTCGAACAGGTTATGGTCGACATAGACCGGGCGCTTGTTTTCGTCAGACTTGATCCAGCAGCAGCCGTCAGGGCCGTCAATCAGCGTGTTCGCGCGGAAAATATGATCTTCGCAATCGACGCCACCAGCCGACGCAATGCCCGCGACGGTGCCGTTGTATGTTCCTGGCCCAAGTTGAACAGTGCCAGCGGAACACGCAGAGAACGTGAGCTAGTAAGTATCTGATATTGCTGGGCGTGGATTTGGTGGCAAAACCGGGTGTGCTAACAACATTTTGCCTGTGACTGGCGGCTTGGTTTATTTTTACGGGTGCAGGCAGTAACAACCTGCCTATGTATGTCGTCGAACGAGTCGCGCGCGGGCACCGCTATCTGTACCTGGTCGAGAGCGTGCGCGAGGGCAAAGCCGTCCGCCAGCGCACGATCAAGGCTCTGGGCCGTAAGGATGTGCTGGCCGCCAGTGGCGAACTCGACAGGCTGGCCGCCTCGATCGCACGTCACGCGGGACGCAGTGTCATTCTGTCTGACATTGATGCAGGCCGGATCGCAGCCCGCCGGATAGGCGGTCCGCTGCTGTTCGGGCGCCTGTGGCAGCGGTTTGGCATCGATGCTGTAATGGAAGAGGTGCTGGAAGGCCGCCAGTTCGGCTTTGCCGTGGAGCGCGCCGTGTTTGTCGCCACACTGCACCGCCTGTTTGTCTCCGGCTCGGACCGAGCCTGCCTGGACTGGATGGAGAGCTACGCCATCGACGGCAGCGAGGATCTTGCCCTTCATCACTTCTATCGCGCCATGGCCTGGCTCGGCGAGGAGATCGAGGAGAAGACAGAAGGCGCATTGGCACCTCGCTGTGTGAAGGACGTGATCGAGGAGAAGCTGTTCGATCGCCGGCGGGACCTGTTCACTGATCTCAGCCTGGTGTTCATGGATACGACGTCGCTCTCGTTCTACGGTGCAGGCGGCGACACGCTGGGTCGGCGTGGTCATTCCAAGGACCACCGGCCCGAGCTTGCCCAGATGATCCTGGCCGTGGTGATCGACGCCGAGGGGCGTCCGATCTGCACCGAGATGGTCCCGGGCAACACGGCCGACGTGAAGGTGCTCATGCCCATCGTCACGCGCCTGCGTACCCGCTTTGGGATAACCCGCTCGTGCGTCGTGGCCGACCGCGGCATGATCAGTGCCGGTACGATCGCCGCCCTTGAAGAGCTGGGGATGGAATACATCCTGGGTGCGCGAGAGCGCACCAGCAACGTCATCCGCGATGTCGTGCTTGCCGACACTGCTCCGATGGTGCCCCTGGTCCTCGAGCGACAGGCAGGAGACACCCAGCTGTGGGTCAAGGAAGTGCGCGTTGGCAAAGGCGCAGATGCCCAGCGCTACGTCGTCACGCTCAACGAAGCTGAGGCAAGGAAGGACAAGGCCGACCGGCAAGCGATCATCGATGGCCTCCAAACCCAGCTGAAGAAGGGCGACAAGGCCCTGGTCGGTAACTCAGCCTATCGCCGCTATCTCAAGGCCAGCGGCAAGACCTTCGAGATCGACATGGGAAAGCTTGCCGACGAGGCGCGCTACGACGGCATCAGCGTGCTGCGCACCAATGCCCGGATCACCCCGCTGCAGGCCGTCATCCGCTACCGTGACCTGCTTCAGGTCGAGGCCCTGTTCCGGGTTGCCAAGGCGAGCTTCGATACCCGTCCCATCTTCCATCAGTCCGATGCCGCTATCCGCGGCCATGTGTTTGTCTCGTTCCTGGCCCTGACGCTGGCCAAGGAACTGACCCGCTTGTGTCAGGAAAAGGGCTTGCAGCCCGAATGGCAGCCGCTCCTCAACGATCTCGATCGCCTTCAGGAAGCCACCATCGAAAAGGACGGCAAGGTCATTACCACCCGCACCCACGTTTCGGGCCAGGTGGGGAATGTCTTCAAGGCAACCGGCATCGCGCTGCCGGCCAATATCAGCGAACTGCCGCCGCGAACCTGAGCCTCTGCAAGCTCAACCAAACCCAAAAATGTAGTGGTAACACTCGCGCCGGTGCGTGCATGTCATTGAACAAAAATGCCTTTTCCAAAAGCACTGTTCAAGTTGGGCCTGGGTTCTTGCACAACATGGCCCCCGCTTCGCTGCCATTTTGTGTTGAAGTATTGGCGACATAGGCTGCACCAAAGTCGCTAAAATAGTTACCGATGCAGGTTATCCCGCGCGGCTTGCCGTACAAGACATTGCAGTCATCGCCGCCGCCAGTGCCGATCAGGTGGACAACCTTGTTATAGGCGAATCGACCGATTTTCCCGTTAGCCGTCACCTGCCAGTTGTTGCGAATGTCGGCCAGAACAGCGCAGTTCACAGTGTCGCTGTTGTTGGTGCTTTCGACATTGAGAACCTCATTGTTCTCGATCAGCATGATATTGCCGCCTTGGGCTCCGTGATAGCGCATCTTCACAGACGTATCGGTGCCGAGATAAAGCAGCGTATTGCGACAGGTGAGCGACGAACCTGATGGCAGCGTGCTAGTCGCGCGGCCGATGGCCAACGCCCGCGATGGCATACAGTCGCGCCAGTAGTTATTTGCGGCCCGTATCCCTTCCCAGCGCGTGACAAGGCCGGACAACAGGTTCCATGTGCCGGGGCATTCGTTGGCGTGGATATCGACAATGCCGAGTTCCAGAACGTCGAGGACGCTGCAATAGCCCTGGTCGCAGTCGGTGAAGGCGCAATGATCTATCGAAACTTTTGGCGTCCTGTTGTTGGTCGCCACGGTCCCTGCACCCGTCTTCGTTACGTTGATTTCGTCAAAGACGCGAACCGTGCTGTCCACGGTGGACAGGCGCACAGTGCCGTCAGCCTTGAGCGACGCGGTGAAACCGTGGGTCGCGCTTCCAGCATTGATCGCATCGCGAACCTGACTGTGAGTGGTGCAGGCTTGGCCAGCGAATATATTGACCGTCTCGCACGTCGCATACCAGTCCGCGTCAAGAAACTTCTCGCCGGACGTGGTGCCTGCCGTGTCGATCGCGGGTATTTGGCGAACGCCATTCAGCGCGGAAATCGACACCGAACCCGTTATCGCAATCGTCCCGATCTGGCGAACCGGGAAAAGCTGGCCGTTGCCGGTGATACCGCGCGTGCTTCCGGAGTTTACTGCGACATAGGTCGGCTCCGTTCCCGTGTGGTAGGGCGCGCTATCCAACGCTCCGCTCTTAACCAGAGCCACGGTGGGATAGGTGACGCCGAGAATGTTCGGCCAGTTGACGAAGTTGATGCCCCGGATGACAACATCCTCGCTATGGACGAATAAAGTGCAGGACTTTGAATGGCCGGTAGTTCGACCGGTGTAATTCAGCTTTGGCATGGACGCGCCAGCGCCATACAGCCCGCGCTTGAGGTAGCGCGCTCCACCGAAAGATGAGAAAGTGAGATCGGTCTGAATCGCCCCGGCCTTGTCGGCAGCATTGCAGGCGTCGATCCATGCGCCGAACGATGCAAAGGCACCGCCAGCATTGCCCGTCTCATATTCGATAGCGTCAGCCGGGATGGAGCCATTGCTCTTGCCCGCCGCGATGCTCGCGGGCCACGTCCATGCCGGGACATAGGCGGGCTTGCGAGCAAGGCCGATATCCCAACCGCCCGCGCTGCGGACGATGGAGAAAGGGCCAAGCGCGGCGGATGGCGAGCCGCTGGGATCGGACACGGTGATTGTCAGCCCGGTCGTTGTCCCTGCGCTGGCGGACGTGCCGCTGATCGTTCCCGTGGCGGTGCTGAACGTCATGCCTGTCGGGACAGTGCCGGTCAGAGCGAAAGTGCGTGTGCCACTGCCGCCCGTGACGGTTGGCGTGAAGCTGTAGGGCACGTTAATCTGTGCAACCGGGGACGCGCCTGAAATCGCTAGCGCATTGACTGCGATCTTTGCATTGGAGGATGCGACGCCTACCGCGCCGCCCGCATTGGTGGCGACGACACGCGAGCGGATGGACTTACCTAGGTCACCGCTGACCTGCACATAGGTGGAAGCCGTTGCGCCCGCGATGGGAGCGCCGTCCCGCTGCCATTCGTAAGCATAGCTCGTCGGCGAATTGCTGAAAGTGCCGGTGGTCGTGGTCAGTGTGGCGCCAACCGTGTTGGTGCCTGAGACAACTGGCGCGACGGTGCTAACCGGAGGCGCGACAGTGGCGGCTATCACAGCGGCAGTAGGCGCAGAATTTGCTACAAAGGCAGCGCCAGTTTGTGCGCTGATCGCTGTTTCGACATAGGAAATAGTGGCACCGATATCAGCACTATCCTGGATATAAGTCAGGCCAATCCGCGCCGTTGCCGTCCCGCCGCGAAACCAGACGCCGGAAACGCTGGCCGGGCTATTGGCCCAAACGCCGGGGGTCGCGGTAAGGGTGAAGCCCTCCTGCGCCGTTCCCGATATCGTAGGCAGAGAGGTATTGGACGGTTCCGGGATGACGGCCACAGGCCCGCCCATAGCCGCCAGAAACCTGTTGAAGTCAGCCGCCGTGGGGTTGGCTGTCAACGGCGTTACACTCGCCAGGCGCGCTGCGATCGCGTCATCAATCTCCTGTTGCGATGGGCCGGTCGCGATCGCGCCAACGGCTACTTGCAGCATGTCCACGGTG